>NZ_JAPPTM010000004.1:0-288534 GCF_027587105.1 Vibrio sp. RW
TACCTGTTCTATAGGGTTAAGTTCGGGAGAATAAGGTGGGATATGAATTATGGTGAGGTTCTCAAATTCATCTGCAAGATAGCTTTGGTGCCAACTCGCTTGATCCATGATCACAACTGCATGCTTACCAACTGGTGTGGCTTGAGAAATTAATCTGAGTTGCTCTTTCATTGCTTCCATATTGCTCAGGGGAACCACTATAGCTTCAGCTTCTCCTGTCGTGACACATACAGCTCCGAAAAGGTATGCATACTCAAATTGCTGTTGTTGTACTACTCTAGGGCGCGTACCTTCTCTGTCCATATTCGCGTTGTTGTATTGCGTTGACCAAATCTAGCCTCGTCTTGAAACCATATTTGAACCTCTTTTAAGGGGATGTGACCCGGGAGCTTAAGGATCGTTTCGATTGGGAATTTTTTTAAAAGCTGCTTGAGCTTCAACTGATTGCTTAGGATGTTTGGAACGAGTAGTAATCCAACTCAAGCCTATGTTATGTAATAACTGATAGAGCGCCGACTTTTTATAGGATGTATTGAAGTTGCTTTCTATATAGCGCCCAATGTCTCTCGCTTGAAGGCGACCGCCATTCTCATTTACGGCATGTTCGATAACATATTCTTTGAGTTGTGACTTTTGCTCGTCTGTTAGGCGATGAGGTCTACCTAAATGTGGTTTCTCTTGAAGTCCTTTAAGACCATTGTCGAGATATGCTTTGATCCATTTATTGACGCTTACTCTGCTAACTTTAAGGTACTTAGCTATTTGAGTGCGACTTTTACCGTCAACAAAATGAGAGACGGATAAATAACGTATTCTAAGTCGAGCATTGGATGTGGAATTCATCAGACTCGGAAAATCATGCTTCATAAGGATTCCTTTTAAGAAATCACATTAGATCACAAAATTAACGGAATTGGTATTACATCAAAGTCTTATCGAATCTGAGGTTTGTTAAGAGTTACCTAAATACCATTGCTGTGAGTGGATGGTAGTAAGCTCTTGAGGACATGATTTCAGAATAGATATAGCCATTTGATATTAATTTTAAGCTTCTTACCTAGAATAAAATGCCCAGCGATGAGGCTGGGCACCTAGATAATAGCTAGAAAGAAACTTAAAGTATTTGTTTGAGTACTCTGTCGGCTTTCACTCGAGTTATCTTGCGAAGTAGTTTCTGCACTTCCACCGGGTAGCTATCTATCTTGTCTAACTGTTTATAAGTGCAAATTAACTGGGTATGTTGAAGGATATTATCAACCTCAGCTTGGAACTTATCGGTTAGATGATGGTAATTGTCTTGGATAAATATACCGTTCTCTAGATCAAGTTTCCATGCTCTAGGATTTAGGTTACTACCTGTTAGCAGCATATAGCGTTTATCGACCCAAATACCTTTAAGATGAAAACTATTGGAGTCATGTTTCCAAAGGCGGATCGATAGATTGCGACTGGCGATATTCGCTTCATTTGCTTTGGCAAAACGGCGTAGGTTCAACTCATAAAGGTATGGTAATCCACCAATTGTTTTGAACTCTTCTTCTGGTGAAATAAAAAAATCGTTCGCTGTTTTATCACCAACAACAATACTAACCTTGACTCCGCGTTTTAACGCCTTCTTAACTTCCTTAGCTAAGCTAGGAGGGAAATTGAAGTAGGGGGTACAGATGAATATCTCATCTTTAGCTTGGGCAATGAGTTGGTTGATTCCTTGATTCAAACGGTTACGTCTTTTACCTATTCCGACTAATGGCGTAACGGCGACTTGCTCTGGAGATACATCTTGCCCATCGAACTTATACTGAGATCTCGCAAGTGATGCGCGGAACTGACGAATTGTTGGTTTTAGTTCTTTTGTGATTGGCTTGTTTTTATCAGCTAAGTCGTAAACCGCACTGTCTGGGACCATCTGATCGTGTACATACGCAAACATTGAATCTGCAAGCGCTGCGTTGTTTAAAACATGGTAGCGGTCAAAGCGATAACGGTCATGGTAATTAAGATAGATATTATTAAGACTGGCACCGCTATATATCACGTTATCATCGACGATAAAGCCTTTTAGATGTAACACACCAAAGACTTCTTTGCCGCGAACCGGGATACCATAGACAGGTACAGGGTGCTGATACTTTTCAGCAAACTCTTTATACATTGCCGCGTTGCCTTCAGAGGACTCTGCGCCAATCAATCCACGTTGCGCTCTGTGCCAATCGACACATACACTCACGTCTAGTTCTGGATTCTTTTGCTTTGCTTCATATAAGGCAGTTAGGATCTCACGGCCAGCCTCATCATCTTCAAGGTACAAAGCGACTAAACTAATACGAGTCGTTGCGCGAGCTATCTCATTAAGTAAACGAACTCGAAACTCTTGTGCTGATAGTAGTACTTCAAACTTGTCAGGATTCTGCGCTATGGTTGGCAACTGTATGAATGGATTCCTACTGGCAATCATATTGACTGTTTTACCTTATAAATATGCAAAATTGCGAACCTTTAATTTTACCAAAGGCATAGCATCAAATACTAGATAATCGAGTCATTCTCTAACAATTTTGCTGATAATGCATAGGAATGAGATCTTTTCCGCTATTTGAATAGCGCTCGAATAAAACCTTTAAACCATTTGGTAGTTCTTTAGCGGGGATTGGTACGAACTGATGTCGGGTGTAGAAGTTAATGAGATAAGCGTAAGCAAAGCAGTAATCGTTGTTGGTCAACGTGTGTTTAGCACAATAGTCCATAAGCTTAGAGCCTAGATGCTTACCACGATGTTGCTTTGAAATCGCCATGCCGGTAAGTAAGCGCGCATCTTCTATCACTCGAAAACGCACGACGCCGCAAAGCTCATTATCAAGTGATAGCGAGTAGATAAGTTCACTCTTGTTGGCTTTCCCTATTGGATAATGTTCTTTATAGAAACGTTTAACTAGGGGAACCTTTACTGGATCTAACTGGGTAATGATGACATTGCTCATTCTGTCACTGCGCCACTGGTTTATCTGCTGTAGAATGATCACAGTGTAAGTTAATTGAATATCGTCATGCAATTCCATCTCAATGCAAGTTTAAAAAATGCTCATACTTTTTCCATCGACCAGACGTGTGATGCGTTGGTCGAAGTGACCACTATTGAAGAGCTGATTTCGATTTACAAGGATCCAAAGTGGTCAACCAGACCTAAGTTAATATTAGGTAAGGGCAGTAATATGCTTTTCACCGAACACTTTGCTGGACTGGTTGTTGTGAATCAGCTAGTTGGGATTAAGCTAGCCGAGACAACGACTCATCATCTATTACATGTTAATGGCGGTGAGGATTGGCCTAGCTTGGTTAAGTGGAGTGTTGATAAAGGTCTGGGTGGTCTAGAAAACCTAGCAATGATACCGGGCTGTTCAGGCTCAGCGCCGATTCAGAATATTGGCGCGTATGGCGTTGAACTACAAGACATCTGTGAATACGTCGATATTCTATGTCTGGATACTTATACAGTTAAGCGATTAAATAAAGAGGAGTGCTTCTTTGGTTATCGAGATTCTATTTTTAAACACGCTCTCTATGGAAAAGCGATTGTTGTCGCTATTGGTTTAATACTGCCGAAAGAGTGGAAGCCCTGTAATCACTACGGTCCGCTTAAAAGTTTGCCTGCGGAGACACTTTCTCCTAGCGTGATATTTGAAAAAGTATGTGCCATTCGTTCAAGCAAGTTGCCCGATCCATCAGTACAAGGCAATGCCGGTAGCTTTTTCAAAAACCCCGTGATCACCAAAGACCACTTTGATCGTTTGTTGGTTTTGTACCCAGACATCGTCGGCTATGAGAGTAACGACATGATCAAAGTCGCCGCTGGGTGGCTTATTGATCA
Source organism: Vibrio sp. RW (assembly GCF_027587105.1). Classification (NCBI taxonomy): domain Bacteria; kingdom Pseudomonadati; phylum Pseudomonadota; class Gammaproteobacteria; order Vibrionales; family Vibrionaceae; genus Vibrio; species Vibrio sp. RW. The sequence goes on from NZ_JAPPTM010000004.1 coordinate 3,866, forward strand.
ATGTCGGCTCAAAGGTGTGGTTGAAGGAGGAGCTCAAGTCCATCCAAATCAAGCATTGGTGATCATCAATTATGACGAGGCTTCTGCTGCGGACATCCTTAAGCTTGCGGAGCGGATTCGTCGGTCTGTATTGAAAAAATTCGATATTCGATTGGAGCATGAAGTGCGATTTATAGGACGAGACAGCGAGACAAACCTAGATAGAGCTTTGGAGGCGTTGGCATGAAGGAGCACACGACTAAGCTCGCACTGTTGAAATGCCTGGCCGATGGTGAGTTTCACTCTGGAGAAGATCTCGGTGAGATGATTGGCGTATCACGAGCGGCTATCAGTAAGCATATTAAAGGTATTCAAGAGTGGGGTTTGGATATTTATCGCGTGCAAGGTAAGGGTTACAAGTTAGCTGAACGATTAGACATGCTTGACCAACAGAAACTGTCAGCAGTAAGCCACGATGCTTCTCTTGATCTTATTTCTATTATTGGTTCAACAAACCAGCATCTATTAGAACGCACGAATACCCTTAAATCAGGCTCTGTTTGTGTTGCAGAATATCAATCTGCAGGTCGTGGACGTCGTGGGCGAGAGTGGGTGTCCCCATTCGGTGCGAATCTATACCTATCCATGTATTGGAGATTAGATGCTGGTATGGCTGCAGCTATGGGGTTAAGCCTTGTTGTTGGTGTTGCCGTTGTTGAAGCTTTAGAAGTGATGGGCGTTGAGGGTGTTAAGCTGAAATGGCCAAATGACCTTTATCATAATGATAAGAAGCTTGCGGGTATCTTGGTGGAATTATCAGGACAGTCCGGTGGCGCTGCTCATATCGTTATTGGCTTGGGGTTAAACCTATCAATGGATCCAAAAACCTCCGGAATTGGCCAGCCTTGGACCTCTCTCAAAGAAGTTTGCGGTGGTAAAGTGCCGGATCGCAACCATTTGGCTCAGACTCTGATTAATGCTTGGGACAAAGCTCTCGTCGACTATGAGCTGAAAGGGATGTCGAATTTTGTCGCTCGTTGGAATCGCTTGGATAACTTCTTAGGTCGCAATGTAAAGCTCATTATTGGACCTAGAGAAATTGAAGGTATTGTTCAGGGGATTGATGAACAAGGTGCTGTACTACTTAAAACCGATAATGGCATAGAGAGTTATATTGGCGGCGAAATATCGTTACGAAAAGGCGGTTAAGGCGCATTATTTTCTGAGTAACACTTCTTCAACCATATGATCTGCTCCTTTTCGCAGAATCAGGTGCGCTCTTTCTCTTGTCGGAAGGATATTTTGTTCAAGGTTCAAGCCATTGATTGAACTCCAGATACCTTCCGCTTTGTCCAATGCCGCTTGGTTTGATAGCTTAGTGTAATGACTAAAATATGAACCTGGTTTAGTAAACGCACCATCGCGGAATTTGAAAAAACGATTGATGTACCACTCTTTAATTTGTTGACTATCAGCATCAACGTAGAGTGAAAAGTCGAGGAAATCGGAGATAAATACACGATGCGGCTCGTGTGGGTAGTTCATGCCTGTCTGTAAGACATTAAGCCCTTCAATAATAAGCACATCTGGCAGGTCAACGCATTTTTCCTCATCTGTGATGTTATAAGTAAGATGCGAGTATACCGGTGCGGTGACATTTCTTTGGCATGCTTTTACATCCGAGACAAACTTCACTAAACGTTTGATGTCGTAGGATTCGGGAAACCCTTTCTTGCTCATTAAGCCTTTTTCTTCCAAAACTTCATTTGGATACAAGAAACCATCTGTGGTCACAAGCTCGACCTTTGGATGATTCTCCCAACGTGATAATAATGCCTTGAGCAATCGAGCCGTTGTACTTTTGCCAACCGCAACACTACCTGCGATACCGATGATGAAAGGTGGCGCTTTTTCTTTCTTATCAAGAAATTGATGAAGTATTGAATTTCTGTTTTGTCTGGCTGCCACATAGAGGTTCAATAGACGAGATAGCGGTAAATAGATCTCCACAGCTTCTTCCATAGTGAGCTTTTCATTGATGCCTTGAAGCTCTTTTAAGTCGCTTTCAGAAAGTGTCATAGGAACTGAATTCCTTAACTCCGACCAGCGTTCGCGGTCAAATGACATAAATGGGCTCATACAAAACTCTACAGTGGATAACAAAATAAGAGCATGGAAAATACATCAAGCGCTAGATAAATAAAATATCTTCCTGTGTTAGATACGAGTTAAAGACAGAAACCTTGAGCGAAATAGCGGTATAGAGGAATTTGAGACGAGATTTTTTCATTTTTTTTCAATTTGCTATTGCAAGGTGGAAAATCATTCAATAAAATGCGCCCCACTTGTGCCGACTTAGCTCAGTAGGTAGAGCAACTGACTTGTAATCAGTAGGTCACCAGTTCGACTCCGGTAGTCGGCACCACTTTCTCCCTTCCAATAAGGTAAGCGAGAGAAAGCTCAAAATTTGGAGGGGTTCCCGAGTGGCCAAAGGGAGCAGACTGTAAATCTGCCGGCACTGCCTTCGATGGTTCGAATCCGTCCCCCTCCACCATATTCTAAAGGTTAAATAGCTCAAACAGAGTTACGTGTTGCGTGCATCGTATAATGGCTATTACCTCAGCCTTCCAAGCTGATGATGCGGGTTCGATTCCCGCTGCACGCTCCAACTCATTTTGTGTGCTGATATAAGCTCAGTCGGTAGATTACACCCTTAGTAAAGGGTGAAGACACCAGTTCGACTCTGAGTATTAGCACCAGTCTAAAGCTTCTTCTCCTTTTAATTAAGAAAACCATTTTTTGGTTGCGTGGTCTTATTGTAAGCCACCTAATCCGTACCTAGAGGGACACCCCATGTCTAAAGAAAAATTTGAACGTACGAAACCGCACGTAAACGTTGGTACTATCGGCCACGTTGACCACGGTAAAACAACTCTAACTGCTGCTATCTGTACTACACTTTCAAAAGTGTACGGTGGTGTTGCTAAAGATTTCGCATCTATCGATAACGCTCCAGAAGAGCGTGAGCGCGGTATCACAATCGCTACTTCTCACGTTGAGTACGACACTCCATCACGTCACTACGCACACGTAGACTGTCCAGGACACGCGGATTATGTTAAAAACATGATCACTGGTGCTGCACAAATGGACGGCGGCATCCTAGTTGTTGCTGCGACTGACGGCCCTATGCCTCAAACTCGTGAGCACATCCTACTTGGTCGTCAAGTTGGTATCCCTTACATCATCGTATTCATGAACAAATGTGACATGGTTGATGACGAAGAGCTACTTGAGCTAGTTGAGATGGAAGTTCGTGAACTTCTTTCTGAATACGACTTCCCAGGTGATGACCTACCAGTTATCCAAGGTTCTGCACTTGGCGCACTAAACGGCGAGAAGCAGTGGGAAGACAAGATTGTTGAGCTTGCAGAAGCACTAGATTCTTACATCCCAGAGCCAGAGCGTGCAGTAGACCAACCGTTCCTACTACCAATTGAAGACGTATTCTCAATTCAAGGTCGTGGTACTGTTGTAACTGGTCGTATCGAGCGCGGTATCCTACGTGTAGGTGACGAAGTAGAAATCGTTGGTATCAAAGAGACAACTCTTACTACTTGTACTGGTGTTGAGATGTTCCGTAAACTGCTTGACGAAGGTCGTGCAGGTGAGAACGTTGGTGCACTTCTACGTGGTACTAAGCGTGATGACGTTGAACGTGGTCAAGTACTTTCTGCGAAAGGTTCAATCAACCCACACACTAAGTTTGAGTCTGAAGTATACGTACTTTCTAAAGACGAAGGCGGCCGTCACACTCCTTTCTTCAAAGGTTACCGTCCACAGTTCTACTTCCGTACAACTGACGTAACAGGCGACATCACTCTACCAGAAGGCGTAGAAATGGTAATGCCAGGTGACAACGTTCAAATGACTGTTGAGCTAATCGCTCCAATCGCAATGGACGAAGGTCTACGTTTCGCAATCCGCGAAGGTGGCCGTACAGTTGGTGCTGGTGTTGTAGCTAAAATCTTTGCATAAGATTTGACGAACCACTAGTAAAAAGGGCATCATTTGATGCCCTTTTTCTGCGCTGAAAAAAGAGTTGAGCGATTTGACATCAATTTCGACTCTTAGCAAGGAATTAAACGGTCTTTTTGGCTAAAATGACTGTTAGATGTGTTGTTTTGCAACGCAAAGGAATGTGCCCTGCAACAGCGGGGTTATTGTCGTCTATATTTAAGGCTTGTCACAGGTTGGTTTTATGAAAGCAAACGCTGAAACTCCTGATAGCTCAAGTGCAGCAGATACAATGAAGTGGATTGTCGCTTTTGTTCTGTTGGCTGCTGCTGTTGTGGGTAATTACCTGTATGGTGAATTGTCTGTTGTGATTCGCGCTGCAGGTGTAGTTGTGCTGATTGCTGCCGCACTAGGCGTTGCAGCAACAACAACTAAAGGTAAAGCTGCGATCGATTTTGCAAAAGAATCTCGTATGGAGATTCGTAAAGTTGTTTGGCCTACTCGCCAAGAAACTATGCAAACTGCATTGATCGTTTTAGCTGTATGTATTGTTATGTCTCTAGTGCTTTGGGGAATTGACGGCATTATGGTCCGTCTAGTTTCTCTAGCAACTGGGGTGTAGAGGGTTCTGATTCATGAGTGAAGCTCCAAAAAAACGTTGGTATGTAGTTCAAGCCTTTTCTGGTTTTGAAGGTCGTGTTGCACAGTCGCTGCGCGAGCATATTAAAATGCACAACATGGAAGAACTATTCGGCGATGTGCTAGTACCTACTGAAGAAGTAGTAGAAATGCGTGCAGGTCAACGCCGTAAAAGTGAACGTAAATTCTTCCCTGGCTACGTCTTAGTTCAAATGATCATGAATGATGAATCATGGCACTTAGTACGCAGCATTCCGCGTGTTATGGGCTTCATTGGTGGTACCTCTGATCGTCCTGCACCAATCACTGATAAAGAAGCTGATGCTATTTTGAACCGTCTAGAGAAAGCGAGCGAGTCTCCACGTCCTAAGACAATGTTCGAAGCGGGTGAAGTGGTTCGTGTGAACGATGGTCCATTTGCTGATTTTAACGGTACTGTTGAAGAAGTAGATTACGAGAAAAGCCGCATTAAGGTATCTGTATCGATCTTTGGTCGTGCAACACCGGTTGAGCTTGAATTTGGTCAAGTCGAAAAACTGGATTAATACTCTTATCTTTTGAGCAAGTTGTGGATAAATAGTTTATAAGCTGTTCAAAATCAAAGAGTATAAAAAATCACCTTTTTAGGGTTGTTAAAGGCGCGAATTATGATTATAATTTCGCGCCTTTTTGCTTCTATGGAAGCGGAAAAGAGTTAATTGAAATTATGGGGAGCTTGCTTGACGGCTGGCGCATGTACCCAAATATTAGGAAATATCATGGCTAAGAAAGTTGAAGCTTATATCAAACTGCAAGTTGCAGCTGGTATGGCAAACCCAAGTCCACCGGTTGGTCCTGCTCTAGGTCAACACGGCGTGAACATCATGGAATTCTGTAAAGCGTTCAACGCAAAAACAGAATCTGTTGAGAAAGGTCTACCTACTCCAGTAGTTATTACTGTTTACAACGACCGTTCTTTCACGTTCGTAACTAAGACTCCACCTGCTGCTGTTCTTCTTAAGAAAGCTGCTGGCGTTAAGTCTGGTTCTGGTCGTCCAAACACTGAAAAAGTGGGCACTGTAACTGACGCTCAAATCCAAGAAATCGCAGAAACTAAAGCTGCTGATATGACTGGTGCTGACATCGAAGCAATGAAGCGTTCTATTGCTGGTACTGCTCGTTCAATGGGCCTAGTGGTAGAGGGATAAGATCATGGCAAAACTTACTAAGCGTATGCGCGTAATCCGCGACAAAGTTGATTCAACTAAAGAATACGAGATCAACGAAGCTGTTGCTCTTCTTAAAGAACTAGCAACTGCTAAGTTCGTTGAGTCTGTAGACGTTGCTGTTAACCTAGGCATCGATGCTCGTAAATCTGACCAAAACGTTCGTGGCGCAACTGTGCTACCTCACGGTACTGGCCGTGACATCCGCGTTGCTGTTTTCACCCAAGGTGCAAACGCAGAAGCTGCTAAAGCTGCTGGAGCAGATATCGTTGGTATGGAAGATCTTGCTGAGCAAGTGAAAAAAGGCGAAATGAACTTCGACGTTGTTGTTGCTTCTCCAGATGCAATGCGCGTTGTTGGTCAACTAGGTACAATCCTAGGTCCACGCGGCCTTATGCCAAACCCTAAAGTTGGTACTGTAACTCCTAACGTTGCTGAAGCGGTTAAGAACGCTAAAGCTGGTCAGGTTCGTTACCGTAACGACAAGAACGGCATCATCCACACTACTATCGGTAAAGCATCTTTCGAAGCTAACCAGCTTCAAGAGAACCTAGAAGCACTTCTAGTTGCTCTTAAGAAAGCTAAGCCTTCTTCAGCTAAAGGTTCTTACCTGAAGAAAGTAAGCATCTCGACTACGATGGGTGCTGGTGTTGCTGTTGATCAAGCTAGTCTTGATACTCAAGCAAACTAATTTGCTTAGGCGCAGATTTAGTGTATACTTCTGCGCCTAATATTTGTGGTTGGATGGTTTTAAAGCAATTTGAAATTATCTATCCCAAGACCGTAGGCGCTATCGATTTTCATTAGATTGTTGATGGCTTAATAAAACCTACGTAGGCGATGTTGTGGTTTGAAATGAATTTATTCATTTTTAAATAACATCGTAAACGCTCAATACATTTTGTATTGGGTGCTGTAATCACAACCAGAGGTTAATCCAAATGGCTTTAAATCTTCAAGACAAAAAAGCAATTGTTGCTGAAGTCAACGAAGCTGCCAGTGGTGCACTTTCTGCAGTTGTAGCTGATTCTCGTGGCGTTGAAGTTGGCGCAATGACTTCTCTACGTAAACAAGCTCGCGAAGCGGGTGTTTACATGAAAGTTGTTCGTAACACACTAGCACGCCGTGCGGTTCAGGGTACAGACTACGAGTGTCTAGTAGACACTTTCACTGGTCCTACTCTGATCGCATTCTCTAATGAGCACCCAGGTGCTGCAGCGCGTCTTTTCAAAGACTTCGCTAAAGAGAATAAAGATTTCGAGATCAAAGCTGCTGCATTTGAAGGCGCAGTTACTGATGCTGAAGTACTAGCGACACTACCAACTTACGACGAAGCAATTGCACGCCTAATGATGTGCATGAAAGAAGCTTCTGCTGGCAAGCTGGTTCGTACTATCGCTGCTGTTCGCGACCAAAAAGAAGAAGCTGCGGCATAAGCCTTGCTTTTCACTGGTTGCTATTTAAACTTATTGTTGACTTAAAAGAGAATTGTTATGTCTATTACTAACGAGCAAATCCTAGACGCAGTTGCAGAAATGTCTGTAATGCAAGTTGTTGAGCTTATCGAAGCTATGGAAGAGAAATTCGGCGTTACTGCAGCAGCTGCTGTTGTAGCTGGCGGCGCTGCTGGCGGCGAAGCTGCTGCTGAGCAAACTGAATTCGACGTTATCCTAACAGGTGCTGGCGCTAACAAAGTACAAGTTATCAAAGCTGTACGTGGCGCAACTGGCCTAGGTCTTAAAGAAGCTAAAGGTCTTGTAGACTCAGCTCCTGCAGCGCTTAAAGAAGGCGTTGACAAAGCTGAAGCTGAAGCTCTTAAAGCACAGCTAGAAGAAGCTGGCGCTTCTGTTGAAGTTAAGTAATTACTACTTAATTTCATAGCCGAAAGGCTAATGGCTGGTGGTTAATTAACCACCGGCCTTTTTGCGCTGTAGGGCTATGACGAAATTTCCGCTGTTTAACCGTCATAATCCGAGCAAAAAAACAGTCATTTTTTCGAAATGATTGTTCACTACAGTAAACAGCTGTTTGTCACCACCCCCTCTGAAGAGTGTTTTGGGTGGTTTGGGTCACTTATCAGCGAGCTGAGGAACCCCATGGTTTACTCTTATACCGAGAAAAAGCGCATCCGTAAGGATTTTGGTACTCGTCCACAAGTTTTGGACATTCCATACCTACTATCGATCCAGCTTGATTCTTTCGACAAATTCATCGAACAGGATCCTGAAGGTCAATACGGTCTTGAAGCTGCTTTCCGTTCTGTATTTCCAATTCAGAGCTACAACGGCAATTCTGAGCTGCAATACGTTAGCTACCGTCTTGGTGAGCCAGTTTTTGACGTTAAAGAATGTCAAATCCGCGGTGTTACTTACTCAAAGCCACTACGCGTAAAACTACGTTTAGTTATCTTTGATCGAGACGCACCAGCAGGTACTGTAAAAGACATTAAAGAACAAGAAGTCTACATGGGCGAAATTCCGCTTATGACAGACAATGGTACTTTCGTAATTAATGGTACCGAGAGGGTTATCGTATCCCAGCTGCACCGAAGCCCAGGCGTGTTCTTCGACAGTGATAAGGGTAAGACTCACTCATCAGGTAAAGTTCTTTATAACGCACGTGTAATTCCTTACCGTGGCTCATGGTTAGACTTTGAGTTCGATCCTAAGGATAACTTATTCGTACGTATCGACCGTCGTCGTAAACTACCAGCATCGATTATTCTTCGTGCACTTGGTAAATCGACGGAAGAGATCCTTGATCTGTTCTTCGACAAAGTGAACTTCGAAGTTAAAGATCAAACTCTTCTTATGGAGTTGGTTCCTGATCGTCTACGCGGTGAAACTGCGTCATTCGACATTGAAGCAAATGGCAAAACTTACGTTGAGACTGGTCGTCGTGTTACTGCTCGCCATATCCGTCAACTTGAAAAAGATGGCGTTGAGCACATCGAAGTACCAGTAGAGTACATCGTTGGTAAAGTTGCATCTAAAGATTACATCAATGAAGCAACTGGCGAGATCATCGTTGGCGCGAACCAAGAGATTAGCCTAGAAGCACTTGCTAACCTGTCTCAAGCAGGCCACAAGGCTCTACAAACTCTGTTCACGAATGACCTAGATCACGGTCCATTCATGTCGGATACTCTACGTGCCGATAGCACAGTAGATCGCATCTCTGCATTGGTAGAAATCTACCGCATGATGCGTCCTGGCGAGCCACCAACGAAAGAAGCTGCAGAATCATTGTTCGAAAGCCTATTCTTCTCTGAAGATCGTTACGACCTATCAACTGTAGGCCGTATGAAGTTCAACAGCTCTATCGAGCGTGAAGAAGAAGAAGAGCGCGGTACTCTGGATGAATCAGACATCATCGAGGTGATGAAGAAACTGATTGGTATCCGTAACGGTATTGGTGAAGTGGACGATATCGACCACCTTGGCAACCGTCGTATCCGTTCTGTAGGTGAAATGGCAGAAAACCAATTCCGTGTTGGTCTAGTTCGTGTAGAACGTGCCGTTAAAGAGCGCCTAAGCCTTGGTGACCTTGATGCAATCATGCCTCAAGACCTTATCAACGCTAAGCCGATCTCTGCTGCAGTAAAAGAATTCTTTGGCTCTTCACAGCTTTCACAGTTCATGGACCAAAACAACCCATTGTCAGAAGTTACGCACAAGCGTCGTATCTCTGCTTTAGGTCCTGGTGGTCTTACTCGTGAGCGCGCAGGCTTCGAAGTACGTGACGTTCACGTAACTCACTACGGTCGTCTATGTCCGATCGAAACGCCTGAAGGTCCAAACATCGGTCTGATTAACTCGCTATCTGCGTTTGCACGTTGTAACGATTACGGTTTCCTAGAAACTCCGTACCGTCGTGTAGTGGATGGTGTAGTAACAGAAGAAGTTGATTACCTGTCTGCAATCCAGGAAGGTCAATTCGTAATCGCGCAGGCAAACACTGTTCTTACAGAAGAAGGTACGTTTGCCGATGAGCTAATCACAGCTCGTCAAAAAGGTGAATCTGGTCTTCACCCTCGTGATCACGTTGACTACATGGACGTTGCGACAAACCAAGTTGTATCTATCGCAGCTTCGCTTATCCCGTTCCTAGAACACGATGATGCGAACCGTGCATTGATGGGTGCGAACATGCAACGTCAAGCTGTACCAACACTTAAGGCTGATAAGCCTCTAGTCGGTACTGGTATTGAACGTAATATCGCCGTTGACTCTGGTGTTACAGCGGTTGCTAAACGTGGTGGTCAAGTTCAGTCTGTAGACGCTTCTCGTATCGTAGTTAAGGTTAACGAAGATGAATTGGTACCTGGCGAAGCTGGTATCGATATCTACAACCTGACTAAGTACACGCGTTCGAACCAAAACACATGTATCAACCAACGTCCAACTGTACTTCCTGGCGAACCAGTTGCACGCGGCGACGTTCTTGCTGACGGTCCTTCAACAGACCTTGGTGAACTCGCTCTTGGCCAAAACATGCGTATCGCGTTTATGCCTTGGAACGGTTACAACTTCGAAGACTCGATCTTAGTATCTGAGCGCGTAGTTCAAGAAGACCGTTTCACGACTATCCACATCCAAGAACTATCTTGTGTGGCTCGTGATACTAAGCTGGGTTCTGAAGAGATCACAGCTGATATTCCAAACGTAGGTGAGTCTGCTCTGTCTAAACTAGACGAGTCAGGTATCGTTTACATTGGTGCTGAAGTTAAGGGTGGCGACATCCTAGTTGGTAAAGTAACCCCTAAAGGTGAAACTCAACTGACTCCTGAAGAGAAGCTACTACGTGCTATCTTCGGTGAGAAAGCATCTGATGTTAAAGATACTTCTCTACGTGTACCAAACTCTGTTTCGGGTACTATCATCGATGTACAAGTCTTCACTCGCGATGGCGTAGAGAAAGACAAGCGTGCACTTGAAATCGAACAGATGCAGCTTAAAGAAGCTAAGAAAGACCTAACTGAAGAGTTCCAAATTCTTGAGGGTGGCCTTCTTAACCGTGTTAAAGCTGTACTTCTGTCTGGTGGTTACTCTGAAGCTAAGCTTGATACTATCGGTCGTAAGCAATGGCTAGAGCAAGTTCTAGAAGACGACGCGCTACAAACACAGCTTGAGCAACTTGCTGAGCAGTGGGATGAGCTAAAAGCAGACTTCGATAAGAAGTTTGAAACTAAGCGTCGTAAAATCACTCAAGGTGATGATCTAGCGCCTGGCGTTCTTAAGATTGTTAAAGTTTACCTAGCGGTTAAACGTCGTATCCAGCCTGGTGATAAGATGGCCGGTCGTCACGGTAACAAAGGTGTAATCTCTAAGATTAACCCTGTTGAAGACATGCCATACGATGAGAAAGGTCAGCCTGTAGACATCGTACTTAACCCGCTGGGTGTACCATCGCGTATGAACATCGGTCAGATCCTAGAAGTACACTTAGGTTTGGCTGCGAAAGGTATCGGCGACAAGATCAACCAAATGGTTAAGGAACAACAAGAACTGCATAAGTTCCGTGAGTTCCTACAGAAGGTTTATGATCTTGGTGATACTCGTCAGAAAGTTGATATTGCAGAATTGTCTGATGATCAAGTTCGTACACTGATTAAGAACCTACGTGGCGGTCTACCGATTGCTACTCCTGTGTTCGACGGTGCTTCTGAGCCTCTAATCAAAGAGCTACTTAAACTGGGTGATCTGCCAGAATCTGGTCAGCTTAAACTGTTTGATGGTCGTACTGGTGATTCGTTTGAGCGTCCTGTAACTGTTGGTTACATGTACATGCTGAAACTAAACCACTTGGTTGATGACAAGATGCATGCTCGTTCGACGGGTTCTTACAGCCTAGTAACTCAGCAACCACTTGGTGGTAAAGCTCAGTTCGGTGGTCAGCGTTTCGGTGAGATGGAAGTATGGGCACTAGAAGCATACGGTGCTGCATATACTCTACAAGAAATGCTAACAGTTAAGTCAGATGACGTTAACGGCCGTACTAAGATGTATAAGAACATCGTAGACGGTAACCATAGCATGGAACCTGGTATGCCTGAGTCGTTCAACGTACTGTTGAAAGAGATTCGCTCGCTAGGTATCAACATCGAGCTAGAAGACGAAGAGTAATCCCTCCTCTTTTTAAAAGAAGATAGGATTATTTGGTAAAAGGGAGCTTGCTACAGCAGTGAGCTCCTTTAACTCCTTACAGGAGCTGAATGTGAAAGACTTATTAAACTTTCTAAAAGCACAGCATAAGACCGAAGAATTTGATGCAATCAAAATCGGTCTATCTTCACCAGACATGATTCGTTCATGGTCTTTTGGTGAAGTTAAAAAGCCGGAAACAATTAACTATCGTACGTTCAAACCTGAACGTGATGGTCTGTTCTGTGCACGTATTTTTGGTCCAGTTAAAGACTATGAATGTCTTTGTGGCAAATACAAGCGCCTGAAGCACCGTGGTGTTATCTGTGAGAAGTGTGGCGTTGAAGTTACACAAACTAAAGTTCGTCGTGACCGCATGGGCCACATCGAGCTAGCTTCACCAGTTGCTCACATCTGGTTCCTTAAATCACTACCGTCTCGTATCGGTTTGTTGATGGATATCCCTCTACGTGATATCGAGCGTGTTCTTTACTTCGAAATGTACGTAGTAACTGAACCAGGTATGACGGATCTAGAAAAATCTCAGATGCTTACTGAAGAAGAGTATCTGGATCGCCTAGAAGAATGGGGTGACGAATTCACTGCTAAGATGGGTGCTGAAGCGATCAAAGATCTGCTTTCAACAATGGACCTTCATCAAGAAGTGGAAGAAATGCGCGAAGAGTTAGAAACGACTAACTCAGAAACTAAGCGTAAAAAAGTTACTAAGCGCCTGAAGCTAGTGGAAGCGTTCATTGCATCGGGTAACGATCCGCAATGGATGATTCTGACTGTACTTCCGGTTCTACCGCCAGATCTACGTCCTCTAGTACCTCTAGATGGCGGTCGTTTTGCGACTTCAGATCTGAACGACCTTTATCGTCGTGTGATCAACCGTAACAACCGTTTGAAGCGCCTTCTAGAGCTAGCGGCTCCAGACATCATCGTACGTAACGAAAAGCGTATGTTGCAAGAGTCTGTTGATGCCCTTCTAGATAACGGTCGTCGTGGTCGTGCTATTACAGGTTCGAACAAGCGTCCTCTGAAATCTCTTGCTGATATGATCAAGGGTAAACAAGGTCGTTTCCGTCAAAACCTTCTAGGTAAACGTGTAGACTACTCTGGCCGTTCTGTAATCACAGTAGGTCCATACCTTCGTCTACATCAGTGTGGTCTTCCTAAGAAGATGGCACTAGAGCTATTTAAGCCGTTCATCTACAGCAAGCTAGAAACTCGTGGCATGGCTACGACTATCAAAGCAGCTAAGAAGATGGTAGAGCGTGAAGAAGCTATCGTTTGGGATATCCTAGATGAAGTTATCCGTGAACACCCAGTACTGCTTAACCGTGCACCTACACTTCACCGTCTAGGTATCCAAGCGTTTGAACCAGTACTAATCGAAGGTAAAGCGATTCAGCTTCACCCACTTGTGTGTGCGGCATACAACGCCGACTTCGATGGTGACCAAATGGCGGTACACGTGCCTCTAACTTTAGAAGCACAGCTTGAAGCACGTACACTGATGATGTCGACGAATAACATTCTGTCGCCAGCGTCAGGTGATCCGATCATCGTACCTTCTCAGGACGTTGTATTGGGTCTTTACTACATGACTCGTGAAAAGATCAATGTGAAAGGCGAAGGTATGTACCTTGCTGGCCCTGAAGAGGCTGAGAAGGCATACCGTACTAAGAGTGCAGAGCTACACGCTCGCGTTAAAGTTCGTATCACTGAGACCGTAGTAGACGAAGATGGTAACAGCACTACTGAAACGAAGATGGTTGATACAACTGTCGGCCGTGCAATGCTATGGCAAATCGTTCCAGCTGGCCTACCGTACAGCATCGTTAACCAAAAGTTAGGTAAGAAGCAAATTTCTACCCTTCTTAACGAAGCGTACCGTAAGCTTGGTCTTAAAGACACAGTCGTATTCGCTGACCAAATCATGTACGCAGGTTTTGCATACGCGGCACTTTCTGGTGTTTCTGTAGGTATCGACGATATGGTTGTACCTCAAGCGAAATACGACGAAATTGAATCTGCTGAAGAAGAAGTTCGTGAAATCCAAGAGCAATTCCAATCTGGTCTTGTTACTGCGGGTGAACGTTACAACAAAGTTATCGATATCTGGGCATCTACGAATGACCGCGTTGCGAAAGCAATGATGGATAACCTATCTTCTGAAACCGTTATCAACCGTGACGGTGAAGAAGAACAGCAAGAATCGTTCAACAGCATCTACATGATGGCCGACTCGGGCGCACGTGGTTCTGCAGCTCAGATTCGTCAGCTAGCGGGTATGCGTGGTCTGATGGCGCGTCCAGATGGTTCAATCATCGAAACGCCGATCACTGCGAACTTTAAAGAAGGTCTAAACGTCCTTCAGTACTTTATCTCAACGCACGGTGCTCGTAAGGGTCTTGCGGATACAGCACTGAAAACAGCAAACTCGGGCTACCTAACTCGTCGTCTAGTAGACGTTGCTCAAGACGTTGTAGTACACGAACATGACTGTGGTACGCAAGAAGGTATCGACATGATGCCTCACATCGAAGGTGGTGACGTTAAAGTTGCACTTTCTGAGCTTGCTCTAGGTCGTGTAGTTGCTGAAGACGTTCTTAAGCCTGGTACTGAAGATGTACTGATTCCACGTAATACTCTGATTGATGAGAAGTGGTGTCAAATCATGGAAGACAACTCAGTAGATAGCATGAAAGTGCGCTCTGTTGTTACCTGTGATGCAGACTTCGGTTGTTGTGCGCAGTGTTACGGCCGTGACTTAGCACGTGGTCACCTAGTGAACCAAGGTGAAGCAGTTGGTGTTATCGCTGCACAATCTATCGGTGAGCCGGGTACACAGCTAACGATGCGTACGTTCCACATCGGTGGTGCAGCATCTACTGCAGCAGCAGAGAACAGCATCCAAGCTAAGACTACGGGTACTGTGAAGCTTCACAACGCTAAGTTCGTAATCAACAAAGATAAGAAGCTAGTCATTACTTCTCGTGCATCTGAGATGACGATTATTGATGAGTTCGGTCGTACTAAAGAGAAGCATAAACTTCCTTACGGTTCGATTCTGAGCAAAGCAGATAACGACGCAGTGGAAGCTGGCGAAGTTGTCGCTAACTGGGAAGCCCACACCATGCCAATCATCACTGAAGTGGCAGGTCGCATCCAGTTCGTTGATATGATCGATGGCGTAACCGTTTCTCGTCAAACAGATGATCTGACTGGTCTTTCTTCAAGTGAAGTGACAGACACAGCAGCTCGTCCAGCAGCAGGTAAAGATATGCGTCCAGCAATCAAACTTGTTGACGAGCAAGGTAACGATGTAATGATCCCTGGTACTGATATGCCAGCTCACTACTTCTTGCCTGGTAAAGCGATTGTAAACATTGAAGATGGCGCTGAAGTTGGCATTGGTGACACACTATCTCGTATCCCTCAAAAATCGAGCGGAAACAAAGATATCACCGGTGGTCTACCACGCGTAGCAGACCTATTCGAAGCTCGTAAGCCTAAAGAGCCTGCGATTCTTGCTGAGCACACAGGTACTGTGTCTTTCGGTAAAGAAACGAAAGGTAAACGTCGTCTAGTAATCACTCGTGAAGGCGGTGAAGCTTACGAAGAGATGATTCCTAAGCATCGTCAATTGAACGTGTTCGAAGGTGAGAAGATTGAACGTGGTGATGTAATCGCCGACGGTCCTGAAACTCCACACGATATTCTGCGTCTACGTGGTATCCACGCTGTGACTCAGTACATCGCGAACGAAGTTCAAGAAGTTTACCGCTTACAAGGCGTTAAGATTAACGATAAGCACATTGAAACTATCGTTCGTCAAATGCTACGTAAGTGTACAATCACTCATTCTGGTGACTCTCAGTTCCTACCTGGCGAACAAGTTGAGTATCACAATGTTAAGATTGCTAACCGTAAGCTAGAAGCTGAAGGTAAAGAACTAGTACGTTTCGAACGTGATCTACTAGGTATTACTAAAGCATCTCTTGCAACTGAGTCATTTATCTCAGCGGCATCATTCCAAGAAACGACTCGCGTACTAACAGAAGCTGCGGTTTCTGGTAAGCGTGATGACCTTCGTGGTCTGAAAGAGAACGTAATTGTTGGTCGTCTGATCCCAGCTGGTACTGGTTTCGCATACCACCAAGAGCGTCAAGCTAAGCGCGAAGAAGAGCAAGACGGTCCTTCAGCTGAACAAGCTACTGACAATCTAGCAGCACTTCTAAATGCTGGTTTCTCTTCAGAAGAGTAAGCTCTACGAGTTGTCTCTAAGAGATAAGAAAAAGGCACCTTCGGGTGCCTTTTTTGTATCTGGCGCATTGGTATTTAGCGATAGGAATAAAACAATAAACTGGCTTGGCTTATTTGATTGACTTGGACATGAGTAGGCACTGAGCTCTGTTCTTTCAAGCTAACGGCAGGTTGGCTATTGGTGTTGAGCCTGATTTGGCCTATAACCTATACCATCGCTAAAGGTTAAAGTAAGAACGAATAGTTTTTGGTGGAATTGGATAGTTTGGATTAGCCTTATAGGCAAAACAAAAAGCTTGCACAGAGGCAAGCTTATAAAGCGTTATAACATTAAGCTCCTGGCGGAACTGCTAGACTCTCAGCAATTTGCTGTATCAGTTGATCTTCAACTTCAAACCTCACTTCAAGGGTTTCACCAATGAGTGATAAATCACTATCCAAACTTTCTAATGCATCATCAGCATCAATGGCAGCGTACTTATCGGTAAAGTTGAGTAGAGGATCTGTGGTAAGGACGATATGACCATAAGATTGGTTAATCTCGTCTGTTGCTTTGAAGCCTGTAGCTTGCCACTTGTCCATCACCATGTCATAAATTTTGAAATGACCTTCGGAAATGTAATCAACTAGGTGTTGGCTGAATTTTTGAAGCTCTTCAGGAGAGGGTAATTCTGTTACAGCCGTTGTTTTTGATGATGAAGGTTGTAGAGCGGCAAGCTTACAATACTCAACGATTAGAGACTGTCGAGTGTCGAGCCAATGATCGATGACCTCATTAGAGCCACCCCATTGTTCTTGTACTTTTTTAAATTTATTTAGCATGACCATGTCCTCATGATCTGATCACAACCTTGTGATCAAGTAATTGCCTAAGCAGGGTCCATTTATTGGTATCTACTTAAAGTAATAGCTTGAATTATTATTTGCTACCACTCTAGTATGAAATCAGATTGCCAGTAAAATGAACGAACTGCAAGCAATGAGGGATAGGGATGTTAAAAAGTGATAACAAAATGACAGAGTCAGCTTATTGGTGCGTCGTTTCAGCTAGTGATATTTGGGTTAGTAATGATCAGTTTCCTTACGGTTCTGCTGACGAACTAGGACTGAATGCTGAGTACGCTATCTGTATTGGTCATCACCAAGGGCATAAGGTCTATTGGCTCAATGACTGCGATGTCGAGAGCGAACTGGTCATGGTAAGCCTAAGAGAGTTACTTCACTGGCCTGAATCTAGTTTCCTCATGGCAAGCAAAGCCATCCAGTATGGGCACATGACCCAGAGTATGCGTTTTTGTCCACAGTGCGGCGGTCGTAATCACCTTAATCACAATCAGGTAGCGATGCAGTGCGGTGATTGTCGGGCGCTTCATTATCCTCGTATCTTCCCGTGCATCATTGTCGCTGTGCGAAACGACAACAAGATACTGCTGGCGCAGCATCCTAGACATAAAACAGGGATGTATACTGTGATAGCGGGCTTCCTAGAGGTTGGAGAAACCTTAGAGCAGTGCGTGGCAAGAGAAGTCAAAGAAGAGACAGGGATCGATATCAGTAATATTCGTTACTTTGGCAGCCAGCCATGGGCGTTTCCATCGAGTATGATGATGGGCTTTCTCGCTGATTACGCTGGTGGTACGCTTAAGCCTGACTACAGCGAGCTCTCAGATGCTCAATGGTTTGATGTAACAAGCCTGCCTGATGTGGCTCCAGTAGGAACGATTGCGAGAGAATTGATTGAAAAAACAGTCGATGGCGTGATGAAAGGCGAAGTGATTGAGCAGGTGCTCGAGCACTAAAAAGCCTGTGAAAGTATTTGGCCTATAGGTGGCTAAAAGCTAAAAAAAACCCTCCACAAGTGGAGGGGGTAAGTAAGATGTCGTTATGAGATGCTGAGTAGTAGCTACTCAGATATTATAATTGTAATTTTCGCTAGCAAACAAATTTTTAACATGGTCCTTTAATTGGGTGCAAATTAAGCATTGATTTAAAAGTTAATAACTTGATCTAGGTTGCAAAGCACACAGCTTTTACCCTTCAATCAGTGTTAGAATACTGGCCATCAAAACTAGACAAGATTGAATTGGAATTTAACGGAATGACCGAATTAAAAAACGATCGCTATTTACGCGCACTTTTAAAACAGCCTGTTGATTACACACCAGTATGGATGATGCGCCAAGCTGGCCGCTACCTTCCAGAGTACAAAGCAACGCGTGCAGAAGCAGGCGACTTCATGTCTTTGTGTAAAAACGCAGAGCTCGCATCAGAAGTTACCCTTCAACCTTTGCGTCGTTTCCCGCTTGATGCGGCAATCTTGTTCTCAGACATCCTAACTATCCCTGATGCAATGGGATTAGGTTTGTACTTTGAAACAGGTGAAGGTCCTAAGTTTGAGCGTCCTATTACGTGTAAAGCTGACGTAGAGAAGATTGGCCTACCTGATCCAGAAGGTGAGCTTCAGTACGTAATGAATGCCGTTCGTCAGATCCGTAAAGATTTGAAAGGCGAAGTGCCACTGATCGGTTTCTCTGGTAGCCCATGGACACTGGCAACTTACATGGTTGAAGGCAGCAGCTCGAAGGCGTTCACCAAGATCAAGAAGATGATGTATGCCGAACCACAGACTCTGCACCTGCTTCTAGACAAGCTGGCTGACAGTGTTATCGAATACCTGAATGCACAAATTAAAGCGGGTGCTCAATCGGTAATGGTATTTGATACATGGGGTGGTGTATTGACTCCGCGTGATTACAACCTGTTCTCACTGCAGTACATGCACAAAATTGTCGATGGCCTAATCCGTGAAAACGAAGGCCGCCGTGTTCCAGTGACTCTGTTCACTAAGAACGGTGGAATGTGGCTTGAATCTATTGCAGCGACGGGCTGTGATGCAGTTGGCCTAGACTGGACAATCAATATTGCTGATGCAAAAGCACGTATTGGCGATAAAGTTGCTCTACAAGGCAACATGGATCCTTCAATGCTTTACGCTCAACCTGAACGTATCCGTGAAGAAGTAGGCAGCATCCTTGAAGGCTTCGGCGATGGTGGTACTGGCCACGTATTTAACCTTGGCCACGGTATCCATTTAGATGTTCCGCCTGAGAATGCTGGCGTATTCGTTGACGCTGTTCACGAACTGTCTAAGCCTTATCACAAGTAATTCTGAGTAACATGATTGAAAGCGCTGTTGGGAAACCAACGGCGCTTTTTTATTGCCTGCGATTGGCATTTGAGCGCGATTTAATCTCGTGATATGCCGTTACTTAGGCATTTGAATCATAGTAGGCTAAATGCTCCGAGATATGTTTTCTGATATAGGGAATGACTTCACGTTCAAACCAAGGGTTCTTCTTGAGCCAAATATTATTACGTGGTGAAGGGTGGGGAAGCGGTAAAAACTCAGGCGCCCAGTTTTGCCAGTTCATCACGGTTTCTGTCAGTGTTTTGGTGGTTCGGTTCTTTAAGTAATAGTTTTGCGCATACTGACCAATCAGCAAGGTCATTTGAATGTTGGGCAGTGATTGCAGCACTTTTTGGTGCCATAACGCGGCGCACTCTTTTCGTGGTGGTAGATCGCCACTTTTTCCCTTCCCTGGATAACAAAAGCCCATTGGGACAATCGCGACTTTTTGCTCGTCATAAAACGTATCGCTATCCATCCCTAACCATTCTCTTAATCGTTCGCCACTGGCATCGTTCCAAGGGATAGATGATTCATGAACCTTGATACCGGGTGCTTGACCTATGATCAACAAGCGCGCGTTTGGGTGTGCTTGGATGACAGGGTTGGCACCGTGTGAGAGGTGAGGCTCACACGCTTTGCATTGTCGTACTTGAGTGAGTAACGGTGAGGACATCAGTAGCCTTTATCAAAATCAATAACATGGTTCAGTGTAAAACCATCTCGCCATTGCTGATAATTATCGGCGAAGATCTCCACCACTTGTCTTGGCTCACTGAGTGCCGCAATGTGTGGCGTAATCGTCACTTGAGGCAGTTTCCAGAAAGGGTGATCTTGCGAAAGGGGCTCGCTTTCAAACACATCTAAGAAAGCGTGTTCTACCCATCGGTTCTTAATTGCTAGCAGCAAAGCTTTATTATCGAGGCTTTCTCCTCTGCCGACATTAAACAGCAGTACATTTGAGCAGTAACTTAATGTGGTTTGATTGAGCAACTGATAGGTTTCGGCCGTTGATGGTAGAGTATTGACCACAATATCTGCTTGTTTAAGGGCGGCTTCCATCTCATTGATGTGAAATGTATCTTTAAAGGTCTCTTGTTGGGATGGGATACCAGTACGATTGACGCCAATGGTATGGATGCCAAGCGCTGAAGCGGCTTTGGCCAAATGACTGCCAATTGAGCCTGTTCCTAAAATCACCATGGTTTTGTCGGTTAGGCTAGAATAAAGCTGAGGCTGCCAGTTTTGCTGCTGTTGCTGCTGATGGTAATGAGGAAAGTGTCTAAAATGGCTGATTGTGTAGCCTAAGACGTATTCTGCGATAGCGGGGCCGAAGATGCCTCTGACATTGGTCAGAGTGTAATCTTGACGTAGATCCGGCTGAGTGAGTTTATTGATGCCTGCATAGGTACTTTGTACCCAATCTAGTGCTTTAAACTCGTCGAGACGCTCAGCGAGCAGGGGAGGTGACGCTAAGATAATCTGTGCTGATTCGGGGGTTTGAGTGATTTCGAGGTCTGGTAACTCTTGGTTTTGAATCAGTTGCGTATAGGTATTGTCATGCTCTGTAAGAATATAGAGCTTATTCGTAAAATTGTTCATCGGCCTGCCTTTTCCATCCTAGGTTTATCAAGTACACTTTCGCTGTCTTTTTCTGCAATTATTGAGTGACTATGCTTCAGAATCCACTGCAGGTTCGTCTTGAAAAGTTAGAACCTTGGCAACAAATTACCTTTATGGCGTGTCTATGTGAGCGTATGTACCCTAACTATGCCATGTTTTGTGAGAATACAGAATTTGCGGAAGCTCGAATCTATCGTGATGTTTTGGATAGTATTTGGGAAATCTTAACGGTTAAAACGGCAAAGGTGAACTTTGAACGCCAACTAGAGAAAGTCGAAGAACTGTTCCCTAGCGCAGATGATTTTGATTTCTATGGTGTTTACCCAGCAATGGATGCATGCCAGGGCTTAGCAACGCTCATTCATGGCTTGCTTGATCGTGAACATATGCTTGAAGCTGTGATTAAAGTGAGCCAACAGTCAGTAAAGACAGTTGCTGAGCTTGAGTTTGCGCAGGGCGCTGAAGAAGTGACGAACGAAAATCAGAAAGAAAACGAAGCGGTGTGTGAAGAGTGGGATGTGCAATGGGCCATCTTCAGACCTCTACGTGAAACGACTGAGCGTGACCTAGAGCTTATCAAAGATTTGCGCCACGAACTGCGTGAAGACCCAGTGAGTAACATTGGTGTGGCTTTATAATTCGCTATCGTTCGAAAGTACGAATAAAAACAAAGGCTCCCTAAGGAGCCTTTGTTGTCTCTGACGATCTCAAGTTTAGATTAAGCGTCTTTTTTCTCTTCTTTCTGTCCTTTGCAATCATCCGCTGGCTTTGAATGTGAGGTATCGTTGTCAGCGAGAGCTTCTTCTAGCTCCTCTTCCTCATCGCGGTTTTCGATAACACCGTGTGTCTCTTTCCACTTTTCCCAACGTTGAAACGCCAATTCTTGCATATCGGTCGTTTTATCCGCTTCATCAACGATCTCTTCACCGACTAAATGCTCAAAGATGTCTTCTAGAGTGATGATGCCCTGAATCGTACCGTACTCATCAACAACCAAAGAGAGTTGCAAACGGTTTGCCATCATTTGCTCAAATGCCTTCGCTAAGCCCATATTGTTCAGTAATACATGGATAGGGCGCATCACATCACCTAGTGCTTTTTCACCACAACCGGTTTGCTGTAGCTTAAACAGTTCCAAGCGGTGAACAAAACCAATGATGTTGTCGCTCTGCTCGCTATAGACCAGCGGACGTGAGAATGGTGTGTCTTTATGTTGTTCTAAGAACGTATTCACATTCATTTCTGCATCGACACGGAATACAACCGGGCGTGGTGTCATTACTTGAGTCACGGGTACATCTTGAATGCCAAGTAGATTACTCAGGATTTTTGATTCGCCTTCAGCAAACTCACCACTTTCTGTTGCTAAAATAGCCATTGCAGATAGCTCGTCACGCATTTTGGGCGCCTGATGGCCGCGAGCCAGACGTTTGGTAATTTGCTCTGAGAACCAAACAAACGGAGTTAGGAAGAACACCATCCAACGAAGTACGGTTGATGATGCAGGAGCAAGTTGACGCCAGTAGGTTGCCCCAATTGTTTTTGGAACAATCTCAGACAAAACCAAAATACCCAAAGTGAGGACGGCAGAGAATACTCCCAACCATTGGCTACCAAAAACAACCGCTGCTTGTGCACCTGCTGTCGCAGCTCCGATAGTGTGTGCAATGGTGTTGAGCGTTAAAATTGACGCGAGTGGACGGTCAATGTCTGTTTTCAGTTTGTCTAATGACTTTGCTGCAGGGTGCCCATTTTGTTTTAGTTGAGCAATGTAGCTCGGACTAATACTCAAAAGTACAGCTTCCAAAACAGAACAAATAAAAGAAACTCCAATAGCAATGGAGACGTAAATAGTTAGCAGCAGCATGTTTGCCCTTAAATTAAATTGTACGCTTTGTCAGCGATTCAGCGTGGATTATAGATAAAAAGTAGTGGTTAGGTCATCATTAATTTCGCGCTCAGCCCCTTTTAAACAAGGGCTTACTCAATAAAATCAGTAACAAATTGTGAGTGATTACTCATATTATGGCTAAAACTGCGGCATTAGAGCTAAAGATCGACGACAAACCTTTGCCAGATGGGGCATTTATGTTTTAGAGTGAATTGAATTCAAAAATACAAAGAAGGGAAACCTAAAATGAACAAGACTCAATTAATCGACTTTATTGCTGAAAAAGCGGACCTTTCTAAAGCACAAGCTAAAGCTGCTCTAGAAGCGACTCTTGGTGGTGTTACAGATGCGCTTAAAGATGGCGATCAAGTTCAGCTAATTGGTTTTGGTACTTTTAAAGTAAACCACCGTGCAGCTCGCACTGGTCGTAACCCAAAAACTGGTGATGAGATCCAAATCGCTGCTGCAAATGTTCCAGCATTTGTTGCAGGTAAAGCGCTGAAAGATTCAGTGAAATAATCTAAACTGTACCGAGGTAGTCGTATTCCACCTCGGTACAGGTTTTTATGAAAAAAGCATTTCTTCTCGTTTCACTGTTATCTACATTTCTCATTGGCTGTTCTTCAACCAGTCCTCGCAAAAACCTAGAGCAATTTGAAACCTACACCGGCGGCCAAGTGATGGGCGACGCGACAAGTTTCTACTGGGTCACCAACAAGCTAACACAACCTCATACTTCAGCTGACTACGTCACTGTGGGCGATTATGGCTGGTACCAAACTGACTATGCTTGGTCGGAAGGTGTATTACGTGAGTTCATTCGTGAGGGCGAACTGCGTAATTCATCGAATGAGTTGGTTCCTTATCGCGTCCATGTGCGTTTCAATAAGTCAGGCGAAGCTGTGTATCAACAGTATCGTCTTAACAACAAGATCTTACCTATCCAAACTAAGCAGTTGGAGGGCTACCAGAAAGAAGCCAAGTCGGCTCTAGAAACCACAATGAAACAATATGACGAAGGGTTTCGATTGATTCAGGGGTACTGGAATGGCAGCTCTTTCGAAACGTGCTCTGGCGGTGAGTTTGAGACCTTTGAGTTTAACCAGACCTTGCCAAATTTCGTGGTTGACCGATTGGCGTCTGTGGAAAGCTATGCGGCATTTCTGGGCAGTGACTCGCTCGGTAAAATGACGGTTGAAGAGTTACTGATGCTGGCTGAAGATAGCCATGACTGTGTTGTTAGGCCATCATTGTTGAAAGAATAGCAAGCAATCAAAGGATTGAGAGCATTTGGTCTACTGTAGGCCAAGTGCTGATTTGTCTGTACAGATACAGATTTCTAGAAAGATTGAGTAATAAAAAGGCGCCTATCGAGACGCCTTTTGCTGTTATTCGCTTGCTGTCATTTGCTTACTGTTATTGGAAAGTAAGCGAGTAACAAGATTGATTACTGCTCTTGCTCACGCGCAATCGCACGGTAACCAATGTCATTGCGGTGGAACATACCATTCCAGCTAACTTGCTTCGTTAACGCGTAAGCGCGCTCCTGCGCTTCAGAAACCGTGTTCCCTAGTGCGGTCGCACAAAGTACACGACCACCGTTTGTTACCACATCGCCAGCTTCGTTATTTGTGGTACCCGCGTGAAACACCTTTTGACCTTCAACTTCGCTTGTTGGTAGTGAAATAACGTCACCTTTTGCATAGTCAGCAGGGTAGCCGCCAGCTGCAAGAACAACACCGATCGAAGCGCGTGGATCCCACTTAGACTCTGCTTCATCCAGCTTCTCGTCGATAGCCATTAGGCAAAGCTCAACAAGGTCTGACTCCATACGCATCATGATAGGTTGCGTTTCTGGATCGCCGAAGCGGCAGTTGTATTCGATAACCTTAGGCGTGCCGTCAGCATCGATCATAAGGCCAGCGTAAAGGAAACCTGTGTAAGGTGCGCCTTCTGCGTCCATACCACGTACCGTTGGGTAGATAACTTCTTCAAGGATACGGTTATGGATTTCTGGAGTCACGACTGGCGCTGGAGAGTAAGCACCCATGCCGCCAGTATTAGGACCAGTGTCTTTGTCGCCAACACGTTTGTGATCTTGGCTGGTGGCCATTGGCAATACGCTAGAACCGTCAACCATTACGATGAAGCTTGCTTCTTCGCCTTCCAGGAACTCTTCGATAACCACGCGGCTGCCAGCTTCGCCAAATGCGTTGCCCGCTAGCATGTCTTTGATTGCGTCTTCGGCTTCTTCAAGCGTCATCGCAACGATAACGCCTTTACCAGCCGCAAGGCCATCAGCTTTTACTACGATTGGCGCACCTTGCTCACGTACGTAAGCGATAGCTGGGTCAATCTCAGTGAAGTTTGCGTAGTAACCCGTTGGGATGTCATGACGAGCTAGGAAGTCTTTAGTGAATGCTTTTGAACCTTCAAGCTGTGCTGCTGCTTGAGTTGGGCCAAAGATAGGAAGACCCACTTCGCGGAATGCGTCAACCACACCAATAACTAATGGTGCTTCAGGGCCAACGATAGTCAGTTCGATTTCTTTCTCTTGAGCAAACGCGATTAAACCTGCGATGTCTTCAACGTCGATGTTTACGTTCTCAAGTTTCGGCTCAAGTGCAGTACCTGCGTTACCTGGAGCGATAAATACCGTTTCAACGTTTGGGTTTTGTGCTGCTTTCCAACCTAAAGCATGTTCTCTGCCGCCAGCACCAATAATAAGTACATTCATGTTTTAAAATCCTTATAGCTGCTTCAGAGCCTTTATTTCTGTGTCAAACATGCTCACTTATGGTCATAAGCTCCGCGTGTTTTCCTTGAACTAAAGTCACTGACTTGCTCTACGTATTTCAAATATCGGAATATTTAAAAAACAAAATTATAAGTCTTACTCAAAGTAGTTGGTGCTTACGTTATTCAACTATTTGAGGTCTCTTTAAATCAGTGGGAGCGCTAACAAGGCGACAAGCGAGCTTATCCCTATGAGCATAGCCCGCTATGTGATTAGGGTAAGCGAGCGTAGTCAACGCAGTTACCGCCCCAATGATGACAAGAGAATTAGTGGCGGAAGTGACGCATGCCTGTAAAGATCATCGCCATGCCGTGTTCGTCTGCTGCTGCGATAACTTCGTCATCACGCATAGAGCCGCCCGGTTGGATAACACACTTGATACCCGCTTCTGCAGCCGCATCAATACCGTCACGGAATGGGAAGAACGCATCAGATGCCATTACACAACCTTCAACTTGCAGACCTTCGTCTGCCGCTTTGATGCCTGCGATTTTCGCAGAGTAAACGCGGCTCATTTGGCCTGCGCCCACACCAATCGTCATGTCGCCTTTCGAGTAAACAATCGCGTTAGATTTCACGTATTTCGCTACTTTCCAGCAGAATAGAGCATCTTTTAGCTCTTCAGCGGTTGGTTGGCGCTTAGAAACCACTTTAAGGTCATCTTCAGAAGCCATGCCTTGGTCGCGGTCTTGAACGAGCAAGCCACCGTTAACGCGTTTCACGTCAAAACCAGTTGTCTTCGTTGTCCACTCACCACATTCAAGTAGGCGAAGGTTTTTCTTAGCCGCGACGATTGCTACTGCTTCAGCAGAAACAGAAGGTGCAATGATCACTTCAACAAATTGACGCTCAGTGATAGCCGTTGCCGTAGCTGCGTCTAGTTCACGGTTGAATGCGATGATGCCGCCAAATGCAGACGTTGGGTCTGTTTTGAATGCACGGTCGTAAGCTTCTAGGATGTCTTCGCCTAGTGCGACACCACATGGGTTAGCGTGCTTAACAATCACACATGCTGGCTCGTCGAACTCTTTCACACACTCAAGTGCTGCATCAGTGTCAGCGATGTTGTTGTAAGAAAGTGCTTTACCTTGGATTTGGCGAGCCGTTGAAACTGATGCCTCTTCAGGGGTTGCTTCAACGTAGAATGCAGCGGCTTGGTGGCTGTTTTCACCGTAGCGCATGTCTTGCTTCTTCTCGAACTGTTGGTTGAATGTGCGAGGGAATTTGCTCTCTTCATCGCCTTCCTTGTTCGCGCCGTAGCTAGGAACCATAGTGCCGAAGTAGTTGGCGATCATGCCGTCGTAAGAAGCGGTGTGCTCGAATGCTGCGATAGCGAGGTCGAAGCGAGTCTCTAAGGTTAGAGACTTCTCGTTCGCGTCCATTTCAGCCACAACACGTTCGTAGTCGTGTGCGTTTACAACGATCGTTACGTCTTTGTGGTTTTTCGCAGCAGAGCGAACCATTGTTGGGCCACCGATGTCGATGTTCTCAACGGCATCAGCAAGGGTACAACCTTCTTTAGCAACGGTTTCTGCGAATGGGTATAGGTTTACAACAACCATATCGATAGGGTTGATACCGTGAGTTTCCATCACGTCATCGTCTTGACCACGACGGCCTAGAACACCACCATGAACTTTTGGGTGTAGAGTCTTAACACGGCCATCCATCATTTCAGGGAAACCAGTGTAGTCAGATACTTCTGTAACAGAGATGCCTTTTTCAGCAAGTAGGCGAGCAGTGCCACCAGTAGATAAGATATCTACACCACGGTTAGCAAGAGCTTGTGCAAATTCAACGATACCAGTTTTGTCTGATACGCTGATGAGAGCGCGGCGAATTGGACGAGCGTTATTCATGCTTCCATCTTCCTCAAATTCATGGGGTTAAAATAAAGATATTTGCCAAAAAAGAACTTGTTTCTATCTTCTCAGCGTGGATTATCTTAGATACCAGTAAGAGATAAAATATTGGCCAGTTTTGGTAAAGACCTTTGGGTTAGTCTTATGATCACGCTATAAGATAACCAACTCCAAATTTGATGGCGCAGATTCTAACTAATTTATTA
The DNA here is from genome assembly GCF_027587105.1 of Vibrio sp. RW. Taxonomy (NCBI): domain Bacteria; kingdom Pseudomonadati; phylum Pseudomonadota; class Gammaproteobacteria; order Vibrionales; family Vibrionaceae; genus Vibrio; species Vibrio sp. RW. The sequence goes on from NZ_JAPPTM010000004.1 coordinate 31,690, forward strand.
CAAAAAAGCTCGCGCAATCGTTTGGCATCTCAAAATTAATTATGAAAAGTGCCATTTTAGCCTAAAAAGTAACGATAAGGTTAATTGTGCATTAGACGACAGAGTAGGAAAAAACATGTTTCAGATCGGTGAATTAGCGAAACGATGCGGTGTGACGGCCGATACCTTGCGATTTTATGAGAAGAATAAATTGATTGCTCCAGCCAGCCGCAGTGAGTCGGGTTATCGCCTGTATGACGAAAATAACCAGAAACAGGTGACATTTATTCTCAAATCTAAAGCATTGGGATTGAGTTTGGGTGAGATTAAAGAATTGCTTGAGATTCGCTTGGAAGCAACACAGCACAGTTGTGCCGAAGTGAAGTCGATTACCACAGCGAAACTAGAGATGATCGATGAGAAGATTACCGAATTAACTAAGATTCGCACTGCGCTTAAAAAAATTAATGATGCGTGCTGTGGCCACATAGATGAAGATGCGAGCCATTGTTCGATTTTGGCCGCCTTGGACTCAGCCAATCTTGATAAAGGCCATTGTAGCAACTAACAGTGGCTGTGGAGTGGGATCTAACACCTGTTTACATCCATAGGGTTCAATGACACAAGTGACAAGCCAAAAAAAGCCAAACTCAATCAATGAGTTTGGCTTTCAATTTAATAAATTACGAAAGAACGATTAGTTCATGCCGTATTTTTTAAGTTTCTTGCGAAGAGTACCGCGGTTAATACCCATCATGGTTGCTGCGCGAGTTTGATTACCGCGAGTATACTGCATGATAGTGTCTAGTAGTGGCTGTTCAACTTCAGCTAATACTAATTCGTATAACTCGCTGACTTCTTGACCGTTTAATTGAGCAAGGTAATTTTTCAATGATGCTTTAACTGAGTCACGTAGTGGCTTCTGCGTGATTTGGTCTTGTGATGTAACTGTAGTTACTGTCAATGCTTCTGAAGTCAGATTTTGTTCGAACATATTCGGTCTAGCTCTTCTCGTAATTATGGTGCAACGTTATCAAAAAAACCTTCTAGCGCTTCAAGCTGCAGATCACCTGCTTCGAATGCGTTAAAGGTACGGCGAAACTCACTCGCTTGTTCATGTTCTTTTAGGTACCAACCCACATGCTTACGAGCAATTCGGGGGCCTAAAAACTCGCCATAAAATTCATGTAGAGCGTTCACATGACCAAGCATGATGTCTTTCACTTCCGAAATCGGGAGTGGATCCATCGTGGTACCGTTTTCCAAATAGTGTAGGATTTCGTTAAAAATCCAAGGGCGCCCTTGGGCAGGTCGACCTATCATTAAAGCATCAGCGCCGGTGTACTCCAGCACAAACTTCGCTTTTTCCGGGCTATCGATATCACCGTTAGCGATAACCGGAATAGATACTGCTTGTTTCGCTGCTTTAATGTGTTTGTATTCCGCCTCACCTTTGTACATACAAGCGCGTGTTCTTCCATGGAGGGCAAGAGCTTGTATGCCGCAGTCTTCGGCTATTTTAGCGATTTGGACACAGTTTCTATTGTCTGTATCCCAGCCTGTGCGCGTTTTCAACGTTACTGGAACGTCGACAGCATTTACCACCGCTTTCAGAATGTCTTCAATGAGTTCTGGATGCTGTAGTAGGGCTGAGCCCGCAAGCTTCTTATTCACTTTTTTGGCTGGACAACCCATGTTGATATCGATGATTTGCGCACCGTTATCGACATTAAATTGAGCAGCCTCGGCCATAAGCTGTGGATCTGCACCAGCGATTTGTACTGAACGAATGCCCGATTCGCCTTCATGTACCATACGCTGCTGAGACTTTGACGTTTTCCAAACTTTCGGATTGGAGGACATCATTTCACTGACTGCCATCCCCGCACCGTAGCGAAGACACAACTCACGGAATGGTCTATCCGTTACGCCAGCCATAGGGGCGACGATTAGATTGTTCTTAAGTTGATAATTTCCGATTTTCAAAAATGTCATCACAGTTCTGTACCAGCAAGGGCGCGCATTTTACGCATTTTTTCGCTGCGTGAAAAGACTAATATTTGAGCATTTACAATTTGTTTTTGTAATTTGTTTAAATATCAGTCAATTAGCGCTCAAAGTCTTGTCTAGCCTTGCTTGCGACCTGAGATGCGACACCATTCTTGTTGCTCAATGATCGGATCAATGTGAAGCTCATCACGATAATAAGTCGCTACATCTTCCGCTTGTGTATCTAAAACACCCGACATTGCTAGCACACCATTTGGTTTCACTAAGCCTTTGATGATGCCTGAAAGATCACGTAATGGACCGGCAAGAATGTTGGCAACCACAACGTCAGCGAGCAAACCTTCCGGTTGATCTTGCGGCAAGAATACGTCTAATTGATCTGCCACGCCGTTGCGCTGTGCGTTGTCTTTTGAAGCCAGCAGAGCTTGAGGATCAATGTCGATTCCGATAACTCTTGCAGCGCCAAGTTTGATCGCAGCGATCGCGAGGATGCCTGAACCACAACCAAAGTCGATCACGGTTTTGCCTGTCAGGTCTAAGCCTTCAAGCCACTCAAGACACAATGCCGTTGTTGGGTGAGTACCGGTACCAAATGCAAGACCTGGGTCTAGCATGACGTTTACTGCGTCAGGTTCAGGGATATCGCGCCAGCTAGGGCAGATCCATAAACGCTCACCAAACTTCATCGGGTGGAAGTTGTCCATCCATTCACGTTCCCAATCTTTGTCTTCAATTTGCTCTACCTTATGAGCAAAGTCTGCTGGGAACATGTTGCTTGCTTTAATCTGTGCTAGGACGACACTAGTATCAGTCTCAGCGTCGTAAAGCGCTAGGATATCAGTATCACCCCAAAGACGAGTTTCACCCGGCAGAGGCTCAAATACAGGGGTATCTTGTGCATCCAGGAAAGTTACAGAAAGAGCACCTGTCTCTTCCATTAACATGTCGCCGATCTGTTCGGCATTTTCATTGGTAGCATTAAGCTTGATTTGAATCCAAGGCATGGCTGCATCTTCTATATGAGAAAAATTGGATGGCGAGTCTAGCAGAAAATATGAGCAAATTCACCAAAACCCCATGGAATATAAAAGGGATTATCGATTGATTTTTTCGAGTGCTCTAAAAACAAAAAATGCCCACCGAAGTGAGCATTTTACCTGTTCTTAAAAGAACGAATGATTGAAGGCTAGCTTCTATTGTAGACCGAGCTTCTTCTCAAGGTAGTGAATGTTTGCACCACCGTGTTGGAAGTTTTCGTCGTTCATAATAGCCAATTGAAGCTCAGTATTAACGTTAATGCCTTCAATTATCATCTCACCCAATGCGTTCTTCATACGAGCGATAGCAACATCACGGTTCTCACCGTAAGTGATCAGCTTACCAATCATTGAATCGTAGTGTGGTGGCACTGTGTAACCACTGTAGATATGAGATTCCCAACGTACACCCATGCCGCCTGGAGCATGGAAACGTTGAATCTTACCTGGTGAAGGTAGGAAACGAACGGGATCTTCCGCGTTGATACGACATTCGATGGAGTGACCGCGCAGCTTAATATCATCTTGAGTAAATGATAGAGGCTGACCAGCAGCAATACGCAGTTGCTCTTTCACTAGGTCGATACCCGTTACCATTTCAGTAATCGTGTGCTCAACCTGGATACGAGTGTTCATTTCGATGAAGTAGAACTCACCGTTCTCGTATAGGAATTCAAATGTACCTGCGCCGCGGTAACCAATCTCAAGACAAGCACGAGTACAACGTTCGCCGATGTACTTACGCATCTCTTCAGTAATACCTGGCGCTGGTGCTTCTTCCACAACTTTCTGGTGACGACGCTGCATTGAACAGTCACGCTCACCGAGGTGGATAGCATTGCCTTGGCCATCTGCAAGTACTTGTACTTCAATGTGACGTGGGTTTTCTAGGAATTTCTCCATGTAAACCATATCGTTGTTGAAACAAGCTTTTGCTTCTGCACGAGTCATTGCGATAGCTTCTGTTAGTTCTGCTTCAGAACGAACAACACGCATACCACGACCGCCGCCGCCGCCAGATGCCTTGATGATTACTGGGAAACCAATGCGCTTAGCATGCGCTTTGTTTTTCGCGTCGTCGTTATCAAGAGGACCGTCAGAACCTGGTACACAAGGTACGCCTGCTTTCTTCATTGACGTGATAGCTGACACTTTGTCACCCATAATACGAATGGTTTCAGCTTTAGGACCAACGAAGATAAAACCACTGCGCTCTACCTGCTCTGCAAAATCTGCATTTTCAGATAGGAAACCGTAGCCTGGATGGATAGCAACAGCACCTGTAACTTCAGCTGCGCTGATGATACGAGGAATGTTCAGGTAGCTATCGATACCACGAGCTGGGCCGATACAGATGGTTTCGTCTGCAAGAAGTACGTGCTTAAGATCGCGGTCAGCCGTTGAGTGAACCGCTACCGTTTTGATACCAAGTTCTTTACATGCACGTAGAATACGTAGTGCAATCTCACCACGGTTTGCGATTACTAATTTATCTAACATAATGAGTGCTCTCTATTATTCGATAATTACTAGAGCTTGGTCGAATTCTACTGGTTGACCATCTTCAACTAGAATCGCTGTCACAATACCAGACTTATCAGCTTCGATTTGGTTCATCATTTTCATTGCTTCAACGATACATAGAGTTTCGCCAGCCGTTACAGATTGACCAACCTTAACGAATGGTTTTGCATCTGGGCTTGGAGCACCGTAGAAAGTACCAACCATTGGAGAAAGAACTTGGTGACCAGTTGGAGCTGCGGGAGCTGCTGCTTCCACTGCTACAGGTGCCGCTGCAGGAGCTGGAGCCGCTACAGGTGCAGGAGCTGCTGCATATTGAACCGGTGCTACAGGTGCTGTGCTGTTACGACTGATTCGTACTGACTCTTCACCTTCAGAGATTTCTAGTTCAGAAATACCAGACTCTTCAACCAATTCGATTAGCTTTTTGATTTTGCGAATATCCATTGTATCTTTCTCTTTATCTGTTAATTGAACTTACTCTATGACTGAGTAGGTTAGTATAGTTCGTTGTTTATGTTTACTTTGAGTTGAGCTTGCTGAGCGCAGCGGTCAAAGCAAATTGATAACCTTGGGCCCCTAAGCCACAAATCACACCTTCTGCTTTATCAGATAGGTAAGAGTGGTGACGGAATGGTTCACGCGCGTGAACATTCGATAGGTGAACCTCAATAAATGGGATAGCAACACCAAGTAGTGCATCTCGCAGTGCCACACTGGTATGTGTAAAGGCGGCTGGGTTGATAATAATGAAATCAACGCTTTGAGAAGCACTATGGATAGCTTCAATCAGTTCATACTCGCGATTTGACTGTAAGTGAGATAGCTCAACATCATGTGTTTTCGCTTGCTCGGTCAATGAGCTAATAATCTGGTCAAGTGTTTGAGAACCGTAATGTGCAGGTTCTCGAAGGCCTAACAGGTTAAGGTTTGGGCCATTTAAAACTAGAATGCGAAACTTTGTAGACATTATGGGGCTATCTTCCTTTATCGTGATTACGAACGTGAATGTTGCCATTTTATTGAAAATTTGGGGTTAATTTCCAGTAAGGAAAACCCAAATTTAAAAATTAGAACCAGATTATAGCTAATTCAGCGCAAATCGCAGCAATTTACTGGTCTAATCTCCTATTGATACAACATGGAATTGTTACCAACTTAACAAAAAAGCGCCTTAGCCTTAATTTGGGGCTGGATATTTGAGATCAAGATCAGCCATAAAAAAACCGCCACATAGGTGACGGTTTAGGATGAACCTGTTTTAAACAGTAATTAGCTGATGTGACTGGTTGATGATTATGCCAGTTCGGCTTTCTCGGCGATGAGCTTATCTACCACACCAGGATCTGCCAGTGTCGAAGTATCACCTAAGTTACCCGTATCGCCTGTGGCTATCTTACGTAATATACGACGCATGATTTTACCCGAACGAGTTTTTGGCAAAGAGTCTGTCCAATGCAGTACGTCGGGTGTTGCGATTGGGCCAATCTCTTTACGTACCCAATCTTTCACTTCTTTGTGTAGCTCTGCGGTTGGAAACTCACCATCATTAAGGGTGATATAAGCATAAATGGCTTGGCCTTTAATATCGTGAGGAATACCGACAATCGCTGCCTCTGCAATTTTGTCGAACGCCACTAGAGCCGATTCAATCTCAGCGGTACCCATACGGTGACCAGATACATTAAGCACGTCATCGACACGGCCAGTGATCCAGTAGTAACCGTCTTCATCACGACGAGCGCCATCACTGGTAAAGTACATGCCTTTAAAGGTAGAGAAGTAAGTCTGTTCAAAACGATCATGATCGCCATGGACAGTACGCATTTGGCCTGGCCAAGAGTCAAGAATCACAAGGTTGCCGTCAGTCGCGCCCTCAATGATGTTGCCCATGTTGTCGACAAGCGCTGGTTGCACACCGAAGAATGGGCGAGTCGCCGAACCCGGCTTTAGATCGGTTGCGCCCGGTAGTGGTGCGATTAAGATGCCGCCCGTTTCTGTTTGCCACCAAGTATCGACAATTGGAGATTGCTCATTACCAATCGTTTTGTAGTACCACTCCCACGCTTCTGGGTTGATAGGTTCGCCTACTGAGCCCATGATTCTTAGGCTGTCACGAGAAGTACCTTCAATGGCTTCGTTACCTTTCGCCATCAGCGCACGAATCGCCGTTGGTGCAGTATAAAGAATATTAACTTGGTGCTTATCGACCACTTCGCTCATGCGGTTAGTGTTCGGGTAGTTCGGTACGCCTTCAAACAGAATGGTCTTTGCACCATTGGCAAGCGGTCCGTAAACAAGGTAAGTGTGACCGGTAATCCAACCCACATCCGCAGTACACCAGAAAGTCTCGCCTTCTTGGTAGTCGAATACGTATTTGAAGGTCATTGCTGCATATACTAGGTAGCCACCTGTGGTGTGCATAACACCCTTAGGTTTGCCCGTAGATCCTGACGTATAAAGGATGAATAGTGGGTCTTCTGCGTTCATCTCTTCTGGTGGGCAATCTGCCGATACGTTTGCGATAGCATCATGCCACCACACATCACGGTGTTCATGCCAAGCAACATCACCGCCAGTGCGTTTGAATACGACAACCTTCTCGATGTTTTTTACTTCAGGATTCGTCAGTGCTTCATCAACATTTTTCTTCAGTGGAACCGCGCGGCCGCCACGCACGCCTTCATCGGCAGTGATTACGACTTTAGAGTTTGAATCGATAATACGACCAGACAGTGCTTCTGGTGAGAAACCACCAAATACTACCGTGTGAACCGCACCGATACGGGTACACGCCAGCATGGCAACTGCCGATTCAGGCACCATTGGCATGTATAAACAAACCACATCACCTTTGCGTACGCCTTGCTCTTTTAGAGCATTTGAAAACAGGCACACTTCTTTGTGTAGTTCGTTAAAGGTTAGGGTTTTATCATCAGCAGGGTCATCGCCTTCCCAGATGATAGCGACTTCATCACCGCGCTCAGCAAGATGGCGGTCGATACAGTTAGCCGAAACGTTAAGCGTGCCATCTTCAAACCAGCGGATGTCGATGTGGCCAGGGTCGAAAGAGGTATTTTTTACTTGTGTGAAAGGCTTAATCCAATCAACGATTTTTCCGTGTTCACCCCAAAAGCCTTCAGGGTCAGAAACAGATTGCTGGTACATGGCTAGGTAAGTGTCATTATCCGCGTGTGTGGTTGATTTAATATTTTCTTTTACCGGATAAACGTGGGCTTCACTCATTGCATCTCTCCTTGTGCCTACATTCCTAATGAACTGGCAACTTCCTTTGTGTTCAGTTTCTAAGTCTATTACAGGACTGTCTGTGTTATCACTCTCAGCTAGGACGATGATTTCCACAATTAGACTTTAGGATGAGATGCTGCTTTCTACTTACAAAATAGCGAGTTAAGTTCATTTTTGCGAGATTGCTCTCTATGTGGAAATGCACTAGTTGAATTAAGAATAAGAGGAGTTGAAGCGAGGTAGATCACCGTATTTTAGGCGAATAAAGATCAGTGCAGCAGAGATAGCGTCTTGTAATGCATCATGTTTATTGGTGGAGATAGGCAAATCTAGCTGACGACAGATGGCGTCCATACTGAGATCGAAATAGGCATTAGGCAGCTGTCTTTCGAGTGTGTCTTGATAAAGTTGGCTCACTTCGACTAATCGGTTAGGCAGCGGAAATCCAAGCTGTTTTAAACAGGCGCGGTCGAGGATTTTTTTATCATAGCGGATGTGATAGCCGACTAAAGGTCTATTACCGATGAAGTTCAGTAGCTCGATTAAAGCCTGTTTTTCTTCAATGCCGTGCTTAAGATCTTGATGGCGAATACGGTGGATTTTTATGGAATTGCAATCGAGCGATTGAGGCGCTCGTAGTCGAACTTCAAAAGGTTGGCTGGTAATGATTCGGTTACCGATGATCTTGGTCGCGGCAATAGTGACTAATTCCGCCTGATTAGGGTCGAGGCTGGTGGTTTCACAGTCGAGTGATACATATTCATGAATAACAGGCGCAGCAAACAGAGGCTGATACGGAGAGCCTTTGAGCTTGTAATGCCAGTAATAGCGAACCAGTCTATTCATCGTTCAGTCGTCTAATCCCGTATCTGATAGTGATAGCCGAGCCATTGCTTGAACTTTTTAACGACATGCAGGCTATGACGCAGCAAATCTCTGTCTGCTCGATCCATCAATTTAATGTTGATCTTATTACTGCTGTGCTGTTGTGATAGTCGCTGGGCCAAACGCCACTTAAAGAACTGTTTGAGCGCTTCACCGAGGTTATCGGCTGTGCTTTGTTCTAGTACGTTCTTGCTGACTAGCTGTTCAATGCGCTCAAAGGTGTTGTTTACGGTCACGCCGTGTTCAAGACAGAGTGCTCTAATGCCATGCACGATAGGGAAAATACCGCCTTGTTTGATGTCGAGCCCTGATTTGGACTGTTTCACGTTACCAAACAGGGTCAAGGGAACTGAAAAGTTCAGGGCTGGACGGCAGAACTCGGTCAGAATCAACTCTTGTCCGAGCATTAAATCACTGAGGTGCTGTTTCACCGGTTTTAATAATTCTCTATTACCCGCGACGGCGTGCGCATCCGCCATAATCGCAACCTCCATCACGCTATCGGGAGAGGCTTTCTTCACCCAACTCGTGAGGATGTGTTTCCATTCTTGCTGTGAGTGTACCCATTTCGGATTGTTGACCATCACGTTGCCAGGGCAGAGTGGATAGCCCAATTGCTGCAATGTGTGGGTGAGGTCGTTCATGGCACTTTGGCATTGATGCCACTCCAAACCATCTTGAATAATCAGAGCGTTGTCTTGATCGGTTTTGAGAATTTGCTCTCCACGCCCTTCTGAGCCCAACACGATTAAGCAGCAATGATTGTGCAGCGCTGGTGGGATAACCAACTCAAATGCTTTCTCTATGATCTGTTCATTAACAGCAGAAATCAGCTCTATGATAAAGCGTGTGTGAATCCCGTTACTGAGCAAGCTCTCGACCAGTTGACGCTGTTTGTTAGAAGCCATTGCCAATTCTTCAATGCTGGTGGCTCGCGCGATTCGCAAAGTCAGCACGTGCGAGTGAGTTGAGAACGCACTGAGAATCTGCGTCATGTCCAACATACCCACAGCATTTTGGTCATCACAAACCATCAGCCTTTTCACCTTGTTTCTGGTCATAGTAATCATGGCATTGAACAAGAAGTCACCTTGGTTAACGTGCAACACTGGGAAAGTTGCTATCTCGCCAACTGCGCTATCGAGCGGGCGATTGTCGAGCATCACTGCATGCAATAAATTGGTCCGAGTGACGATGGCATACGGGAAAATAGATGATGTTCCAAAAGTATTGAGTTGATGATGATCTAGGTGGACTAAGGCCGAATCTAATCCCTGTTCTTTTAGGGTTTGAGTGACTTGGTTAATCGGCTGGGTTGGTTCCAATATTAGCGGTGGGTGATAAATAGAGTCGTCTACTTTGGTTAGTATGAACTCGGCAAGATTCTGTTGCTGTTGAGCGGCTTCAATCAGTGCTTTTCGGGTCGATAGGTTGCTATCAAAATAAGCCGCAAATTGGCCGTTGGCATGGTAAAGCTCAAGGAATACATCGGTTGGCAGCAAATAACTTAAGGTATCTTCAAGCGCGACATATTGGTGCTTGGTATGAGACTCAAACTGGCTACGGACATCAAAAATATCGTCATTGGCATAGTGCGCGTAGATTTCCCCATCGCTGCTGGCTCGTTCTTCAACAGCCCCTTTAATAAGAATATGCAAATGACGACTTGGTCGGTCGGCCTCCAATATCACTTCGTGTGTTCGGTAGTAAACCACATCTAATGATGATCGCAGCGTTAGCTGTTCTGTATCGGACAGGCTATCGAAGGGTGGGTGCTGCATATTAAATTTATCAGGCATAAACATCGAAAGAATTAGGAATCTCTTTTCAGTCTGACAAATTACCAGCGAACCTCCAGACGACTTTAGTCTAAACGCAAATGCAGTTCTCGGTTGAAGTATGATTTTGTTGGAGAGTGAAGTGACGAGTTGAGTCAATATGGGAACGCTATCTTAGTAATAATTCCCTTTTTCATTGTATGCGAGATAGGCATAATTGGTGCTGCCTTTTTCCATACACTTTATAGGTCATTTATGTTTAGCCCTTCACCTTATGGTTGGATTTCCCAGTATTTCCTTGGTTTCTTTTTTGCCTATGGTGTTTATTTGCCATTTTGGGCGTTGTGGTTTGAAGATCAAGGCGTCTCGGCTGGTGATATTGGGGTTTTAATTGGTATCGGCTTTGCGACGCGTTGTGTTGCAAACCTAGTGATTACGCCGCGCATCCATAAAGTGGAGCACTTAATGCCAGCTCTGCGTTGTCTGAGTTTTGCCGCGCTCTTGTTTGTCGGTTTCCACTTCTTCACCGGTGGCAGCTTTCTGCTGATGTTGCTAGCCACGGTATTATTCAATCTATGTTGTGGCCCAATTATTCCGTTGTCTGACGCCATGGCGAATCATTACAGCCGCCTAAAAATGCTTGATTATGGACGTACTCGATTATGGGGTTCGATTGCCTTTATCGCGGGCTCTACAGTGGTTGGCTATCTGGTTGCTGAATTTGGCACAGACATGATTTTGTATACAGCACTTGCGGGCGTGTTGTTGTCACTGGTGTTGGCGATGAGAAGCCCTAACGTGATGCCAGTAACGCAATCTGAGCAACAAACGGTGCGACCGAAGTTAGGTGAGTTACTACGTGAGTCGTCAGTGGTGAAATTCTTAGCCTTGATGGCGTTGTTGCAAGGTAGCCATGCGGCTTATTACAGCTTTAGTGCGATTTATTGGAAAGAAGCAGGGCACTCAGAGGCGATCATCGGTTATTTGTGGAGCCTAGGTGTTGTCGCAGAGGTGGCTGTGTTTGCTTTAAGTAAGCGTTTATTTTCTGGTTGGTCACTGCGTACTCTTTTTGTGGTCGCGGCAATAGGGGTAATGGCTCGTTGGGGAATTACGGCATCGACTACGGCAATTGGTGCTTTGATTTTGGTTCAACTGTTGCACGGCGTGACATTCGCAATGGCTCATATTGCGGCGATTCAGTACATTCAGTCTGAAGAGCAAAACAAAATGGTGGCTTTACAAGCGCTTTATAACGCCATTCCATTGGGGGCGTTTATTGCTCTAATGACAACGTTGAGTGGCTGGGGCTATGAGTTATGGGGGGCTAATATTTTCTGGGGTATGGCTGCGATGGGGGCTCTTGCGTTATTTATTAAGCTTGATGAAAGAAGCTCGGTTGTTGAAGTTAATCAAGTTGGGTCTGAACAACTTGAAGCAAAAAGTTAGTGGCGAAGTACATTATTAAAGCCCAAAGCACAGAATTTAAGTGATGCGATTGAGTTAATGGTGCATCCTTAGTTAAATGAAACCTCTCCCTTATGGAGAGGTTTTTTTATGGATGAAAAAGGGTTGTTAATGCAAGGATGGATAGTAATTCCAGTCTCTTTAGCCTACTTGGGCGTGTTATTTCTGATCGCTTGGTATGGAGACCGACAGGTGCGTTGGCTTTCGCGTTGGCGCCCATGGATTTATAGTCTCTCCATTGCGGTGTATTGTACCTCTTGGACGTTTTATGGGACGGTCGGGCAGGCGAGTGATAACCCTTGGTCTTTTCTTCCTATCTATCTCGCCCCCATTTTAGTGTTTACGTTGGGGTGGCGGATCTTAGCTCGGCTGATCCTTATTGCGAAGCGCGAGCACATCACTTCTATTGCCGACTTTATCGCGGCTCGCTACGGAAAATCTCAAGGCTTAGCCGTTGCTGTCACCATTATTGCTGTGGTGGGTATCCTTCCTTATATCGCACTGCAACTTCGTGGCATTACCATGGGATTGGATATTGTTGCGCCCAACCTAGCCACTGATTTTGGCTATCAGGACTATCACGTTTCTTGGTTTGTGGTCGGTGCATTGGCCATTTTTACCATGCTGTTTGGTACCCGGCACATCGATAACACAGAACATCACCGCGGTATGATGATGGCTGTGGCGTTTGAATCTATTGTTAAGCTTGCGGCATTCTTGATTGTCGGCTTGTTTATTATTTATCTGGCGATGAGTCACGATAAAATTGACTTGCTTGATGTTGCAGCATCCACGTATGAATCCCCCAATATTCCTACCTTAGTCATTCATACCGTTTTGACCATGTTGGCGATTGTTTGTTTACCGCGTCAGTTTCATACCATGGTTGTGGAGAACGAACGCCCTCAGGATTTACACACAGCACGTTGGTTATTTCCGGTTTACTTGATCTTGATGGGGTTGTTTGTACTACCCATTGCCTGGGCCGGTCAGGGGTTACTCACTAACATGCCAGCAGATACTTATGTGATAAGTGTGCCAATGGCGGTAGGAGCGAACCACATTGCTTTGCTCGCTTTTCTGGGCGGCACATCAGCTGCGAGTGGGATGGTGATCGTATCGACTATCGCATTAGCGATCATGGTGTCGAATGATTTAGTGATGCCGTTGTTGTTGCGTCGTATGCGCCTAACTCAGAGAACGCATAAGCATTTTTCTGGTTTGTTGTTGGTGATTCGTCGCGGATTAATCCTATTGCTTTTACTTGGTGCGTGGGCGTTTTATCAGGCACTCGATACCATTCATTCACTGTCGGCGATCGGGTTTCTTTCGTTTGCGGCTATTGCTCAGTTTGCTCCAGCATTAATTGGTGGTTTGTATTGGCGCCCCGGAAATCGAAAGGGGGTTTATGTGGGGTTGCTTGTCGGCTCGGTGGTCTGGCTTATTACCCTGATGAGTCAAACCAGTATGCTGGCTGGCGATAGTGAGAGTAACTTACTACTGTGGATCATCACGCCCCCTGAACTGCTGATTAGCTGGGGTGTCAGCAGCTCAAACTGGGGAATTGTGATGAGCATTTTACTCAATACCTTGTGCTATGCGGTGGTCTCGATATCGACCAGACCAAGCCTAAGTGAGCGCTTGCAATCAGCCACTTTTATTGGCACACCGTTACCTGAAAATGAGAACATCAGTCTGTATCAGAGCCGCGTGACGGTGGCTGAATTAGAGATGTTGGCGTCGCGTTTTGTGGGCCGAAAGCGTGCGAAAAGTGCCTTACACAGTTATTGGCAGCAACACGGACAGCCGCTGCTTCCTAACCAACAAGCACCAGCAAGCCTGATCCGACATGCAGAGCGCGTACTCGCTGGGGTGTTCGGTGCTTCTTCTGCTAAGTTAGTACTTACTTCCGCTTTGCGCGGAAGAAACATGCAGCTTGAAGAGGTCGCGACTATCGTTGATGAAGCCTCTGAGCTGTACGATTTCAGCCGTGGCTTATTGCAAGGTGCGATTGAACATATTGGCCAAGGCATCGCAGTGATCGATAAACAAATGAGGTTGGTGGCGTGGAATCAACGTTATTTAGAACTGTTTGAATTCCCTGCAGGCTTGATTCAAGTTGGCCGACCCATTTCAGATGTGATTCGTCACAATGCGCAGCAAGGTCTATGTGGCCCGGGTGACCCAGAAGATCACGTTCGACGTCGTGTCTATCACCTTGAACAAGGTACTCGACATACCTCTTCACGTATTCGCCCCGATGGACGAGTCATTGAAGTGCAAGGTAATCCGATGCCAAGTGGTGGTTTTGTGATGAGCTTTACCGACATCACGGTATTCAGACAAGCAGAGCAAGCGCTAAAAGATGCTAATGAAACCTTAGAGTTGCGAGTACACGAGCGAACTCAAGAATTAGAAAAGCTTAACCATCGCTTGGTCAAGGCAACACAGATCTCTGATCAAGAATCTCAATCTAAGAGTCGTTTTCTCGCGGCAGTAAGCCACGATTTGATGCAGCCATTGAATGCGGCACGCTTGTTTGCTTCGTCACTTTCTGAGATGGCAAAAGAGCAAGAAGTGAAGCAGCTTTCGTCCCATATCGAGAGTGCACTCGGAGCCGCGGAAGATCTGATTGGTGACCTGCTGGATATCTCTCGATTGGAATCGGGGAAATTAGAAACCAACACCCACGCGATCGCAGTGCGTGATGTACTAGCCAATTTGAATGCCGAGTTTAACGCCCTAGCCACTCAGCAGAACATTGAGTTTAAGATGGTCCCATCGTCGCTATTTATTCACTCTGATCCGAAGTTATTAAGGCGTGTTATTCAGAACTTTTTGAGCAATGCATTTCGTTATAACCCAGAAGGTAAAGTGATACTCGGAGCGAAACGAGTTAACGGTCAGGTTCGAATCGATGTATGGGATAATGGAACCGGTATTGATGAAGATAAACAGCAAGAGATCTTTGAAGAGTTTACTCGTGGTAGCCAAGTGCGCGCCGATCAAGGTTTGGGTTTAGGGTTAGCTATCTCTAAAGGTATTGCTCAAGTACTCGGTCATCAAATATCGATGCGCTCATGGCCGGGGCAAGGCAGCGTTTTTTCTATCACCTTAGCGAGAGCAGAAAAGGTGGCTCCGGTTGTTCAAGTTTCAGCTCCAATGGCCACTAGCGATATCGAACACCTAAAAATACTATGTGTCGATAATGAACGAGAAATCTTAGTTGGCATGGAGAACTTGATAGGCCGTTGGGGGTGTGAAGTGAAGACCGCTGTCGACTTAGTCGAAAGTTTGAAGTGCCTAGAGAATGATTGGCAGCCAGATGTGATCTTCTCGGATTATCGTCTCGATAATGATCGAACGGGTCTGGAAGTGTTACAACAGTGTCGTTTACGCCTTGGAGATTCTTTTGAAGGCGTCATCATCAGTGCCGATAGAACCGATGATATGTTGGCAGCGATAAAGGCTAACAACTTTAGTTTTATCGCTAAGCCTGTGAAGCCGCTCAAACTCAGAGCGGTACTGAATCGTGTGAGTTAATGAAATTAACATCCAAGATATGAAAAAGGCCTCGTATGAGGCCTTTTTTTGTCTCTGCTATTTCAGCGAGTTTCAGCAAATGCCTGTCAGCTTGCTAACTAGCCGGCAATACCACCCTGCGTCAGTGTGGTTGGGTCAAGCAGCTTGCTGAGTTCTTCTCGGCTAAGATCGGTTTCTCTTTCGGCGACATCAAGGATCGGTAATCCTTCTTTGTAAGCCTTTTTAGCAATATCAGCCGCCTTCAAGTAACCAATCACAGGGTTAAGTGCCGTGACGAGAATTGGGTTCTTTGAAAGCGCTAAATCAAGGTTGTCTTGTCGTACCGTGAAGGTAGCAATCGCTTTATCAGCCAATGCGACGGAACTGTTTGCTAGCAGCTCAATACTTTCTAATACGTTATGAGCAATCACAGGCAGCATCACATTCAGTTGGAAGTTGCCCGATTGGCCTGCGACAGTGATGGTAGTGTCGTTACCAATCACTTGCGCCGCCGCCATTGCTGCGGCTTCTGGAATCACAGGGTTCACTTTACCCGGCATGATAGATGAGCCCGGCTGTAGTGCCTGCAATTCAATTTCACCCAAGCCGGCCAGTGGCCCTGAGTTCATCCAGCGAAGATCATTTGAGATCTTCATGATCGCAACGGCTGCCGTTTTTAGCTGGCCAGAGAATGCTACGATCGCATCTTGGCTGCTGAGGTTAAAAAAGAAGTTTTCACTTGAGGTAAAACTGATCTTTGTCGATTGAGAAAGATTGATCGCAAACTTATCGGCAAAGCGTGGCTCAGCATTGATCCCTGTACCTACCGCTGTGCCACCTTGAGCAAGTGCCTTGATTGCTGGCAAGCTGCTTTCAATCGCTTGCTTGGCGTGTTCTATCTGACACTTCCAACCACCAAGCTCTTGAGCAAAGGTTATCGGCATCGCATCCATTAGGTGGGTACGGCCAGTTTTGATTATCTTAGCAAGCTCATGTTGTTTTACAGCAAGCGCTGCAGAAAGGTGGGTTAATGCCGGCAACAACTTATTTTCTGCCATCAGAGCGACACTGACTTGGATTGCGGTTGGCACCACGTCATTACTGCTTTGCCCCATGTTTACGTGATCATTGGGGTTCACGTCGCCTTGCAAGCTTCTTGAAGCGAGTGTCGCAATCACTTCATTGGCATTCATGTTGGAGCTGGTGCCAGAGCCCGTCTGATAGACGTCAATAGGAAATTGCTCGAGGTGTTTACCCTCGATGATCTCTTGGCTGGCTTCGGCTATCGCGTTGGCAATATCACCTTCCAATAAACCTAACTGAGCGTTGGTGTCAGCGGCGGCCTGCTTAATGAATGCCAGTGCTTGAATAAAGCTGGTTGGCATCTTGTGTGAGCTAAAAGCGAAGTTATCTGCAGCACGTTGAGTTTGTGCTTGGTATAGCGCATCAGCAGGGACTTTCACTTCGCCCATGCTGTCTTTTTCAATCCGAAATTTTTGGGTCATCTTCTATCCTTATTAGCCAAGTGGCGCTTGGACTTGTTGTAGTATTTGGCTGAGATTCAAAAAACGCGCTTGGCCCTGTGGTTGCTGGCAATAATGGCGTTTTAAATAAAATAGTGGCGCGTGAATAGAGTCTAGGCAGATATGACGAAAGGTGAAACTGCGACCTGGTGATTCGATTGCTTCAATTAAATGGAAGAACACTTGGCGCAGGTACAGTTCACACAGCAAGGTATTTTCTTGGGTGGCATGCCTTTCATAATAAGTAGAAAGCGTAAGCGCACACTCGATGTAGTCTCGAATCACAAACGGCTCGTGGCCTTGAACTTGTTCTAATGAAGCAAAGCGATCTTGTGCTTTGTAAAACCTCGAATAGAGACCCTGCTGTTCTTTTATCATCATTTGCATCTCTTCATTGGATGTTAATGATAATTATTATCAAATGAGGTTTTAAAAACAACCCTTTATTTTTCTTTTTATAAAATGAAAGGGGGAAAAGAAAAAGCCGATACATGAAGTATCGGCTTTCTGAGATTCAGTACCTAATCCCTACAATGTAAGTACTGATTCATTTTTTCTAAACATCTCTGCTTAGTGGTCGTGAGCTTCACCAGCACCTTTAGGGTAGCGGATAGACTCAACCATCTCTTGTACATCTTCAGGAACTTCAGCTGTCACTTTATTCACTGCAATTGATACGACGAAGTTTAGACACATACCTAGCGTACCGATGCCTTCAGGGCTGATACCAAACCACCAATTTTCAGGTGTGCTTGCTGCAGGGTTAATGAACTTGAAGTAGATGATGTAGCTTGCCGTAAAGGCGATACCCGTCAACATACCCGCAATCGCGCCTTCCTTGTTCATCTTCTTGTAGAAGATACCTAGGATGATGGCAGGGAAGAAAGATGCGGCGGCAAGGCCGAAGGCAAATGCTACTACCTGAGCTACGAAGCCTGGTGGATTAATACCTAAGTAACCGGCACCCACAATCGCGACCATGGCGGCCAAACGAGCGGCTAACAGCTCCTGCTTGTCGGTCATGTTTGGTCTGAAGCCTTTCTTCAACAAGTCATGTGAAATCGACGTTGAGATTACCAATAGTAGACCAGCGGCTGTTGATAGTGCGGCTGCTAGGCCACCGGCGGCCAGTAGTGCTACAACCCAGTTTGGTAGTTTTGCTAGCTCTGGAGAAGCCAGTACAATGATGTCACGGTTAATATTCATCTCGTTTCGTTCATCGCCCGAGTAGAACATTTTGCCATCGCCATTCTTGTCTTCCCAGCCCACTAGGCCAGTGCTTTCCCAGTTTTTATACCAGCTTGGCGCGTCTACTGCGGTGACACCTTGCATGTCTGGGCCGTTGATTGTCTCGATCATGTTTACACGAGCGAAGGCTGCAACGCCTGGTGCTGTTGTGTATAACAATGAGATGAACAGTAGAGCCCAACCCGCTGAGATACGTGCATCACGTACTTTTGGTACCGTGAAGAAACGAATGATTACGTGTGGAAGACCGGCTGTACCAACCATTAGAGCCGCACAGATGAAGAAGACGTCGACAGTGCTCTTGTTACCTTCGGTATAGGCGGTAAATCCGAGCTCTTCGGTGAGGCCATCCAGTTTATCAAGTAGGTAAACATCAGTACCTGTGATCGTCGAACCCATGCCAACTTGTGGTAGCGGGTTACCCGTCATCATAATTGAAGTAAAGATAGCAGGGACAAGGAAGGCGAAAATGAGGACACAGAATTGAGCTACCTGCGTATAAGTGATGCCTTTCATGCCACCCAGTACTGCGTAGAAGAACACAATACCCATACCAATGATGATACCTAGGTTAATGTCGACTTCTAGGAAACGAGAGAATACAACGCCTACACCACGCATCTGACCTGCAACGTACGTGAATGATACGAAGATTGCACAGAATACCGCGACCATACGGGCTGTTTTCGAGTAGTAACGCTCACCGATGAAATCAGGAACCGTAAACTGACCGAACTTACGTAGGTAAGGTGCTAAACATAGCGCCAGTAGTACGTAACCACCTGTCCAACCCATTAGGTAAACCGCACCGTCGTAACCAACGAATGAGATGATACCTGCCATTGAGATGAATGATGCTGCCGACATCCAGTCAGCGGCAGTCGCCATGCCGTTTGCTACTGGGTGTACACCACCGCCAGCAACGTAGAATTCACTGGTTGACCCTGCACGAGCCCAGATTGCGATGCCGATATATACTGCAAAAGTAATACCGACGAGAATAAACGTCCAAGTTTGAATATCCATGTTCTAGCCTCTAGTCTTCCTGTACGTTGTATTTTTTGTCGAGCGCGTTCATGCGTACAACGTAAATAAATATCAGCGCAACGAAGGTGTATATCGAACCTTGTTGAGCGAACCAAAAGCCGAGCTTGAACCCGCCAAACTGAACGGTGTTAAGGGCATCCACAAATAAGATGCCAGCGCCGTAAGACACTGCGAACCAGGTCGCGAGCAGTGTTCCCATAATCCCCAAGTTTTCTTTCCAGTAGGCTTGAGCATGTTCCGTAGATTCGAACGCCATTGCCTTCTCCTTTATTCCGTTTTCGTAGAAACCGTGTCTTTATAAATTAATATGTTAATGTAATGTTACGATTTAGAATGTAGCAAGGATAAGTCAAGGTATCTGTGCAACTTTAGTCGGGACATTATTAACGCTAATGTACTGAAATTTGGGACTGAGAAGCCATAAGTGCAAAAAAATGTGATGTTGCAATGTTGTTAAATTAGCCAAAGGTCTAACAAAAAAGTCTGAATTAGTGCGTTGGTCATAAAATTTAACAATGAAATGACAGATAAATTGTCTCTGAACCCGTATATGTCATGAACAACGATATAATTTTGTTATAGTAAAAAGGCATGTTCACCGACCGTGCATTGCTTTACGGCAAACGTTTGACATGCTTAAAGCACGGTGTTGTATTCTTTAGGGGAACGAATTGGACGCAATAACTATCAACCACTTGTTTTTAACTGGTGCAGTATTAATCTCCATCAGTGTGCTTTTCTCACCAGTGTCCTCTCGATTGGGCATTCCTATTCTTTTGATCTTCCTTTTCGTTGGTATGTTAGCGGGTGAAGATGGACTCGGTGGCATTAAGTTCGATGATTATTCACTGACATACTTGGTGAGTAACCTTGCGCTTGCCGTAATTCTTCTGGATGGCGGTATGCGAACCAAAGTTGCGAGTTTCAAAGTGGCTTTTTGGCCATCACTCTCGTTGGCAACCGTAGGGGTAGCATGTACTGCAACCTTAACGGGTCTAATGGCAGCTTGGTTATTTGACCTTTCGTTTATGCAGGGGATTTTGGTTGGAGCGATTGTCGGTTCAACCGATGCTGCTGCGGTATTTTCTTTGTTGAAAGGGCAGAGTCTCAATGAGCGTGTGGGTTCAACACTAGAGATCGAATCCGGCACTAACGATCCAATGGCGGTCTTTCTGACGGTGACTTTAATCGCACTGTTGGGCAACCCAGATGCCGATATGGGGGGAGCTTTCCTACTCAAAAGTTTTGTAATGCAGTTTGGTATCGGCATTGTTGTCGGAATTGGCGGTGGTTGGATTCTGTGGAAATCAATTAATCGAGTGCAGCTGGCTGATGGTCTTTATTCTATTTTAGTGCTCAGTGGTGGCATTGCTCTGTTTGCATTCTCTAACATGCTCGGCGGCAGCGGGATTTTATCGATTTACCTCGTAGGTCTGTTCATCGGAAATCGCCCGACTCGCTCTCGACATTCTATTCTCAATGTTCTTGATGGGATGACGTGGTTAAGCCAGATCGTGATGTTCTTGGTGTTGGGTTTATTAGTGACACCATCGACGTTGATGGACATAGCAGTACCGGCACTTGTGCTTGCTTTCGGTATGATTTTGTTTGCTCGTCCAGTGTCTGTTTGGTTGGGTTTACTGCCGTTCAGAAACTTTACCACCAAAGAGCGTTGGTTTGTGTCTTGGGTTGGTTTACGTGGCGCAGTACCGATCATTTTAGCGGTTTTCCCGATGATGGCTGGTTTGCCAAATGCGCAGCTGTATTTCAATATCGCCTTCTTCGTGGTGATGGTTTCGTTGATTGTTCAAGGTGGTAGCTTGATGAAAGTTGCTCGATTAGCTCAGGTGACGCTACCACCAACGCCGACACCGATTTCTCGCACGGGGATTGAGATCTACCCTACCAGTGAGTGGGAGATGTTTGTTTACAAGCTGAAAGACGAAAAGTGGTGTATTGGCGAGCCTCTAAAGCGTTTGTCTATGCCTGAAGGAACGCGAATTACCGCACTATTTCGACAAGATGTCTTGCTTCACCCATCGGGCAGTACAGTATTAGAGGCCAATGATATTCTGTGCGTACTGGGCCAAGATAAAGACTTAGGTAGTTTAAGCCAGCTATTCAGTGAAGCTCCGTTAGCCGAAGAAACGGCACGATTTTTTGGTGATTTCTTCCTGGATGTTAGCTTATCAATTACTGCGGTAAGTGACTGGTATGGTATTGAGCTTGGCTCGGAAGAAGAGCGAGAAATGACGCTAAAACAGTTAGTAGAACAAGAGCTTGGTGTATATCCAGTATTGGGTGACAGCTTTGAGTGGCATGACATTAATTGGGTGGTCGCTGAGGTCAATGATTATCAAGTCGTCAAGCTGGGCTTATGTTTACCAAAGACGACTTTAGAAAAGGATATTAGTGAAGCCTAATTGTGGACTTCTTGTAGCAAGATAACGGCTTGAGTTCTGTTTTTCACGTCCAGTTTACGGAAGATAGCGGTCATATGTGCTTTTATGGTCGCTTCTGATACATTCAATTCATAGGCAATTTGCTTGTTAAGTAGACCATCAGATAGCATTCCCAAGACCTTATATTGTTGAGGGGTCAGTGTGGAGAGTTTTTCTGCAAGGTCGCTACAAGCCGCATTATTGGTGATGAGCCCTTCAGGGAAGAATGGATCACCGTTGAGAACTTGGTTGAGTGCACTCAAGAGTTCACGCATATCACTCGACTTAGGAATAAAGCCAAAAGCGCCATGACTTTTAACTTGGCTGACCACGCTGGCATCTTCGCTGGCTGAGATCACGACAATCGGTAAATCTGGGTATTCAGCGCGCAGCTGAATTAAACCTGACATCCCATTTGCACCTGGCATTTTAAGGTCGAGTAACAAGAGGTCGGGCTCATCTTCTTTCTTTAGTAAAGTCAGCAAGGCATCCAGAGAATCGGCTTCAAGAAGGTTCGCGCCACTGATCGCCATATGAACTGACTGAAACAGGGCGTTGCGGAAGAGAGGGTGGTCATCAGCAATGATGATGGTATAGGTCGAATCCATGACGTTCATACTTTTAACAATTTAGTTAAGATTTATTATCATCCTGATTGAGTATGTGGACAATATCTATGCATGAAAAGTCTGAACCATATCGACTTTTATCCCCAGAATAAGAAAGTGTTACTCTGAATAATAAAAAAGCCGCACTGTCATCTCGTTACCGAGGGGCAGTGCGGCTTTCGTTTGGGCTTTTCTTTAGATGAATGTCGTCGTTATAGCTGGTGGTCTTGCATGTGTTTTAAGAATACATCGGCAGGCATAAAACCAGTGACACGAGCATTTGGAACATGGTTACCCTCGCCATCCCAGAACTCAATCGTTGGCAAGCCGAGTACCTGTAATTGTTTAAGCAGTTCAATGTCTTGAGGCATGTTTCTCGTTACGTCAGCCTGCAGCAGTACGAAGTCAGATAGTTTGTTTTCGACATCGGCTTGATGGAAGGTGTACTTCTCAAACTCTTTACACGCCACACACCAATCGGCGTAGAAATCGAGCATCACAGGTTTACCCAGTTTTTTCGCTTCGATGAGTTGGATTTCGAGCTCTTCAACGGTATTGATGCGTGCAAATTGGATATGCTGTTGCTCTACCGTTATGCTCTTCTCCGCAAACCAATAGTTCAACGCCGGTTGTGCGGAAGCGAACAGGCCAAGCATCGCGATGATGCCCACAGCGCTCTGCTTCCAACCGCCGAATGGCAGTGCATTCTTGCTGTGGTACAGCCAACCAAAGGCGATGAAGCCAAGGCCAGACCAAAGCACGGTTGCCCATAACTCAGGGATAATGCGCTCTAGTAAGAAGATAGGAGCTGCCAGCAAGATAAATCCAAATACGATCTTCACCTTGTCCATCCAACTGCCTGCTTTCGGCAGAAGTTTATTACCAAATACCGCCACCAAGATCAGCGGGATACCCATACCCATGGCTAAGGCGTACAGAGCAATAGCACCGGTAAATAGGTCACCACTTTGAGCCACGTACAACAGCGCACCCGACAGTGGCGCAGTGGTACAAGGTGAACACACCAAGCCCGAGATCGCACCCATCGCGAACACCCCCAAGGTATTGCCACCTTGTTGCTTGTTACTTTGGTTGTTGAGCCAAGTTTGGATACTGCTCGGCAGTTGCAGGTTATAAACGCCAAACATCGACATCGCCAACGCCACGAACAGAACGCTCAACGCAATTAATACGTAAGGATGTTGCATCGCAGCTTGGAACTGCATACCCGCAGAGGCAACCACTAAACCCAATAAGGTGTAGGTTAACGCCATGCCTTGCACATAAATGAACGACAGCATCAGCGCACGACCTTGGCTGAGCTTGCCACCACCTAAAACGATACCCGTTAGAATTGGATACATAGGCAGAACACACGGCGTAAAGGCTAAACCAACACCGAGCGCTAAGAATAGTAATGGTGTCCACCAACTGTCACCGAGCTTATCTGCTAAGCCTGCGTCTTTTGAAACGGGTGCACTGGATTGTGAAGTGGTGTTACTTGCAACGTCTGCTCTTGGGGAAGCTTGTTGTGTTGAAGCTTCGGTCTCATTGCTAGCAGCCGATGAGTCTTGCGACACGGCATTAGCTTGAGAGTCGCCTGAACCTGTAGCCGTAAATGGCTCAATGTCGATGATTCGAGTTTCGGGTGGATAGCAGAAACCCGCGTCCGCACACCCTTGGTATTTAACGATCAGCTGTGAGCCATCTTGGTAACTCTGTAGCGGAACTTGCACGAACAACGGTTGAGTATAAATGCTCACCTCACCAAAAAATTCATCTTGGTGTGGTTGGCCATCTTCTATTTCAACATTACCGATCGCGAGATTTTGACCGCTGAAAGAGAGGCTATGTTGGTAGAGGTAGTAGCCTTCTTTTACTTGCCAGTCGAGAAGCACCTTGCCGTCTTGCTGGTAGTAATTGAAAGGGAAAGCTTGGTCTACAGGGACAAAACCATTGTTATTGCCTCTGAAGCTTGGCTCGGCGTTGTCATTTCCAAAAAGCGCCCACGCAGGCTGGGTGAATAGGGAAATACAAACAAAAAGTAATGTGGCAAGTCGTCGCATACTATTTAGTCATCAAAATGGAGTTGAAGGTATCTTAACTCAATCAGACCGTAATAGTTTGTGATTAGTTTCATCGACAAATAAATATCCCCTTGGAGAAGTGAAGCATTGGCTTGCCGTATCTAAGGGGAGTTATGGATTTAAGTGCTTAGTTTTGTGCAAGTGAGACGCTTAGGCGACGCCCAAACGTGCTTTTACCACTTGTTCGCAGGCATCAATATTCATCGTGTCTTTTGGAATAATTAACACCGTGTCATTGCCGCCAACGGTACCGATAATTTCAGTGTGTGGGTCGATATCGACTAATCTTGCGACCAGCTGTGCACAACCCGGGTGAGTCTTTACTATCACCATAGCTTGGTTGTGAGTAATTAATTCGATTTGCGAGGAGATGGATGCGTCGACACGTACCGGTGCACTCTCAACAGTTATGCAGTAGACCTTCTTACCACAGGCGTTTTGAACTTTTACAACGCCGAGTTGTGACAAAATGCGAGATACGGTCGATTGACTAATACCTATATAGCCAATGTCGACGAGTTTCTCTCTCAGTTGATTCTGGGTCGAGAAGCTTTGTTGTTGTAGCAAGCGTTTGCACGCTGCAGTCAGTGTTTTATCTTCAGCTGAATACAAGCAACCGTGCTCAGTGATTTCGTTCATGAACAACTCCTTAAGGTCAACGTGTGGATATCGCTTGTCCATAGCGTCGAACGCACTCCCAAAGCCGTAGAGTACAATGATTAATTAGGGCTTACCGATGAATCCCGAAATAAAGAAGGGAGGGTATGCGAGATGTATGATCATCTATTCACTAAGTCTAACACTAAAGGATAGTTATCTTTTTGAAGATGATCACCAAACAATATTCTGGTTAAGTGCTTTTATTTTGGTTTTTTATTCTTTGGTTGAATGGATATTTATTCCAGGTTGAGAATAAATATCCATTAGGATTAAGTGGTTTTTTGTAGCAAAGGTAATAGCGCTAAGGGTTAGCGAATTTCGCTCATGATCTCGCGAGAGAATACTTTTTCACAATAGTGACATTTTAGCTGTACGTTTTCGTGTTTTAGCTGCACTTTAAAGCTACTTTCGACCGGTTCATCGTGTGAAATACAGTTGCTATTTGGGCAAGCGAACACACTGTTGATTTGCTCTGGCAGCACAAGGGTTAGCTTGTTGACTACTTTGTACTCTTCAATTTGGTTGACTGTGGCTTGCGGCGCATACAGAGCCAATTGGTTGGCTTGTTCCTTGGTCAGAAAGATGTTCTCAATCTTGATCAGGTCTTTGTTACCGAGTGCTGATGATGGCAGGTTTAACCCCATGGTGATGCGTTGTTCTGTTTTATGCAGCTTAAACAGTTTAAGGATTTTTATACCAAGGTGAGCAGGGATGTGGTCAATGACGCTGCCGTTACGGATCGCTTCTACTTGTAGCTGAGTTTGTTTAACCATGACTGTTTCTCCTGCTTATAAAGTGTCGTTAAGAACTAGGGCCAATAGGGCTTCGCGAGCGTATACACCATTCTCAGCTTGTTCGAAGTAGTAAGCGTGTGGCGTTTTATCGACGTCGGTGGTGATTTCGTCGACGCGTGGCAGTGGGTGTAGCACTTTCATATTTTTGCGCGCGTCTTTCAGTGTCTCGGCAGTAAGAATGTAAGCCGATTTCATGTGCGCGTATTCCGACGCATCAAAGCGCTCTTTCTGTACGCGAGTCATATACAGAACATCCAGTTCAGGCACCACTTCTTCAATGCTGGTGTGTGTGCTGTATTGGATGCCCATCTCTTCTAATTCTTCACAGATATAATCGGGCATCTCTAATACTTCTGGCGCGATAAAGAAGAAACGCACGTTATTGAATTTTGAGAGCGCTTGCGTCAATGAGTGCACAGTGCGGCCATATTTTAAGTCGCCGACGAAAGCTACATTGAGGTTATCAAGCGTGCCTTGTGTTTCGTAAATCGAGAACAGATCCAGCAAGGTCTGTGTTGGGTGTTGGTTTGCGCCGTCACCACCATTGACGATCGGAACACCGTTAGAAAATTCAGAGGCTAAACGTGCGGCGCCTTCTTGTGGGTGACGCATTACAAAGGCATCGACGTAAGAGGAAATAACCTGCACTGAATCGGCAAGCGTTTCGCCTTTTTTAGCCAGCGATGTGTTACCGCCATTATCAAAGCCGATGACCGTGCCACCAAGGCGCTGAACGGCGGTTTCGAATGAAAGGCGAGTTCGAGTTGAAGGCTCAAAGAAGCAGCTCGCAACGACTTTATTTTTTAGCAGCTCTGGGTTTGGCTCGGCCTTGAGTCTTGCTGCTGTGTCGACGATAAGCTCCAATTCATTACGAGTGAGCTCTGGTATGGAGATGATGTGCTTGTTAAATAACGAATGCGCCATAACGGGTCTTCCTTCTATGCATACAGTCAAATTGCGGACAAAAAAAAGCCCCCTAACAATAGGAGGCTTCGAAACGATCAATAGAGCAAAATAAAAATGACACCAACGCCACTCTTTGGCGTGTAGTTTGACAATCATGTGCGACAGAATTGCAGTTCATTTTTTGTTCTCTTAAGACAAATTGCGGAGGATTATACTCAGATAAAAATACCATGCAATACTTTCTGTAAAGTATTCATTTAATGGATTTTTATGCGAAATAACGTCTGCATTTTGCTTTTGTTTAAACCCTTGTTGAAACAGAAAATCTTAGGCTTTTTTAGGGAAGGGTTTCTTCAAGTTCATGAAAAAAAATGCGGGCTTTATTCAAGGTCAAATTCCCAAGAACGCCACCCGCATTTCCCTGTTATTGCACTTAACTTGTCAATGTCTTGCCAACAAGTGCGTGCTTAGCTATTTAGTTGCTTAGCTTATTAACTGCCTAATGTTGCAACCATCACGGCTTTGATGGTATGCATGCGGTTTTCAGCTTCATCGAACACGATAGAGTATTCAGACTCAACCACTTCATCGGTTACTTCAACGCCGTCTTTTAGTTGCGGATATTCAGCAGCAAGCTGTTTGCCTACAGTCGTATCTTCGCCATGGAAAGCCGGTAGGCAGTGCATGAATTTCACATGTGGGTTACCCGTCGCTTTAATCATTTCCATGTTGACTTGGTAAGGCATCATTAAGTTAATACGCTCAGCCCACGCTTCTTTTGCTTCGCCCATTGATACCCAAACATCGGTGTATAGGAAGTCACAGCCTTGCACGCCTTCTTGAACATCTTCAGTCAGTGTGATGTTGCCGCCAGTGTGCTCTGCGATTTCACGACATTGAGCTAAAAGCTCTTCTTGTGGCCAGAACTGTTTCGGCGCGACAAGGCGAATGTCCATGCCCATTTTCGCAGCGCCAACCATCAAAGAGTTGCCCATGTTGTTGCGAGCATCGCCTAGGTAAGCAAAGCTGATTTCGTGTAGCTGTTTACCACGGCCGAATTCCGTCATGGTTAGGAAGTCTGCAAGGATTTGTGTTGGGTGGAATTCGTCAGTCAGACCATTCCACACTGGTACGCCAGCATAAGCGCCTAACTCTTCGACGATTTCTTGGCCGAAGCCGCGGTATTCGATGCCGTCGTACATACGGCCAAGAACGCGAGCGGTATCTTTCATTGATTCTTTGTGGCCAATTTGAGAGCCAGATGGGCCTAAGTAAGAGACGCGAGCACCTTGGTCGAATGCGGCAACTTCGAATGCACAACGAGTACGAGTGGAGGTTTTTTCAAAGATAAGCGCAATGTTTTTGCCAGTCAGTGTTGGCTGTTCGTAACCGTTGTACTTCGCTTTTTTAAGCTCCATTGAAAGATCTAACAAGTGTTGAATCTCGCGTGGAGTGAAATCTAGTAGTTTTAGGAAGTTACGATTGCGTAGGTTAAAAGCCATGATGTATTCCTTCTTAGATTTAGGCGCTTTCTTGCTACAGGGAAAGAAAATTCAAGAAAGCGCGATTTAATTTTTTAGTCAATTTATTCGGTTCTGTTTGTTTCGTTTAATTCTGTTTTCACAAGGTTTAAAAGCTCTCAAGGTTTAAGCTTATAAAGCTTTAAGTTTTTCAAGATAATAAAGCCCGTTAGCGCGTTAACCTTTGGTGATATTGGTGCCCGCTTGGCCTTGCAGGATTTGCAAACCATCTTCGAGTGCGCCGATACCCACCACTTTGCCGCCTTGCTGAATGAATTCACACGATGCTTCAATTTTTGGCCCCATTGAGCCCGCATCAAATTCGAATTTCGCCAGTTCGCTTGGTGTGGTGCTGCGCAGTGCGTGTTGAGTTGGCTTACCCCAATCAAGGTAAACAGCGTCGGCATCAGTCAAAATAAGCAGTGCGTCCGCATCCAGTTGTTTCGCCAAAAAAGCCGCTGACATGTCTTTGTCGATAACGGCTTCGACACCGACTAATTTGCCGTTCTCTTTTTTCACTGGGATGCCACCGCCACCAGTACAAATCACGAGGTGACCCGCATCGATAAGTTGTGTGATCGCTTCGTGCTCAACAATGCCGGTAGGGCGTGGGCTTGGTACAACGCGGCGGAAATGTTGACCGTCGGGTTTAACAATCCAGTGGAACTTCTCCGCTAGTTCACGCGCTTCTGCTTCTTCGTAGATCGGGCCAATCGGCTTGGTTGGATCGGAAAACGCAGGATCGTTTGGATCAACCGTCATTTGCGTCAACATGCACGAGATGTTTCGGTTAGGCAGGTAGTTTTTGAACTCTTGCATCAGCATGTAGCCGATCATGCCTTGAGTCTCACTGCCCAAGACATCCAGCGGATACGGGTTTACTTTTTTGTATTCCAAACCTTGTAGAGCAAGTAAGCCAACTTGTGGGCCATTACCGTGCACTAGAACCACGTTGTACACTTTCGCGATTTCAGAGATGGTTTTAACCGCTGTTTCAATATTACGGCGTTGAACATCGGCTTCTAACGGCTCACCGCGACGAAGTAGGGCGTTACCGCCGAGTGCAACAACAACAGTTTGCTTAGTCATAATTGTGTTCTCTCATTTTGGCCAAGCTATTGATTTTACGTAAACTTGTAAATGGCTTAGCTTGGCCGTTTCGTCTTAGTGATTAGATACCATCACGCTCAATTGGGCAGCTCATGCAGCGTGCGCCACCGCGACCGCGGCCAAGTTCGTCTCCAGGGATAGAAAGAACCGTGATGCCTGCTTTGTCGTATTTTTCGTTGGTGTAGGTGTTGCCTTCGTAACCAATAACGACGCCTGGTTTAACTGTCAGCACATTGTTCGCATCGTTCCACTGTTCACGTTCTGCATGGAAGTTGTCACCACCTGTCGTGATGAGATTTAGCTTGTCTACGCCAAGTGCTTTTTCGATAGCTGTTACGAAGTAGCCTTCTTCTTTCACATTCACAGTGCCTGATTCATCGCCAGTTAGGCTCCAGCACTGCACGTCTTGACTAACCACCTCAGGGTAAACAGAGAATGTATCCTCGTTCATGTGAGTCATTACCGTGTCTAAGTGCATGCAAGAGCGATGTTTTGGTAGCTGCATGGCGATAACTTGTTTCGCTTGACCGTGTTTGAATAGGCTCGATGCTAAGTGCTCAACACCTTGTGCTGTGGTACGTTCAGACATACCGATAAGCACTGTGCCACGACCGATAACAAGAACGTCACCACCTTCAATCGTTGAGTTGTCGTAGCTGATATTTTCTTCATCGCCGAAGTATTTAATAAAGTCTTGGCCCGCGAATGTTGGGTGCCAGCGATAAATAGCGCGCACGTGGTTGGTTTCACGTTGACGAGCAGGTTTCGCCATCGGGTTGATAGAGACACCGCCGTATACCCAGCAAGACGTGTCGCGAGTAAATAGGTGGTTTGGTAGAGGTTCGATAATAAAGTCGGTTGGTGCGTGCATGCCTTGCATCATTGAAGACGATTTCATTGGCATCTCAGCGTAAGACAGACCGCCCGTTAGAATTTTTGCTAGCTCTAGGTTTGGTAAGTCGCTTAAGTAGCAGCGCACATCATTGGCGAATGTTTTACCCAAACGGTAATCAGATACTTGGCAGTTTAGTAGCCAATCTTTCGCTTCTGGCACGGCTAGTGTGTCTGCTAGCAAGTCAGTAAGAAGAAGAACTTCAACACCTTGATCACGTAGCGTTTGAGTAAATGCGTCATGCTCTTTACCTGCGCGCTCAACAGCCAGTACGTCATCAAACAGCAAATCGTGACAGTTAGAGGGTGTTAGGTGAGTCAGTGCGCGTCTTGGACGGTGAACTAGAACGCGGCGTAATTGACCTATTTCAGAACCTACATAGAACTTACTCATGATCGTCTCTCTCTTATATATTTGAATTACTTTTATCACTAAGAGTAATTATTTATTTTCAGTTGAGAAGAATGAATTATTTATTCATATCTCTTGTCTGGAATTAATATTACGCCTGCTAGTCAGGTATTCTTAGAGATCTATCACAAATCGTTTTTTCTCTCGCAGCCCTTTAAAATTAAGGGTTTTAACAAACTTTATGCACTTTTAGTCACGGCTAATACATTCTAAATAATTAGCTGTTGGGGAACTTTATGCACGTTTTTTTGACGAAACTTACTAGAATCTAATTTACGAGGGAATATATGCAGAATATTTTTATTGATAAGAGTGTGCTTAGCTTGGAAGTATGCAGTGTTTTTATTTAGATATTTAATTTTGGATATGGAATTAATTATTTATTAACAAAGTAAATGCGAATAAAGCTGTTGTGATCACACTTTTAAGTCGGCTGTTTAAGTGTGTTTTTTTATAAAAAAGGTCATTAGTTTTCGTTTGTTTATTAGGCTGCAAATGACTTTAAATATAATTAACGCTAATAAGTGACTAATTATTTATTTAAAAATCATGGCTGAAAATAGCGTGTTATTTCATCAATCTAATTTGATATTGAAAAGTAGGGTGACTCTTCTATTGCGAGTGCTTTGGGTTTGGTTGAGCAGAGCTTTGTTACGAACAGAAGATACCTTGAATATCGCGTGTATGGCTTCGAGATGCTACTTCAGTAGTAGGGGGGCATGGGGAGAGGAAGCCATAAAAAAGCCGCTATGAGAAGCGGCTTTGGATGAGAAAGGAGTGAAGTGCTTTGAGTTAGATCAGCGCACCAATACTCAGTACAATGATGCAGAACACCATCAAGATACCGATTAGTGGCATTACCCACTTAACCCAGCGCACGTAAGGGACACGAGCAATCGCTAAGCCACCCATTACCACTGCAGAGGTCGGTGTGATTAAGTTCACCAAGCCAGAGGCCGATTGATAAGCGGTGATTACAAGGTCGCGACCTACGCCAGCAAAGTCGGCCAGTGGTGCCATGATTGGCATGGTGAGCACCGCTAAACCTGATGTTGACGGTACTAAGAATGACAATAGAATCTCTAAGAAGAACATCACGTTAATAAAGATAACCGAAGACAGCCCGGTGACCATTTGTTCTGCAGAGAAGAGAATGGTGTCGGTGATCATACCGCGGTCCATTACCACCACAATACCACGCGCAATACCGATGATAAGCGCCACGCCCAGTAGGTCTCGAGCACCATCAATGAAACTCGAAGTAAACTCTTCTTCACTCATGCGGGCCACAATACCAACGATGATGGTCGCCGCTAAGAACATGGCTGAGATCTCGGCCATCCACCACCCAGCAACGGATACACCGTAAATCATTACCGCGAATGAGCCGCCAAAAATGGCCAGAATCAGTTTACGTGTTGCGGTGAATTCAAGTTTTTCGCCACTTGCGTTGCCAAGAAAGTGCGCTTTGTTCTCTTCGTATTTGTCGTACACTATTGATTTGCTTGGGTCGGCTTGCACCATTCTTGCGTAGCGCATGACGTAGGCAACACAGATACCCCAACCAACAATCAGCATGCCAACACGCAGCACGATGCCGTCTGTAAATGGAATACCAGAGGCGTTGGCAGCGATAACGGTCGCGAATGGGTTAATGGTTGAGCCTAGTACCCCAATGCCCGCGCCAAGCAGTACCGTTGCAGCAGCCACAAGAGGATCAAAGCGAGCAGCCATCATCACAGGGACTAGCAAGGTATAGAAGGGCAGTGATTCTTCCGCCATGCCGTAGACAGTACCGCCCGCGGCAAACAGTGCCATCAGTATTGGTATCATCAACTCTTCTCGCCCTTCTAAGCGGGCGGTGACGCGTTCGATACCGGCATCAATCGCACCGGTTTTAGTGACTAGCCCTAAGAAGCCCCCAATGATTAGAATGAACAGCGAAACGTCGATTGCCGCAGCTTCATAGCTATTGTGGTCGTAGAAGCCGTCAATCGGTGCTAGTAGTACATCAATCACACCCTGAGGGTTACCTTCTACCGTTTGATAGGTGCCGGTAACCGGTACTTCTCGGCCTAATTCTTCATTCATTGCTCGGTCGTATTGGCCTGCTGGAATAATCCATGTGAACAGAGCCACTAGCGCAATAAGAATAAATAAAATGGTGTAGGCGGAAGGGAACTTAAAGTTGGCAAAGAAGCCGCCTTTTTCTGCCTTGTTAATCGTTTCGGTCGTCATAGCCATCTCCTTTCACGTCAATGCCCCTAGGCAGATCAGTGTGAATTCGCGAGTCAAAAATAAACAGCTGATCCTAAAAAGGTAAATCAATAAATGTAATAAAATTCGAATTGATCAGTTAATTTAATAATTAATTAAAACAAACGTTTATATTTTTGATTTTTAAATTAAATCAGATATTAGACTTGAACTTTTATTTATCTGTTGGGTATTTTAAATCTCATTTTTAACTCTAACCTAGCGACTGTTCACATTTTTATTGTACTAATTTATTGCTCAATAATTACACTGAAAATTATCGGGGTATTAGTGTGATTAAATTGGTTATCTATGCTGATGGTTTATCTACGATTCTTTTATTTTAGGTTATCTAGAGTGTGTAGCGAATAAATGTGTGGAATTTTATGCAAAATGAAATTTTATAATGTTTATGGATTAATTAAGTAATATTTGATTTATATCAAATAAGGATAAAGGATGGGGGGCTGTAAATTAAATGGTTAACATTAAGTTGCGGATATGGTGGGGATTAGAAGAGGAAAAAGCGATATTTTTGAGGAGAATAAAAAGAGAAGTGGTGTCACTTCTCTTTATCCAGAACGAAAGTCTATTCGATTAGATCATGACATTCGATAGTAGCAGACCAAACGCAATGCTAAATACCATACTTAGTAAGCCTGGGAGCATAAAGCTGTGGTTGAAGATGTACTTACCTATATTCGTGGTACCCGTTCGATCAAAGTCAATTGACGCGATGATAGGGCCGTAGTTTGGAATAAAGAAGTAACCATTAACCGCAACGAAGGTTGCAATAATAATTGCTGGCGGAAGCCCTAAAGCAATCGCCACAGGTACAAGAACTGCAGTGGTTGCACCTTGGCTGTTTACCATTACTGATAGAGCAAATAGTGCGAATGCAAATGTCCATGGTGCAACTTCTACTAGACCCGATACCGCTTCTTTGACCATTGCAGCATGGCCACCAATGAAGGTATCGCCTAACCAAGCAATACCGAAAATAGCAACAATCGCACGCATACCGGCGTGGAATACAGAACCTTGGCTAATTGCATTTCCGTCTGGTTTACAGATTAAAATAATAAGAGCTGCAACCGTTAGCATGACGATTTCAATAGTGTGTGCCATACCCATCGGTGAGCCATCAAACTGAGGGCGAAGTGATGGGAATGCCCCCATGACAACAACCGTCAGCGCACCAAATAGGAACATACCAACTGATTTTTTCGCTTGTGGTGTGATGGTAATATTTTCAACCGCTTCCTCTTGTTCCATCTCTTTACGGAATTCAGGATCTTGCATGCGGCGTTGGTATTCAGGATCGTCTTTGAGCTCTTTACCGAGTTTGTTGACAATGACACAAGCACAAGCAAGGCCAAGGAAAGTACTTGGGATAGTGACGGAAAGAACATCAGCTAGCGTGATGCCTTGTGGTTCCAAGAAGGCAACCAAAGCGACAACCGCTGCCGCAATTGGGCTTGCAACAATCGCAAATTGTGATGCGATAACGGCCATACCTAGTGGGCGCGCTGGGCGAATACCACTACGACGGCTCACTTCTGCAATAACTGGAAGAACCGAGTAAGCAACGTGGCCAGTACCTGCCATCATTGTGAAAAAATAGGTTACTAAAGGAGCAATGAAAGTGATGTGGCGAGGGTTTTTACGCAAAATCCCAGAGGCAATCTTGATCATGTAATCCAAACCACCAGAAGCTTGCATGGCGGCTGCGGCTGCCACAACCGCCATTATCATTAACATTACGTTGATTGGTGGGCTGGTTGGTTGAATCCCGAAAATGAAACTGAGTACTGCAAGGCCAACACCGCCCATAACGCCGAGGCCTATCCCCCCGATACGAGCACCGATCAGGATACATCCCAATACGACGAATAGCTCAAGTAAAAACATGAGTGACTCCTAAAATATATAGTTATTAATAATTTTATTAAGCAAGAAAAAAGGCTCTGGAAACAGAGCCTTTATTTGTTCATTCGTTACTCGTAGCGTTTTGCTTTGTACTGAGGGTGCATCAAGTTTTCAACAGAGAAAATATCATCAAGTTCTTCTTCGGTTAATAAACCGCGCTCTAGAACCACATTGCGAACACTCTTACCTGTTTCAGCACAGATCTTGCCAACAATGTCACCTTCGTGGTGGCCAATGTATGGGTTAAGGTAGGTTACGATTCCGATAGAGTTGAAGACGTGCGCTTCACATACTTCTTTGTTTACAGTAATGCCGTCTACGCACTTGTCGCGTAGGTTCACACATGCGTTTGTTAGAATGTCCAGAGACTCAAACATGCTTTGTGCGATTACCGGTTCCATGACGTTCAGTTGCAGTTGGCCACCTTCCGCCGCGAAAGAAACCGTGTTGTCGTTACCTAGAACTTTAAAGCAAACTTGGTTTACTACTTCAGGAACCACTGGGTTTACTTTAGCTGGCATGATTGAAGAGCCTGCTTGTAGTTCTGGTAGGTTCAGTTCGTTCAAGCCAGTACGTGGACCAGAAGAAAGCAGACGCAAGTCATTACAAATCTTAGACAATTTAACGGCTAGACGCTTAAGTGCGCCGTGCGTCATGACGTATGCACCACAGTCAGACGTTGCTTCGATTAAGTCTTCAGCAGCTACACACTCTAGGCCCGTAACTTCTGCTAAGTGCTTAACTGCTAGGCCTTGGTAGCCAGGTGCTGCGTTTAGACCAGTACCGATAGCTGTTGCGCCTAGGTTTACTTCAAGCAGCAGCTTTGAAGTGTATTCTAGGTTTTTGATTTCTTCGTTGATGGTTACAGCCCAAGCATGGAACTCTTGGCCAACCGTCATTGGAACTGCATCTTGAAGTTGAGTACGACCCATCTTCAAAATCGTGTTGAATTCTTGGCTCTTAAGCTCGAATGCACCTTTTAGGTATTCAATTGCGTCGATCAGTTTTAGTACGCTGTTGTAAACAGAGATACGGAAGCCCGTTGGGTAAGCACAGTTTGTAGATTGGCTGCGGTTTACATGGTCGTTTGGGTTGATGAACTCATATTGGCCTTTTTCTTTGCCCATAAGTTCCAGTGCGACGTTAGCAACCACTTCGTTCGCGTTCATGTTTACAGAAGTACCAGCACCACCTTGGAAAACGTCCGATGGGAACTGATCCATGCATTTGCCAGTGTCTAGAATTAGGTCACAAGCTTGAATGATGTATTTAGCTACTTCGCTTGGAATTACACCTAACTCTTTGTTTGCTAAAGCCGCTGCTTTCTTTGTCATCACCATACCGCGAACGAATTCAGGTACATCTGAGATCGTTACCTTTGAAATGTTGAAGTTTTCAACTGCGCGTAGAGTGTGGATGCCGTAGTAAGCATCAGCGGGAACATGACGTTGACCTAATAGATCTTCTTCGAGACGAGTAGCGTGAGGAGCATCAACTTGTGCTTCTGATAGAGTAGCCATAACAGGATCCTTAGAGAATTATTCTGATTATATAGTTAGTTATTAGCCTATTCTGTGTGCAAATACTCCGTTCGCTAGAATATTAGGCTGATAAATCCGTCCTGACTTATGTGGCACATGATACTGTACCTAGCGCATAAAAATAGTAAGTTGATCACCTTTTTCGCTTTTGTTTAGTCAATACTTTGCAAACTTATTCCCGGTCAATAAACACGTTTATTTACAGGATAAATTTGAGGTTGATAAGGCTTTCAGCGTAAACTGGAAGTAACAAAGGAGGGCGTGTGTTTCCTATCTTACTATTACTCTTTATCTTCGTACCCATCATTGAGATTGGGCTATTTATTCAAGTTGGTGGCTTCTTAGGATTGTGGCCAACGATTGCGTTGGTTTTGATTACTGCATTTGCGGGTGCATCGCTTGTTCGTAGCCAAGGTATACAGACATTAATGTCTGTTCAAGGTCGATTACAGCAAGGTGAAATGCCAGCACAACAGATTCTTGAAGGCGTGATGCTTGCGGTTGCAGGTGTATTGCTGTTGACTCCGGGCTTTATGACGGACGCACTCGGCATGCTGGTATTGCTGCCAGCACCAAGAGCAATAATTGCCAAGAAAATGATGGAAAAAATGGTGGTGACCAATATGTCTGGCGGCTTTCATACGGGTGGACAAGACCCGTTTAATCGTGACCCATTTGACCAATCAAAAGACGGCAACACCTTTGAGGGGGAGTTTGAGAAGAAAGACGACGACAACGATCGTAATCGTTTAAACTAAGCCCGTCGCTTTACCCCTTTCTTTTCTATAGAAAGACAAAAGTACGAAACAGAAAAGGCTCTTACCTTTATCCTTCGCAAGAAGAGATAACGGTAAGAGCCTTTTTTATTGCGTGTTAGCTATTATTGGCAACAGACAACAGACAACAGACGAGTGAGCGTTCGGTTATACCGCGCCTTCAAAGCCCATTTGTCGCCACGCTTCAAATGCAATGATAGCTACCGCGTTAGACAGGTTTAGGCTACGCGCGTCTGGCATCATTGGAATACGAATACGTTGCTCCATTGGCATGCTTTCAATGAACTCAGCGGGCAGGCCGCGTGTTTCTGGGCCAAACATCAACACATCACCTTGTTGGAATTTTGCATCCACGTGGTGACCTGTTGTTTTAGTGGTGCAAGCAAAAATACGAAAGTCACCTTCGCGTTCATTTTCTAGATACTCAAGGAAGGCTTCTAGGTTCTTGTGACGCTTAACACGCGCTAGGTCGTGATAATCCAAACCAGCACGGCGTACTTTTTTCTCTTCAAAATCAAAACCAAGCGGTTCAATGAGGTGTAAGTTCGCGCCACAATTAGCACATAGGCGGATGATGTTACCCGTATTGGGTGCAATTTCAGGTTCGTATAGAGCGATATCAAACATGTTGGCTCACAAGAATAATCAAAGATAGCCAGAGTATACGGTGGCAAGCTGAGTGAGTACAGTTCACCACCATTCGCTTACGCTTGATTCGCGAGTGCTTGTGCGTAGTTTTCAGCAACCGCATTCCAATTCACCACATTCCACCATGCGTTGATGTAATCAGGGCGACGGTTTTGGTAACTGATGTAGTAGGCGTGTTCCCAAACATCCAGTGCAAGAATTGGCTCACCGTTGCTGGCGATGGTATCCATCCAAGGGTTATCTTGGTTTGAGGTAGAGATGATCTTTAGTTGTCCCTCTTCTACCACTAACCAAGCAAAGCCTGACCCGAAGGTATTGATCGCCGCTTGAGCGAACTGTTCTTGGAATGTTTCGAAATCTCCGAATGTGTTCTTGATAGCGTCGCCAAGTTCGCCAGCCGGTTCACCACCGCCGTCTTGAGACATACAGTTCCAATACAAAATATGGTTGTAGTAGCCGCCACCATTGTTGCGAACGGCAGGACTATGCTGCGAGATATTAGCGAAGATCTCGGTCAGCG
Organism: Vibrio sp. RW; assembly: GCF_027587105.1. Taxonomy (NCBI): domain Bacteria; kingdom Pseudomonadati; phylum Pseudomonadota; class Gammaproteobacteria; order Vibrionales; family Vibrionaceae; genus Vibrio; species Vibrio sp. RW. Next base: position 70,052 of record NZ_JAPPTM010000004.1, read on the forward strand.
ATTGCTGTTCTAGTTCACTACCCGCGATAGCATTAACAAACTTATCGTAATAGGTTTTGTGGTGCTTGCTGTAGTGCACTTCCATCGTTTTAGCATCAATGTAAGGTTCTAGAGCATCGTAAGCGTAGGGTAGAGCAGGAAAAGTGTGCAACATGGTAAATCCTCCGTAATTAGAGGATTTACCATAATGATAATAACAATCATTATCAACTATGATCTTTGTGGGGGTATTACACCGGTAAGATAGGTAGAGTGATTTCGAGTTGTAATCCACCTAGCTGGCTGCGGCTGGCGGTGATGGTTCCGCTGTGTTGGCGAATCGCACTTTCAGTAATGGTTAACCCAAGACCTGTACCGCCAGAGTTACGATCACGGGCGGTTGAAACACGATAGAAAGGCCTGAAAATAGAATCTAATTCATCTTCAGGCACGCCATCACCGTTATCATTTACACAAATTGTGAGTAGATCTTGTTGAACACTGAATTGCACATCGACGCGGTCCTTACCGTAATAGATTGCGTTACGTGTAATATTGTCTAACGCACTCATCAATAGCTTGGGGTTGCCTGAGATAGAACGCTCTGGGATCTCCGAAAACGTCAGCTGTTTGCCCATCTGTTCGGCTTCAAACTGTGCGTCTTTTATAATTTCTTCCCATAAGCTCGAGATGGGCTGAACCTCACGAGTAATATGGCTGTTGACCTGCATACGAGATAACGTCAGTAGTTCACTGATCATCTGTTCTAAACGTTGCGCTTCGGTATCGATACGCTCGAGTTCTTGGCTCTCACCTTGTTTACGAATCGCCAATGCATTTGCCATGCGTAGGCGGGTCAATGGAGAGCGTAGCTCGTGTGAGATATCAGAGAGCAGACGCTGTTGCCCTGAGATCATCTGGTTTACCGCTTCGACCATTTGGTTAAAGCTTTCACCAGCTTGTCTGAATTCTGAGGTGCCTTTTTCTAATTGAGGGTCGACCTCAAATTGTCCTTTCGCTACACGTTTTGCGGCGCGTTCTAGTCTGCGAGCAGGTTGACTCAATGCCCAAGCTAACCAAAGTAATAGCGGGGTACTCGCTAACATGACGGCAAGTAAAAGTTGTAGAGGTCTATCAAATAGGCGTAACAAGAACGGCGGCGGCTGATCCCACTTAACTCCGATATACATCATCAGGTTCTCACCGGCAAGTGCGACTGGTATTGGGCCTGCTACCATGTAATGTCCATACAGCTTTTGTTTTGGCACTTTAGGGTTATCAATTGTCGTCACGAAGTTACGAATGGCTTTTACTTTGTAATCTGAATGCTTTTTAGTTGTTAACACCGAGCCTTCAAGATCGGTTAAGTAGATGCGAGGGCGTGTGTCTTTCCGGCTGCGTGGTGGGCCTTCCAATTGGAAGACAATCTTGCCCAAGTTATTTTCTTTGGCGAATCGCTTTTCGATACTCTTTGCAATACGGCTGAGTTTCGTGAAGTGTTCTTCAGGGACATCACGCGCAACTCTAGGGTCTAAATGGGGAAGCGATAGGACCGATAAAAGCACCAATAACATGGTGAACCAAAAGATAGCAAAGATACGCCCATATAAGCTGGTGATTTTAGGTATGCGCATTAATCTTCCTCTATCAATAAATAGCCACGGCCGCGTAAAGTTTTGATACGAGATTTACCGTCGTGGCGCTCTGGGATCTTCTTACGGAGATTAGAGATATGCATATCAATCGCGCGATCAAAAGCGGCGAGTCTTTTACCCAATACATCTAAGCTCAAGGCTTCTTTGGTGATCACTTGCCCCGGATTCTGGATTAAATGGCTAAGTAAGACGAATTCTGTGGTTGTAAGGTCGATGATTTGACCATTGCAGTAGGCTTCTTGTTTGCCAGGGAAGATCTCGATGTCTTGGTATTGAATGGTGTCACTGGCTGTCTTAGGCGCGGTGTTGGTTTGTGTTCGGCGCAGAATGGCGCGAATACGCGCGAGCAGCTCTCGGTCACTGAATGGTTTTGGTAAATAATCATCAGCTCCAAGTTCAAGGCCAATCACACGATCGATTTCTTCGCCTTTTGCGGTCAGCATCAGCACGGGTGTTTCCCAATCTTCTCTCAGCTTCTTTAGTGTTTCCATACCATTAAGGCGTGGCATCATTACATCCAAAAGAATTAGATCAATCTCCTCATTGATAGCCTCAAGCCCCGTATAGCCATCATTGGCTTCGGAAACTGTAAAGCCCTCAAAGCTCAAAATATCTTTAAGTAAACAGGTTAATTCGGTGTCGTCATCAATCAGAAGAATGTTCGCCATCAGGGAGCCTTAATCGGTTAGTTAGGTTAATAATACTGCTAATTATTCGCCAGCTTTCACTCTTTACGATTCTTTACGCTTTCTAAACGTCACTTTACGAGGGAGGAACTAATCTATATCTAAGCGCTAAAAAACAGACGTACCACATAACTTATTATACCGAATTGAGGCAAAGATTATGAAAATGACTAAGAAACTTGTACTAGTAGCGGCGGCACTTCCACTTATGTTCGGTGCAACCACTGCGTATGCATACGGTGGCGGTGATAAAGGCGACCACAAAGGCATGCACGGCAAATGCGGCGGCTTCGATAAGAAAGTGATGCGCCAACTTGATCTCACTGACGCACAAAAAACAGAATTGAAAGAGATGCGCGAAGCAAATCGTGCAGAGATGAAAGCAAAACACGTTGGCAACAAAGCCGATAGAGTGGCGCAAATGAAAGCACACCACGAAAAAGTTCAAGCCTTGGTTTTGGCTGACAACTTCGATGAAGCCGCAGCGAACGACTTGGCAAGCGAAATGGTTGAAAAGCAAACTGAGCGTCGCGTGGTAATACTGAAGAAGCAACACCAAATGATGAGTGTATTAACGGCTGAGCAAAAAACGCAACTGAAAGAAATCCAACAAGAGCGCATGACTAAGTGTGCTGACAAAATGGAAAAACGCATGAACAAAAACAAGTAATTCATGGCTTGAAAAAGCCGGATTGAATGAAAGTGTTGAGAAAGAAGCGGCCAAGTGTCGCTTTTTTTGATCCCTAAAAATGAATGTTTTACATCCTAGCTGTCATATTCAATTGATTGTTTGCAGGTTATACTTTGTGCTATCAGTCACTTTATAGCCAAATTATGAAACAAGAATACGCACGTTTAGTTACGCTCGCCGCTTGGGCAGCCACCACCATCGCTACTGTTTTATTGATAGTGAAAGTCGCAGCGTGGTGGGTGACAGGTTCAGTGAGTCTGTTGGCTTCGGTGGTGGATTCAATGTTGGATATCGCCGCTTCTGTCGTCAATCTTATTGTGGTTCGTTACTCTTTACAGCCCGCCGACAAAGAACATACCTTTGGTCATGGTAAAGCTGAATCTCTTGCCGCATTAGCACAAGCGATGTTTATTTCAGGCTCGGCCTGCTTCCTTATTCTTAATGGTATTGAACGCTTTTTTAGGCCACACGAATTGAATTCCCCGGAAATCGGTATCTACGTCAGCTTGTTCGCAATAGTGATGACCTATGGTTTAGTCAGATTTCAAAAGCACGTGGTGAAAAAAACCGGTAGCCAAGCTATTGCGGCGGATTCACTGCACTATCAGTCTGATCTCTACATGAATGCGGCCATTATGTTGGCGCTTGCATTGAGCTGGTTTGGTATTGGGCAAGCGGATTCGGTGTTCGCGATTGGTATCGGTATCTACATTCTTTATAGTGCTTATCAAATGGCGATGGAAGCCATTCAATCTTTACTGGATAGGAAGCTGCCCGATGAAGAACTGGAACAGATAAAAGAAACATCGTTGAGTGTGGAAGGCGTACTCGGTGTGCACCAGCTAAGAACGCGCCGTTCAGGGCCAATTCGATTCATTCAATTGCATTTAGAGCTTGAAGATACTATCCCACTTATTGAAGCGCATCGCATTTCTGACGAAGTAGAGGCTAAGCTTATCTCCGTGTTCCCTGATGCTGATGTATTAATCCATCAAGACCCGTATTCGGTCGTATTTGGACCCGAGAAGCAGCAGAAATTTCATTCTTGGTAATAGACCGGAAAAATGGCGAGCAAATGGTAAGTGTATGGCTTTTGAACTAAAGTGAGTAAAAATTGCTAATTCTTTGGTGATACAAAAACCACCGTATAATAATTAATGTTGATTCTGATGTGAATCAACAAAGTTATTAGTTAAAACTGTAATACTCTTACAGAAGTAGAAATGTTACATAAATTTACGCGATTTAAGTGCTATTCCTATTGAGGAAATGTAACATAAAGCACAAATATAGATTTAAAATCTTGTTGATATACGATCAGCAAGCAAAAGAATTGAATAATAGATTCCCAAAAATCGAGGGTGAGCATGATTAAGAAGATCGGTGTTTTGACCAGTGGTGGTGACGCTCCAGGCATGAACGCAGCAATTCGCGGTGTAGTTCGTACCGCGCTATCAGTTGGCATTGAAGTTTACGGCATTCACGATGGCTACCAAGGCCTTGTTGAAGACCGTATCGAAAAGCTTGACCGTTCAAGCGTATCTGACGTAATCAACCGTGGCGGAACTTTCCTTGGTTCTGCACGTTTCCCTGAATTCAAAGATGTTAAAGTTCGCGAGAAAGGCATCGAGAACCTTAAGAAGCACGGTATCGAAGCACTTGTTGTTATTGGTGGCGATGGCTCTTATATGGGAGCGAAAAAACTGACTGAAATGGGTTACCCATGTATCGGCCTTCCAGGCACAATCGATAACGATATCGCAGGTACTGACTACACAATCGGTTACCTAACTGCGCTTAACACAGTTATCGATTCAATCGACCGTCTGCGCGACACGTCTTCTTCTCACCAACGTATTTCTATTGTTGAAATCATGGGCCGTCACTGTGGTGACCTTACGCTTATGTCTGCGATCGCGGGTGGTTGTGAGTACATCATTACTCCAGAGACTGGCCTAGATAAAGATCAATTAATTAGCAATATTCAAGATGGCATTGCTAAAGGTAAGAAGCACGCAATCATCGCTCTAACAGAGCTTATGATGGATGCGAACGAGCTAGCGAAGGAGATCGAAACGGCAACAGGTCGTGAGACTCGTGCAACGGTTCTTGGCCATATCCAACGTGGTGGTCGTCCTACTGCATTTGACCGTGTACTGGCTTCTCGTATGGGTAACTACGCTGTTCACCTTCTTCAAGAAGGTCACGGTGGACGTTGTGTTGGTATCGAGAAAGAAGAACTTGTTCACCACGACATCATCGATTGTATCGAGAACATGCAGAACCCTGACCGTTCTGAGCTGTTCCGCGTTGCCGAAGAGTTGTTCTAAGTACGCTTAGCGTTAACTTAAATATTTTAAAAACCGCTGATTTATTAGCGGTTTTTTTGTGCCTGTCATTTGAGTTTGAAGCTTGAATCCCAAACGACAGACAATAAAAAAGGCCAACCTAAGTTGACCTTTCATTCAATTTAAACGGTGAAGTTTAAATTAAGCTTTTGCTTCAGCTGCTGCTTTAGCGATAGCTGCGAAGCTTTTCGCGTCTAGAGCTGCGCCGCCAACTAGAGCACCGTCGATGTCTGGCTGTGCGAAGTAAGCTGCTGCGTTGTCTGGCTTAACAGAACCGCCGTATTGGATAACAACTTTCTTAGCAACGTCTTCAGATTTCTCTGCGATGTGTGCACGGATTTGAGCGTGGATGCGTTGTGCATCTTCAGCTGTTGCTGCTTTACCAGTACCGATAGCCCAGATTGGTTCGTAAGCGATGATTGCGTCTTCAAGAGCTTCAACACCTTGAGTGTTGATAACAGCATCAAGCTGACGAGCACATACAGCAACCGTTTCGCCTGCTTCGTTTTGTGCTTCAGATTCACCGATACAAAGCACTGGAGTTAGGCCGTTCTCTTTTAGGAATGCGAATTTCTTAGCTACGAACTCGTCTGATTCGTTGTGGTATTCACGGCGCTCAGAGTGACCGATGATGATGTGAGATGCGCCGAACTCTTTAAGCATTGCTGGAGACATGTCGCCAGTGAATGCACCGCTGTTGTTTAGGTCAGAGTTTTGAGCACCTAGGATGATCGCGCTGCCCGCTTCAGTAAGCGTACGCTCTGCTAGATCAACGAAAAGTGCTGGTGGAGCAACTGCTACGTCTACGCCTGTTACGCCTTCAAGTTCAGCGTTAAGACCGTTTAGTAGATCAACAACCATTTCTTTGCTGCCGTTTAGTTTCCAGTTACCCATAACTACAGGATGACGCATAGGAATATCTCCAAAGTATTTAAATAAATCGAATGTAAAAAAGTAAACTTTATTACGAAATAATATAACAGATTAATATCAACAGATCATGACTGTGGTCATGACTTTCTTGGATCTTACTCAATGGTAAGAGTAGATTTTGTGCATATATCAGTGATCCGACAGACAGAATAATCGCTAACTTCTCGGATTTTTCACCGTTAGTTGCTATTAAGAGACAAACGATTGCGTTAACAATAGGAAGTAATAATGCCGAATCTAGTTTTAGAGTACTCAAATTCAGTGGACGAGCGAGTGAATATCCAAGGTTTACTAGAAGATCTTCATCAAGTTGCATTAAACTGTGGCTTGTTTGATGTGCCTTCTGTGAAGTCGCGTTCACTGCGTTGTCATAACTGGCTAGTCGGTGACGAAGAGGACAGTGTGGATTTTATTCACATCAGCTTCGAGTTACTTTCAGGGCGTACCGAAGAACAGAAAAGAGAGTTGTCACGTTTGCTAATGCAAGCCCTACAAGAACAGGCAAGTCATATCCGCAGCCTTACGGTGAACATAAGAGATATGGATAAAGATTGCTTTCAGAAAGTGATTAACTAATTAAAAGTGATTAACGGGCTATTTGCTGCTAACTTTTTGGTAGCGTATTAATTTTTGAGTATTTTAAGATGTCGATGAAAGATTTACTGCTCTCTTTCAAGGGGAGAATTGGTCGTAAGACTTATTGGATGTGGAATATTTTCTACTATGTGGCGATTACTGGTTTTGCTTCCGGTATATCGGTTTTGTTCCCCGCATACACTTATATTCTACTGCCAATTTTCTTACTGGTGCTGGTTATTCCAGATCTTGCGGTAACGGCTAAGCGTTGGCATGACCGTAATAAGTCGAACTACTGGTTATTGTTAAATGTGCCTCTCGTTCTGGGACGTTTAGCCTCGCCAATGGCAGCAACTACGACAGAGTCGGTATCGCCAATTCATATGGTGGCTACCGCTGCGGCATTAGTGTGTGGGCTATGGGTTTTGATTGAATGTGGCTTGTTGAAAGGCACAGAAGGTCGTAACGACTACGGTGAAAATCCAGTATAACAATTGAATGAATATAAGAAGGGAGCCTTGCGCTCCCTTTTTTGTATTATAACAGTCTGATTTTCATGTGTGTCTGCTGTTAACTTATATTCGCTTTAATACATTTTCGGCTCTGTATTTGGTCTAAAAGGGACGACATTCTCGGACTTTGGTTCAGCAAGGGGGCAGCGACCTTCGAGGGCGTCTTGGAATTTACAAACCTGACAGCGCAACTCTTGCATCAGTACGACATTGGTATGGTGAGGGTTTTTGCAGCGGCTAACGACTAAATCGATATGACTTTGCTGAGCTCGAAGCCTGTCTTGCATCACTTGAGAGGCAGAACAGATCATTTGCTCACACATCTCGTGTTTGAATTGATTGAATGCTTTAGGATCGCTTTTCGCGAGTTGGACCAGTTCATCAAAGGGTGGCAGTTTTTGGTCGGGTTGTGGATGTGCCATCATTCCTTCCTTAGCATTAAGTATGTTTCATATGCTTTAAGCTTAAGAAAGAATTCTGTACAAATTTTGTTCTATTGTAGTTTTCTCAATATTGAGACGAGACCAGTCGTTTGGCGCAAAGCTCAAGCACTGAGTATTACGATGAAGGTGTGGGGGTTAGGGTGTAAGTACAGCGTCGCTCACCAGCGATAATGTGTTCAGTGCGGCTTACATGACATTCACCTTTGAGTAACTCAGTAAATACATTGAGCTCAGATTGACAGAGGCTTGGACAGCGAGTCGCTGCTTTACAGATAGGACAGTGATTTTCGATCAAGATATAGTTATCACCTTGTTCTTGAAGTTCTGCCATGTAGCCTTCTTCTTCACGAAGTTGAGTGAGCTTTTCAAGTTTACTGATCAGGTTATCACAGCCAGATAGAGCGGTTTGATACTGCTTTAAAGTGTGTTGTTCACGCTCGGCAGCAACCTTAGCTAGCCCCTCTTGGCCAAATAGGTTCTCTACGGCATCAATCACTTGAATCGTCAGCTCACCGTGTCGGTCTGAGAATTGGCTATGGCCTTGTTGAGTCAGTGACCAATGGCGGGTAGGACGTCCCACTTTTACTTTAACGTCATGAAACGCAAGAATACCGTCATCTTCCAGGCTTTGCAGATGTTGCCTTGCCCCCATTGTCGTCATGTCAAATTCTTCTGACAGTTGCTTCGCGGTTACCGCTCCTTGGCGCTTAATGGTTTGTAAGATTTTGTCGCTTGTTTTCATATTATCCCTACCTCATGAACCTTACTATTATGAGGCAAGGTGTTTATAAAGCAAACCATTTACTATATTGGCCGCCGTTCACGCTATTGCTAGCATATGGTGTGCTTGGCACAGGCCAATAAAACAAAAGGCTGATACGTGGTATCAGCCTTTGTTGTTCTGTTTAACTTAGGTTTACAGGATGTGACCGATTACTTCTGGGTCTTTACGTTCTAGGTAGTGGATTGATTTGATGCGACGAATCGTGCGGCAGCGACCACGTATAAGTAGTGTTTCTGTGGTTGCGATATTACCTGTACGAGTAATGCCTTCTAACAAATCACCTTTGGTAATGCCGGTTGCTGAGAATACTACGTTGTCGCTGCGCGCCATGTCTTCCATCTTCAACACTATACCCGCCGTTACGCCCATTTCAGCGCAACGTTCTAGCTCAAGCTCACCGTGCTTACGGTTTTCTGCGGTATCGCCTTTCACCTCGTGACGAGGGAGAAGGCGACCGTGCATGTCACCATCTAGTGCGCGAATAACCGCCGCAGAAACGACACCTTCAGGTGCGCCACCGATGCAGTACATGACGTCTACTTCGCTGTCGGGCATACAAGTTAGGATAGAAGCAGCAACATCACCGTCTGGCACTGCGAATACGCGAACGCCCATTGCTTGCATGTCGGCGATGACTTGATCGTGACGTGGCTTAGCCAGTGTCGTTACAACTAATGTATCCAGCGTTTTACCCAGCGCTTTCGCTACGTTTTCTAGGTTTTCTTTTAGTGGTCGTGCTAGGTCAATCACGCCTTTAGCGCCAGGACCGACAACCAATTTTTCCATGTACATATCAGGCGCTTTAAGGAAGCTGCCTTTTTCGCCTGCCGCCAATACCGCCAATGCGTTTGATTGGCCCATTGCTGTCATGCGTGTCCCTTCTATTGGGTCAACGGCAATGTCGACAGCATCACCGCCCACACCTACTTGCTCACCGATGTAGAGCATAGGTGCATCATCAATTTCACCTTCACCAATAACAATCTCACCGCTGATTTCGGTTTTGTTTAGTAGACTACGCATGACTTCTACAGCAGCGCCATCCGCAGCGTTTTTATCGCCACGGCCAAGCCATTTGTAACCAGCTAGTGCTGCACTTTCAGTGACACGAGAAAATGACATTGCTAAATCGCGTTTCATGCGAACTCCAAAACTTTTAAAGGGGGAGGGAAGATAAATTTTGCGGCGGATTTTACCATATCCAAAAGAAAACGTTTGCCTTTTTGTTTTTGGGGATTGCTCTCGATCAATTTGCAGTAGAAAACAATAAATCTTCATCAAAATAATCAGCCTGTGGATGTGGAGATAATCATTCGCGTCAATATTCGGTAAAAAGCGCTGTTTTTTTCATCGAATGGTGCAAATTATCGAATATATTGAGTGTTTATCCTTGCTCTGCTGAGTAGAATGGGGAAATAAGTGGAGTGAACCTTCACCATTAAATGGATAACTAAAGGTAGGCCAGAATGTCTTTTGAAGTACTAGAGCAGCTAGAAGCAAAAATTCAAACAGCAGTAGATACAATTGCACTTCTTCAAATGGAAGTGGAAGAGCTTAAAGAAGAGAAACAAGCACTAGCGACAGAAGCTGGTGAGCTAAAAGCAAGCCGTCACGAGCTAGAGCAAAAAACTCAGCAAATGCAGGAAGAGCATTCAGCATGGCAAGATCGCATCCGTAACCTTCTAGGTAAAATGGATGACGTTGAGTAATTGACTCTTCAGATTAAAAAAAACGCCCGCTACTGAGTAGCGGGCGTTTTTGTTCGTTGTTCTAATTGGCTGGAGCTTTGTTAGAGATACTTAATCTGATTCTTCTTCGACATCAAGGTCGAGTTCAACATCTAACGGCTCAGCAGAGAGAATGATGCCTGTGTTATCCGCGTAAAGGTAATCTTCAGGTAAAAAAGTCACGCTGCCAAAATTGACTGGAACATCAACCTCGCCAATGCTCTCTTGGCTAGCTCCGACGGGAATGGATGCTAAAGCTTGAATGCCGAGGTTCATATCTTCTAATTCATCGACTTCACGTACACAGCCATAAACCACAATACCTTCCCACTCATTGTCTTCGGCAAGCAGGGCGATTTCAGCATCGATCAGCGCTTTTCGTAATGAGCCACCACCATCGATTAGCAGCACTCGACCTAACCCATCTTGCTCCAATACAGAGCGAATCAAAGCGTTGTCTTCAAAACACTTTAATGTTGTGACCTGTCCTGCAAAGGATGCTCGTCCACCGAAGTTGCTGAACATTGGCTCCACGACATCAACTTGATCTATGTAGATGTCGCACAGTGCTGAAGTGTTGTATTCCATTCGTTTACCTTTTGAACAATGAACTTACTTTGAGTATATCGGTGCCTGATCCCTTTGCAATGATTAGTCTCAATTAACTCAATAGAGTTTGAGCTACGACAACCCCTGCAAACAATAAGTTAGTGACCAGGGAGCATTTCACAATAACGGGCATCATTGGTGCAATCTGAGCTGGTTTATCGGTTTTCCATACGGCTTTACCATGCTTGTAAACAACAATGATACTGAACAAAAATGGCAGGCTAATCCAAACGGGTTTCTCCTGAATCAGTAGGTATAGCGCGAAAGATGCAAGGGCGAAACTAAGTAACAAGAAATGATAGTGCTTGGCTTTGCGCTGCCCTAAGCGAACGGCCATAGTGCGCTTACCACATTCGCTATCGTTTTCGATATCACGCATGTTGTTGATATTGAGAACTGCCACTGCCATTAATCCACAACCTAAAGCGGGAAGAAATAGGCTAGGCTCAACGTGGCCAGTATGCAAGAAGTACGTTCCAGACACGCCTAGCAATCCAAAGAAGATAAACACTGATAAGTCGCCAAGGCCGATATAACCATAGGGCTTGTTACCAACTGTGTATGCAATAGCAGCCGCAATCGCCAGAACACCAAGAGCGATGAACGACAAGATACTCTCAATCGAGCTTAGTGCATAAAAAATAAGAACCAATCCAGCTATTACCGTCAATACGATGTTGAGGATGATAGCTTGCTTCATGGTCTTCGCGTTGACTGTACCAGACTGCATCGCGCGTATTGGGCCTAAACGCTTCTCGTTGTCGGTGCCTTTGACGGCATCGCCATAGTCGTTGGCTAGGTTCGATAGAATCTGTAATAGAGTGGCGGTTAAAAAAGCCAGCAGCGCTATCGATAAAGAAAAATGATTGCTAGCGAACGCCAAACTACTCCCTGTAAGAATGGAGACAAGTGCGAGGGGCAGAGTTTTTGGTCGCGCGGCATCAAGCCAGATCAGTAAAGATTGTTTCATCGTAAGTCTATTTTCATCGTAAGTCTATTTTCATCGTAAGTCTATTTTCATTGTAAGTGCACTTTTGTCGTTAGTACGCTAGTGGTCGGTATATCGTGTCATACAGTAATTCGAGTATACGCCCATTTTTTAGGTAATAAAAAGCCCACTTTATAGTGGGCCTTGAATTCGTCTATTAGCTGCTATTTCTTTGAGATAGAGCAATAAGTTGGAGTTTAATGTGCTACAGAATGAAGCGGCTCAGATCTTCGTCTTCCACGAATTCACCTAACTTTGATGTTACGTAAGCTTCGTCAATCACTAGTTTGCTGCCGGCTCTGTCTGTTGCGTCGAATGAAATCTCATCCATTAAGCGCTCCATTACTGTGTGTAGACGACGTGCACCGATGTTTTCAGTGGTTTCGTTAACACGCCATGCCGCGTCAGCTATTTGGTTGATGCCATCTTCAGTAAACTCAATGCTGACGTCTTCTGTTTTCATTAGAGCAATGTACTGCTCTGTTAGAGACGCTTTTGGCTCAGTCAGGATACGTTTAAAGTCGTTCGCTGATAGTGCTTCCAGCTCTACGCGGATTGGCAAACGACCTTGCAGCTCAGGGATTAGGTCAGATGGCTTAGCCACTTGGAATGCGCCTGATGTGATAAACAAGATGTGGTCAGTTCTAACCATACCATGTTTGGTTGAAACTGTGCTGCCTTCGATAAGAGGCAGTAGATCACGTTGAACACCTTCACGAGATACATCTGGACCTGAACTGTCGCCACGTTTACAGATTTTGTCGATCTCATCGATGAATACGATACCGTTGTTTTCAGCGTTGAAGATCGCATTCTCTTTTAGCTCTTCTTGGTTTACAAGCTTAGCGGCTTCTTCTTCAGTTAGTGCTTTGAATGCATCCTTGATTTTAATCTTGCGTTTTTTCTTGGTGTCGCCAGCTAGGTTTTGGAACATACCTTGTAACTGGTTTGTCATCTCTTCCATGCCAGGAGGAGCCATGATTTCAACACCCATTTGCGGTGCGGCTACATCAATTTCAATCTCTTTGTCATCCATCTTACCTTCGCGCAGTTTTTTGCGGAAAACCTGGCGAGTATTCGAAGATGTTGTGTCATCAGTTGTCTGTTCATTCTGGCCCCAAGCATCACGAGCTGGCGGCAGAAGGGCATCAAGAATACGTTCTTCGGCTTGCTCTTCAGCGCGGTATTGCACCTTTTCCATCGCTTGTTGATGTGTCATCTTGATCGCAACATCGGTTAGATCACGGATGATGGTTTCAACTTCTTTACCTACATAACCCACTTCAGTGAACTTGGTTGCTTCCACTTTGATGAAAGGCGCGTTCGCGAGTTTTGCTAGACGACGAGCTATTTCAGTTTTACCCACACCCGTTGGGCCAATCATCAGGATGTTTTTTGGCGAAACTTCAACACGCAGGCTTTCTTCGAGCTGCATACGACGCCAGCGGTTACGCAATGCAATCGCTACTGAACGCTTAGCGTTGTCTTGGCCGATAATGTGGCGATTGAGTTCATGAACAATTTCGCGAGGAGTCATCTCAGACATGTTTTTTCCTTAATTCTTTAATCACTGTTGAATACAACGTTATGGATAGAGGAGGTCGTTATTCTGGTTTTGGCAGTTCAACGGTGCTATCTAGCTCTTCAACAGTGTGTTGATGGTTGGTGAAGACACAGATATCGCCAGCAATGCTCAGCGACTTTTCTGCGATTTCACGTGCATCTAAATCAGTATTTTCTAGTAAGGCAGTTGCCGCTGCTTGAGCGAAGTTACCACCAGAGCCAATAGCAATCAGGTCATTCTCAGGTTGAACGACGTCACCATTACCAGTGATGATCAGTGAAGCGGTTTCATCCGCTACGGCAAGCAGTGCTTCTAATTTACGTAGAGCACGGTCGCTACGCCAATCTTTTGCCAGCTCAACGGCCGCTTTGGTTAGGTGACCTTGGTGCATTTGCAGTTTGCTTTCAAATTTTTCGAATAGCGTGAAAGCGTCAGCCGTACCGCCAGCAAAACCTGCCAGTACTTTGTTGTTATATAGGCGACGTACTTTGCGGGCATTGCCCTTCATTACAGTATTGCCTAGAGATACTTGTCCATCACCCGCGATGACGACTTTATTATTACGACGTACAGATACTATGGTAGTCACGAGTAGGGCCTCTTTATATTCTTATCCTTGGGTATAAAAAGTATATGAGGATGACACTCGGGTAATTCAAGGAACCATGAGTGATGTCGAGCAACTTATTAGTGGAAGTGGTAAGGAAATTTGGTTAAGGGGACTAAATAAAAGAAAACCTCCACAATGGGAGGCTTTCGGGTTTGTCTTTGCTGCGACTCTAGCGGTTACACAACTGCGCTGTCGCTTATCACTACTCGGTGTCTTTCCAAATAGCACAAGGTTCGATTTTTGCGCGTTGTAGTTTGTGGCGATCTCGTTCGGCATCACGCTTAAATTTATAAGGTCCTAGAACCACACGGTACCAGCTACTGCCATCTTTCTTGCGGATCTCACTCGAGATACCTTGGAAGGCAATGTCCAACTTACGTGTTTCTGCCTGTGCTGAGGTTTTGTAAGCGCCACATTGCATGATGTAAGGGATTTTCGAGATCTGTTGCTCTTTGGCTTTTATTTCAATCTCGCGACTTGGCAGCGTTTCGACGTAGTCCCATTTCTCTGTTGGAGGCGGCGGAATGACTTTTGCTGGCTTAGGTTTCGACTTGTTCACCACAGGAGCTGGCGCTGGTGGCTCAGGATCATTACTTAATAAGTAAAGCCCGTAACCAAAACCACCAACAAGGAGGATCGCCAAAAGACCACTGCGCCAAGGTTTACGGCGAGGGGCTTGTTTGTTGGTCGTTTTTTTTGTGCCACGACCGCGCTTTACATAATCTCTATTAGCCACAAGACAATTCAATAGTTGATAGTTCTGCTCTCATGGTAATCCAGATTGCGTGAGGATAATAGTGCAGAAATTGAAGCGGCACATCAAAATGTGCCGCCGGTTTGTTTGGGTATTTACCTTGTCTAAATTCGAGGTGGCGCTGTACTGCCACGAACCACGAGTTTAGCTTCAAGTAGACGTGAACCGGTTTGAACATCGTTACCTTTAAGTAGGTCGAGCATCATGAGCATCGCTTGGCGTCCGATTTCGTAACGAGGCTGAGAAATGGTCGTTAGTGGTGGATCGCAGTATTGAGCGAATTGGATGTCATCAAAACCAACAATGGAGAGGTCTTGAGGAACACGCAAACCTAATTTTTTTGCTTCTTGAATAGCGCCAATTGCCATTGAATCGTTATGACAGAAAATTGCGGTTGGTTGTTCCGGTAGTGCTAATAATTGACGAACGGCTTTTGTTCCAGCTTCAAAGGTAAAATCACCAACAGTACTGTAAGCTGGGTTCATTGATACACCAGCTCGGCGTAATGCCTGTTGGTAGCCTTGTTGGCGGAACTTACATAGAGTGGCGGAGGTTGGGCCAGATATTTGTGCGATGCGCTTGTGACCTAACTGAGCTAGGTAGTTGACGGCTTCAAATGCAGACGTCAAGTTATCGATGTGTACCGTTGGTAACTCAAGTTCAGGTGCAAACTCACATGCCATCACCATAGGTGGTAAGTTCTTCTGTTCAGATTTACTGACATCAAATGGGTGGTCGGTGCCAAGCAGTAGCATGCCATCAGCCTGTTTGGTGAACACCAAGTTTACAAATGATGATTCACGTTTCTTCTGTTGACCACTGTCGCCAAGCAGAACTAGGTAATCATTTTCTACAGCTGCATCTTCGATACCACGAATGATTTCGGCGAAATAAGGGTCACAGATATCAGGAACGATAGTAATGATGGTTTTTGATTCGTTGCGACGTAAGTTTCGAGCTAATGTATTGGGTGAGTATCCAGCTTCAAGTACAGCTGCCTCTACTCGTTTGCGAGTAGAAACTGAGACTTTCTCTGGGGTCATCAATGCACGTGATACCGTTGCGGTTGAGACGCCTGCTAGCTGGGCAACATCCTTCATTGTCGCCATAAATTAAACCCTCTTTTAAGTTCCTTTGTTGCCTAAGTATCTAAGGCGTGAATAATTAATACAATCAAATAGACATAATGAAAGTGTTGCTAACACTTTTTTGATTGCAATATTCTATTTGTTTCATCCGTGTAAAGTTACGGCTAGATTAACAAAAATCGCATGACTAGTGTGATGTTACTCACGAGAAATATGAAATATTTGTGAACAAACTTATCATTAGTTTTAACCCAGGTGGGTTTAGCTTAAATCTTGCGGTTCAATATCGAGTGACCAGCGAACTTTTTTCGCAGCAGGTAACATATTGATGGCCGGCTTGGCGCTCATTAATAGCTTCTGCATCAATGAACGAGTCTGGGTTTGCAAGATCAATTGCCAGCGAGATTTGCCTGCACGTTTGGCTAGTGGTGCAGGCGTTGGTCCTAACACCATGCAATATTGGTCAAACAATGGATGTGACTCCAGGGTGTGACGAACTTGACGTAAGAACTCTTCCACCAAGCGCGTGTCGTTCGCTTCTGCTCTAAACAGTGTCATAAAGGTGTAAGGTGGCAACATCGCCTGTTTACGTTCGGCTAAGGCCGTCTGAGCGAAGTGGTTATAGTCTTTGTGCAGCAATGCTTGTAGCAGACCATGTTCTGGATGGTGCGTTTGTAAGATCACTTCGCCGGGTTTACTGGCACGACCTGCGCGCCCTGCGACTTGGATAAAGAGCTGAGCAAGGCGTTCAGGTGCTCGGAAGTCACTGCTATATAAAGAGCCATCCACATCCAATAACGCCACAAGTGTCACGTCAGGGAAGTGGTGACCTTTAGCCAGCATCTGGGTGCCAATAAGAATTTGGTATTCACCCTTGCGAATCGACTCTAATGCGCTTTCTAAGCTACCCTTACGACGGGTGCTGTCGCGGTCAATACGAATGGTTTTATATTCTGGAAAGAGTTGACCAAGTTGCGCTTCGAGCTGTTCGGTACCGACACCCACTGTCACTAAATTCGCTGAACCGCAGCCTTGGCAATGGTGAACGATATGGTGTTGTGAACCACAGTGGTGGCAACGCATTTCATTGCTGTATTGGTGATAGGTGTAGTAAGCATCACAGCGCTTACACTCGGCAGTCCAACCACAATCGTGACACATCAATGCTGGGGAGAACCCGCGGCGGTTGAGGAACAACATCACTTGGTTGCCCGCTTTCAGGTGTCTTTGCATCTCAGCAATTAACGACGCAGACAAACCGCTTTCCAGATATTCGCCTTTCACATCCAACACTTTATTAGTGGTCGGCAATGCGACACCTGCACGTGAGGTGAGGGTAAGGTAGTTGTATTTGCCTATCTGAGCGTTGTGCAGCGTTTCAAAAGCCGGAGTTGCTGACCCAAGAACGACCGGAACCTGCGCTTTATGAGCGCGCATAATGGCGACATCACGTGCGTGGTAGCGCAGGCTGTCTTGCTGTTTATAGGAGGCGTCATGCTCTTCATCGACAATGATAATGCCTAGATCAGCGAAAGGCGTGAATAGAGCCGAACGCGTACCAATTACGATGCCTGCAATATTGTCGCGTGCCGAGAGCCACGCATTCAGTCGCTCTGAATCGTTTAAGCCAGAGTGGATAACCTCAACAGGCACATTAAAGCGTCGCTTAAAGCGGTTAATGGTTTGAGGGGTGAGGCCAATTTCAGGCACCAAAACTAGTGCCTGTTTACCCTGGTCAAGAATCGGCTTGATCATATTCAGGTAGACCTCTGTCTTACCTGAGCCGGTAACGCCCTCTAGTAGAAAGCAGCCAAAGTTGGTCTGGCTATTGACTGTTGCGATTGCGATGGCTTGCTCTGCATTGAGCTTTGGCTTGTCTTGTTCGTTTTCGAGTTCAACTGGCCATGGTTTGCGCTGCGGTTTTTTCTCTACCGATTCAATCCAACCTTTCTCTTCCAGTGTCTTAAGTACTGCGCTACCCACTTCTTCATCAATGAATTCTTGATGAGGAACTGCGCCATTTTCAAGCATATGCATCACTTTGGCTTGTTTGACGGCGCGACCAAAGCCTTGCATCAGTTGATCTCTGCCTGACGATGTTAACTGCCATTCGATAAGCGTTGCGAAGTCGGCGGCTTTGCCTTTTCTTAGGGCGCTCGGTAGGGCGTTAGCAAAGGTTTCGCCAAGCGGGTATTGGTAGAATTGACTACACCACACCAAGAGTGAGTAGACCGACTTTGGCCAAACGGGTTGGTTATCTAATAAGGTTTTAATCGGCTTGAGTTTGTCTAGCTCGAATTCAGATTCGTTAACCAGAGCCGTAACAATCCCAGTTAAGGTTTGGCGTCCAAAAGGCACAGAAACTCGTCCACCAATAACCGGAAAGAGGTGGTTAGGAATCTTGTAATCGAACTGCTTGTCGAGTGGAACAGGCAGGGCCACACGGGCAATCATTGGACGCATAAAGTGACGGCTTTACTGAGTTGAGGAGAGCGAACAGTCTAAATGATAAGGCGGTTAAATTCGAGGAGCAGTTTAGGTGAAAGAGGTGAGTTAACGAATGAAGGTCATTAGAGCTCTTGAATTTCAACCAACATGCCAGTTAACAAAAGAAATAAAGACACTATTGGCGAAAAATGTATCAAATCGGTTGATCCTGTCTTATAGATTCATTACTATACTGCGCCTTAAAGGTATGGCTTCGTCACTTTTTTGTACGGATGCGGTGTCTTTATTTCTTTTTTAAACTACGTGTGGTGTGCGGCTTAGAATCGTATAGCGACACGGCCTACTTGAGGTTATCCCATGAAAGCTGGAATCCACCCAGAATACAAAGCAGTAACAGCAACTTGTTCTTGCGGCAACACATTCGAATTCAACTCTACTCTAGGTAAAGATGGTATTCACCTAGATGTATGTGACAAATGTCACCCATTCTACACAGGTAAGCAACGTATCGTAGATACAGGCGGCCGTGTAGATCGCTTTAACAAGCGTTTCGGTGCTCTTTCTAGCAAGAAGTAATTCTCGCTATTTAGACATGAAAAAGGACACTTAGGTGTCCTTTTTTGTTGCCTATAATTTGAGTAAATGATGGATACTGCTCTGTAGCTATTTAATAGGTAGGCAATTAATATAAATGATAGGTCGTTTATCCGCATTTTCCACAACGGTCGTTCCGCTACTTCTATTTAGAAATTCGCTTGAAAGTTCAACAGGCAATAGTAATTTCCACTGCTCACTGGTCTTATTAGTAGTTAAATCTCGTTTTTTAATGAGACAGAGGCTTTAACTACCTAGGAACTTTGAAGTACATCCATTAACATGAACAAGACCCCCAAATAATAATAACCTAGGAACCTACACCTATGTCTGAAGACAGCCGACAAGACCAATCCTCTCAAGAGTTATCGCCTCAAGAACAATTTCGTCAGCAAGCTCTTGATTATCATGAGTTCCCAATTCCAGGCAAAATTGCCGTAGAACTGACAAAGCCTGCAGATTCTGCAGAAGATCTAGCACTTGCATACAGCCCTGGCGTGGCTGAACCTGTTCGCGAAATCGCACAAAACGTAGATAACGTTTATAAATACACGGGTAAAGGCAACATGGTTGCAGTTATCTCTAACGGTACGGCGATTCTTGGTCTTGGAAATCTTGGCCCTATTGCTTCTAAGCCGGTAATGGAAGGTAAAGCGTTACTGTTTAAGCGCTTTGCAGGTTTAGATTCTATTGATATTGAAGTAAAACACCGCACAATCGATGAGTTTGTAGATACCGTTGCCAATATCGCAGATACATTCGGTGGTATTAACCTAGAAGACATCAAAGCACCAGATTGTTTTGAGATTGAACGTCGCCTGATTGAACGTTGTGATGTTCCAGTATTCCACGATGACCAACACGGTACTGCGATTGTAACAGCAGCTGGTATGCTGAACGCAATTGAACTTCAAGGTAAGAAACTCGAAGAATGTAAGATCGTTTGTTTAGGTGCAGGCGCAGCAGCGGTTGCTTGTATGGAACTGCTGATTAAGTGTGGCGCCCAGCGTGAGAAGATCTACATGCTGGACCGTAAGGGGGTAATCCACACTCGTCGTGATGACCTCAATGAGTACAAAGAACTATTCGCAAACAACACTGACAAACGTACTCTTGAAGATGTTATCGAAGATGCGGATCTATTCTTGGGTGTGTCTGGCCCTAACTTACTACCAGCTGAAGCACTAACACTAATGGCTGATAAGCCGATTGTGTTTGCATGTTCAAACCCAGATCCAGAAATCAAACCAGATCTTGCTCATGAAGTTCGAAAAGACCTTATTATGGGTACAGGCCGCAGTGATTACCCGAACCAAGTTAACAACGTACTTTGTTTCCCATTCATTTTCCGTGGTGCGCTAGATGTGCGTGCGAGCGAAATTAATGATGAGATGAAACTGGCGGCGGTTCATGCTATTCGTGAACTGGCTAAAGAAGAAGTGCCAGCTGAAGTATTAGCGGCAGCAGGTGAGACGGCGCTGGAGTTTGGTAAGGGCTATATCATTCCTAAGCCAATGGACCCGCGTCTGCTTCCTCGAGTAGCAAAAGCGGTAGCGGAAGCGGCCGTTGAATCTGGCGTTGCGCGTATTGATATGCCAGCTAACTATATGGCGTAATAGCCCGCAGTGGTGGATTCTCTGTAGCGGTTTCGCTATGGGCAAGAATAATAAAAACCGACTCATCAGGAGTCGGTTTTTTTATACCTATCACTCACAGCCCACTCGCAAGCAGTATAGTGAGTGATGTTATGAATAGGGGCCGCTATAACGAATCAGTATTAAAGGCGGTGACTGAGTTGTTTTTATTATTCGTCAAACGCTTCGAATTCGATCCCCATCTCTGTCATCAGTCTTTTTACTTCAGTAGGGATATCGTCTGGACGGTCTTTACGGAGATCTTCATCCGTTGGTAGTGGTTGGCCTGTGTACGCATGTAGAAAGGCTTCGCACAGTAGCTCACTGTTTGTTGCATGGCGTAGGTTGTTAATCTGGCGGCGAGTACGCTCGTCAGTAAGAACCTTTAACACTTTTAGAGGGATAGAAACTGTAATTTTCTTTACTTGTTCGCTTTTCTTTCCATGCTCAGCATATGGGCTTATGTATTCACCATTCCAGTCGGCCATTGCGTACCTTCATCACTTTAGTTGTTAGAATAAATTAATAGTGGTGATTTTAGCGGGATTTACCGCCATAAGCAAAGACATATAGACGTCTAGAAGTGTTGACGTCTCATGTTTATGAAAGTAAAGTGAATAACATATATCTAACACAGCCGCAAAATGCCGACAAGCAGCTGTGATTCTCAGACGCAAAACTTGTAAGGAAGCACCTATGAGCAGCCGGAAGCCAGCAACAATCGCAGTACGTACTGGTATCGAGTCAGACACGCAACACCATGCCGTTGTCCCACCTATTTATCTTTCGACTAACTATGGGTTTCCCGCTTTTGGTGAAGTGCCAAAGTACGATTACACCCGTTCTGGTAACCCGAACCGCGGTTTACTAGAAACGGCACTGTTTGAACTTGAATCGGGCAAAGGCGCGGTTGTCACTAACTGTGGTACCTCGGCGCTAAACTTATGGGTTTCTGCTTTTTTAGGTGGCGATGATCTTATTATCGCTCCGCACGACTGCTACGGCGGCACTTACCGTCTGTTTAACACACGCTCACTTAAAGGTGACTTCAAAGTTCTGTTTGTTGATCAATCGGATCAAGCCGCGCTGGATGCGGCGATCGCGCTTAAGCCAAAGTTGATCTTAATTGAAACACCATCGAATCCATTGGTTCGTGTGGTTGATATCGCAGAAACTTGCCGCAAAGCGAAAGAGGTTGGTGCACTGGTTGCTGTCGACAACACGTTTTTGACGCCTGTGTTCCAAAAGCCTTTAGAGCTGGGTGCTGATTTTGTTATCCACTCAACCACTAAATACATCAACGGACACTCGGACGTTATTGGTGGCGTTGTCGTCACCAAAACTGAAGAGCACGCTGAAGAGCTAGCGTGGTGGGGTAACTGTATTGGTGCGACCGGCACACCATTTGATAGCTACATGACTCTACGTGGTATTCGTACGCTAGGTGCGCGTATGCGAGTTCACGAAGAGAGTTCACGTGAAATTCTTGCGTCTCTGCAGCAACAAGATCTCGTCGGCACTATTTACCACCCAAGCCTTCCTGAACATCCGGGTCATGATATCGCGAAGAAGCAGCAATCGGGCTTTGGCTCAATGCTGAGCTTCGAATTTGCGGGCTCATTTGAGGCGCTTAAGTACTTTGTTGATAAATTAGAGCTGTTCTCTTTGGCAGAATCACTGGGCGGTGTGGAAAGCTTAATTTGCCACCCTGCGTCGATGACTCACCGTGCAATGGGCGAAGAAGCATTAGCAGAAGCGGGGGTTTCGCAACAGTTACTGCGTCTTTCTGTTGGCCTTGAAGATGCAGAAGACTTGATTGATGACCTCAAGCAAGCGTTTGAAAAAACACAACACTTTATCGTAGAAGGGGAGGGTTAATAATGGCAACCTTTCGCCAGCTACATAAATTTGGTGGTAGCAGTTTAGCCAACCCTGAGTGCTACCAGCGCGTGGTCAACATTCTTAGAGAATACTCATTTACCACTGACTTGGTTGTGGTATCGGCAGCGGGTAAAACAACTAACCGTTTGATTGAGTTTGTCGAAGCGCTCGACAAAGATGGTCGTATTGCTCATGAATGCCTACAAACCCTTCGTCAGTTTCAACTTGAGCTGATTGAAGCGCTGCTTGAAGGTGAGTCGGCAGCGCAACTTACGGCCACTATTCAACAAGAATTTACCGCTTTGGGTGAGCTAACTGCTCCCTTGAGCGAAGCGCAAAAAGCACAGGTGCTAGGACACGGTGAGGTTTGGTCTTCGCGTCTGCTAGCCGCTTTGTTGTGCCAACATGATTTACAAGCGGTAGCTCAAGATGCGCGCGCCTTTTTGCGTGCAGAAGTGGGTGCTCAACCTGAGGTTGACCGAGCACGTTCTTATCCTCTCATTAAAGAAGCCTTGGCGCAGCATGCACACTGTCGCGTGGTGATTACTGGTTTTATGGCTCAGAACAGCGACGGCGAAACCGTATTGCTTGGTCGAAATGGTTCGGATTATTCAGCTACCGTGATTGGTGCATTGGCTGAAGTTGAACGCGTGACGATTTGGAGTGATGTGGCAGGCGTATACAGCGCAGATCCTCGTTTGGTTTTGGATGCGTGTCTATTGCCTCTGCTTCGCCTTGATGAAGCAAGTGAGTTAGCTCGTCTGGCGGCGCCAGTGCTTCACAGCCGAACGCTACAGCCGGTGGCTCAAAGTGCTATGGATTTAAGTTTACGCTGCAGCTATCAGCCAGAAGCGGGCTCCACACAGATTGAGCGTGTACTGGCATCGGGTCGTGGCGCAAAAATTATTACCTCTTTAGATGAAGTGCTTATCGTGCAGCTGACGTTTGGTCACGGCCATGATTTCGACCGTCTCGAGAGTGAAGTGCTTGAAGGGCTTAAGCGCGCTCAACTCGAGCCGCTTGCTTATGAACTTGAACCCGATCAACACTGCTTGCGCCTTGCTTACACCGAAGAGATTGCTGGTGGCGCTCTAGAATATCTGCAAGATCATGCGATTGAAGCTGAGATTAAACTTAAAGAGGGTTTCTCTCTGATCGCGGCGGTGGGCGCGGGTGTGACTAAGAACCCGAACCATTGCTACGGTTTCTATCAACAACTCAAGAGCTCGCCGGTTGAGTTCATCTCAGAAGCAAACTCAGGCTTGAGCTTAGTGGCTGTCATTCGTAAGAGTGAAACCTCAAGCCTAGTGAAAGGCATTCACTCCCAACTGTTCCAAGCACAGAAGCGTGTTGCGATTGCTTTATGTGGCAAAGGCAATATCGGTTCAAGCTGGTTAAGACTGTTCGCAGAGCAAAAAGCGGAACTTGAAAAGCGTCGTGGAATGAACTTTGAATTGGTTGCGGTGGTTGATAGCCAAACCTATTGGTTCGACGATCAAGGTATTGATGCGACTTCGGTAGGTAAGCGCTTTGATGACGAAGCGATTGCCAATAATGGTAACGACTGGTTAGAGCGTTTGGGTTCTATTCAAGGTTATGACGAAGCGGTTGTTCTTGATGTTACTGCGAGCCCGGTACTTGCAGCAAAATATCTGCAAATCGCACAGCAAGGTATCCACCTGATCTCGGCGAACAAGGTCGCAGGTTCTGCATCAAGTGAGTATTACCATCAAGTCAAAGATGCTTTCGCTAAGATCAGTCGTCATTGGTTGTACAACGCGACGGTTGGTGCAGGCTTACCGATTAACCACACGGTACGTGACCTGCGTGAAAGTGGCGATGACATTATTGCATTGTCAGGTATCTTTTCGGGCACACTGTCTTGGTTGTTCCAACAGTTCGATGGCACAGTACCATTTAGCGAGTTGGTTGACTTAGCATGGCAACAAGGCCTCACAGAACCGGATCCTCGTGCGGATCTAGATGGGTCAGATGTGATGCGTAAGTTGGTCATTCTGGCGCGTGAATCGGGTTTAGACATTGAACCTGAAAGCGTAAAAGTGGAATCACTGGTGCCAGCAGAACTGCAAGACCTGTCGGTGGATGATTTCTTTGATAAGGCCTCAGTGCTGAGCGAAGAGTTGGCTGAGCGCTTAGAGAAAGCACATTCTCAACAAAAGGTTCTGCGTTACGTAGCGCGTTTAGAGAAGAACGGTAAGGCAACCGTAGGCGTTGAAGCTCTATCTAAAGAACACGCTCTAGCGAACTTGCTGCCTTGCGATAACATCTTTGCGATTGAGAGCAAATGGTACAAAGATAATCCATTAGTTATTCGTGGCCCAGGTGCGGGCCGTGAAGTAACAGCGGGCGCAATTCAATCTGACCTGAACAGAATGTCTAGCCTGTTCTGATACTCAGATCGGTTGGTTTAGTGTCTAAATAGCATACTATCCACTAATATAGATAAGGCTGAAAGCACGATGTGTTTTTCAGCCTTTTTTCTACCTTATTTCTGCTTTGCGACCCATCTAACTACTTGAGTTTTACTCACGATCTACTTGAGAAAAATTCATAATCGATCTGTTGACATTAAATCGTATTCAATACATGCTACAGACATATAGACGTCTAAACGTCGTTTAAGGATTTGAGTTTTTAGTGGTTGCTTTTGCCACAGGGAGAGTAAGATGGGATACACACACGCAGGCCATATCGACGCTTTAAATCAGAATATCGCAGAGCTTTCTGACAACATTAATGTGTCATTTGAATTTTTTCCACCAAGCAGTGAGAAGATGGAAGAGACCCTGTGGAACTCTGTTCACCGTCTTAAAACACTTCAACCAAAATTTGTATCGGTAACCTATGGTGCAAACTCGGGTGAACGTGATCGTACCCACTCAATCATTAAAGAAATCAAAAACCAAACAGGTTTAGTAGCAGCGCCACACCTAACGTGCATTGATGCTAGCCGTGAAGAACTTATTCAAATCGCCGACGATTACTGGGCGAATGGTATCGAGAGCATTGTTGCTCTACGTGGTGATATTCCAGCAGGCGGCGGTGCGCCAGATATGTATGCTTCTGACCTAGTTGAACTGCTTAAATCGCGCCATGATTTTGATATCTCAGTCGCGGCATTCCCAGAAGTTCACCCTGAAGCAAAAAGCGCTCAATCGGATCTTATTAATCTAAAACGTAAAGTGGATGCCGGTGCTAACCGTGCCATCACTCAGTTCTTCTTCGATGTAGAAAGCTACCTACGCTTTCGTGATCGCTGTGTGGCGGCGGGCGTTGATGTTGAGATTGTACCGGGTATCTTACCCGTTTCTAATTTCAAGCAAGCGTCTCGCTTTGCTGCAATGAACAACGTTAAAGTGCCGGGCTGGATGGCGAAGCAATTTGAAGGCCTGGACGATGATCCAACGACTCGTCAGTTAGTTGGTGCTAGCCAAGCAATTGATATGGTCCGCACCCTGAGCCGTGAAGGCGTGAAAGACTTCCACTTCTACACACTAAACCGTGCAGAAATGACCTACGCACTTTGCCATACGCTAGGTGTTCGTCCACAAGTGGCTACGCTGTAGTTGAAGCTCTTGATAAAACGCCATCGGCGATAGAATCTCAAATCCTATAGATACAAAAAAGGCTTGGACTCTAAGAGTTCAAGCCTTTTACTTTTCTAGCTTCTAGCTTCTAGCTTCTAGCTTCTAGCTTCTAGCTTCTAGCTTAAGCGATAGTACCAAGCTCTAACAATACCTCTTCAGCCCACACTATCCATGCTTCACGCAGAAGTAGGTTACGACGAAGCGTTAGACGTTCTAAACGAGCTTGCTTGTCTAGCGTTGATGGTGTTGCGTAGTAAGCCGCTTCGATTTCTTTGTAATGAGAAACCAGTTTGCGAGACTCTTCTACCAACTCGGCAAGTTGTACACGGTATGCGTCACAAGGTTGTACAGCACAAGCCATTAGTTTAGCTGAGAACTCGTCACGAACGGTTGGGTGTGCAGTTGGTTGTTCAAACCATTCACCTAGAGCGCTACGTCCAGCGTCAGTGATAGAATAAACCTTACGATCAGGTTTGCCTTCTTGAGGTTCAAGCACACAAGTTACCTGGTCGTTTTGAGCCATTTTATTTAGCTCGCGGTAAACTTGTTGGTGGCTAGCTTTCCAGAAGTAACCAATGCTTGCTGAGAATTCTTTTGTGATATCGTAACCAGTAGCATCGCGTGTACTTAAAACGGTTAGAATTACGTGTGGTAATGACATGTCTGAGATCCAAATGGTAAACAGTAAACAAAATACCTAAACATCAAGTGTGCTTCTTGTGGCACGTTATATTGGTTATGTTTAAGTAGCACCAACTTAGTCGTTGGTTATGTCACCTTATAAAGCCGTTTATCACCTAGGTCGACCAGTATATTGGCCAAGCTGCTGCAGATTATTATGTTGGAGTATTTCTGCAGCGGAGCAGTAGTATATCTAAATAATAAGCATAAAGTAGAATACATGGACAAAATAACCCAAAAAACTTACAAAAAACTAAAACAATTGGATTTATTAAAATAAAAAGGCCACTTGTAGTGACCTTTTGTTCCTTTTTTGGTTTTAATAACTGGTTATCCAGTGTTTCGCATACCTGCCGCGATGCCCGCAATCGTCACCATGAGCGCTTCTTCTAGCTCTTCTGGTGGTGTTTCACTCTTACGAGTACGGTAAAGTAGTTCAGCTTGAAGCATGTTCAATGGCTCAACGTAGATATTACGTAGACGAATCGATTCAAGCCCCCAAGGGTCGCTCTGCATCAAGTTTTCGTTGTTTTCTACATTAAGTACTGCTTTGATGTCTTTTTGCAGCTGTTCACGCAGTAATTCACCTAACGGTAGTAGCTCTTCGTCAACAAGACGCTGGTCGTAGTACTTAGCGATTTCCATGTTGCACTTCGAGTACACCATTTCCAACATACCCAAGCGGGTTGAGAAGAATGGCCATTCGCGACACATCTCTTCAAGTAGCGCTTGATGGCCTTGGTCTACTGAATACTGAATCGCTTCACCAGCGCCTAACCATGCAGGAAGTACCAAGCGGTTTTGGCTCCAAGAGAAAATCCATGGAATCGCACGTAGGCTTTCTACGCCGCCGTTCGGGTTACGTTTCGCAGGGCGAGAGCCAAGTGGCAGTTTGCCTAGCTCTAGTTCAGGCGTCGCTTGACGGAAGTAAGGGACAAACTTCTCTTCACCACGAACTACCTTACGGTAAGCCTCACAAGATACTTGAGACAGCACTTCCATTAGGTCGCGCCATTCTTGTTTAGGCTCTGGTGGCGGTAGAAGGTTCGCTTCTAGAATCGCACTTGCGTAAAGGTTGAAGCTGTTTACCGCAACATCTGGCAAGCCCAGTTTAAAGCGGATCATCTCGCCTTGCTCAGTGACACGTAAACCGCCTTTTAAGCTCTTAGGTGGCTGAGAAAGAAGCGCAGCATGTGCAGGCGCACCACCACGACCAACGGTACCGCCACGACCGTGGAAGAGGGTCAGTTCAATGCCTTCTTCGTCGCAAACCTTAACCAGCTTGTCCATCGCATCATACTGAGCCCAGCCGGCAGACATTACGCCAGCATCCTTGGCTGAATCAGAGTATCCAATCATCACCATTTGGTGGTTCTGGATAAAGCCACGGTACAAATCGATGCTCATTAGCTGCTTCATTACTGCTTCTGAGTTGTTCAAATCGTCTAGCGTTTCGAACAATGGACAAACGTCCATGCGGTACGGGCAACCACACTCTTGCAGAAGCAAATGAACAGCCAATACATCTGACGCAGTACGAGCCATAGAAATCACGTAAGCGCCGAAGGCTTCACGAGGTTGAGCGGCAATGACCTTACAGGTGTCTAAAACTTCTTTAACCTGTTCAGATGGCTCCCAATCGCGTGGCAGTAGTGGGCGTTTTGAGCTTAATTCATTGGTTAAGAAAGCAATTTTGTCTTGCTCACTCCACTGGTCATAATCACCAATGCCTAGGTAGCGAGTCAGTTCAGACAGCACATCCGAGTGACGAGTACTTTCTTGACGAACATCGAGACGAACCAAATGCACACCGAATGCTTTTAGGCGGCGCAGAGTATCAAGCAGAGAACCGTCTGCGATTACGCCCATGCCACATTCGTGCAGCGATTGGTAACACGCATAAAGCGGTGTCCATAGTTGGTCGATGTTCTGTAGTGTTTCTTTCTTAGGGACTTCTACATCTTTGATTTCAGCATCTAAGACTTCTAGTGTGTTTCCAAGCAGGGTGCGTAGGCTTTTTAGGATCGCGCGGTAAGCTTCGTGTTCATCACCCGCGAGTTCACGCACCTGATCATTGCACTTAGTCATCGACAGTTCAGTAATCAGCTCGTTTACGTCAGCTAGGTAAAGGTCAGCGGCTTTCCAGCGAGAAAGTCGTAGTACCTCTTTAGTGATGGTGTGCGTGACGAAAGGGTTTCCATCACGGTCGCCACCCATCCAAGATGAGAAATGCACTGGACGTGCATCAATCGGTAGGCCTTCGCCAAGGTAGCTTTTAAGTCGGCCATCCATTTCGCGTAGGAAGTCAGGTACCGCTTCCCATAGCGAGTTTTCAACAACTGCAAAGCCCCACTTAGCTTCATCAAGTGGTGTTGGACGTTGCTGACGAATCACATCAGAGTGCCAACCTTGAGCGATAAGCTGCTCTAGGCGGCGTTCTGTTTTTACGCGTTCTTTGTGCGATAGGTCGCTTAACTCTAATTTAGACAGACACTCGTTGATCTTAACCAGTTTGTTGATCATGGTGCGACGAGTGATTTCTGTTGGGTGAGCGGTCAGAACGAGTTCAATGTTCAGGTCGCGAACGGCTTGAGCCGCGTCTAGCTTACTGATGTTATTCTGGCTTAATTTGGAAAATAGAGATTGCAGAACGTCTGGTTCGCAAACATGCTCTTCACAGTGGCGAGAGATCGTATGGTACTGCTCTGCCATGTTGGTGAGGTTGAGAAATTGGTTAAATGCACGAGCAACAGGAGTGAGTTGTTCGTTCGGCAGGTTTTTGATCTCTTCAACTAGGCTGTCACGGTCAGCTTTGTTGCCTGCGCGGGCGGATTTGGAAAGTTTACGGATAGTTTCCACTTTCTCTAAGATAACGTCACCATGTGCATCTTGGATTGTGTTACCTAGCAAGCGTCCCAGCATGCTTACGTTACTCTTGAGAGCGGCGTATTTCTCGTTCATTGTCATCCTGCCTCGTAAAAAAATTACATCCATTGTTCCTTGTTAAGTACACAATCTAGCGAAAACTGCTGTATCTAGTCAAATAAAGCATTCTAAGTTTGCAATTATTAGCTTTCGAAATGCGGGATAAGTAAATTTTCCAATACTTCGGAATAAAGTGAAATTTAATTACAAGATTGAGTCCAAATCAGGGATAACAGAATAAAAGCCACGTTTTAAGGTGGCTTTTATTGGAAAATATCGAATGGGTAGTAATAGCTAGAAGCAGTATTTACGGATCGATTTCCTCAGAACATCAATCGTTGGATCGATAAAATCGAAGCTCAAGAACTCATCCGGTTGGTGAGCTTGGTCAATCGAACCTGGGCCCAGTACTAAGGTTGGGCAAAGTTCTTGAAGGAAAGGTGCCTCGGTACAGTAGTTCACGGTTTGCGATTTAATCTCACACACCGATTCCATGCCACCAATAAATGGATGGTCGTGTTGGCACTCGTAACCCGGAATTGGCTCATGCAGTGGCGTGATCTCAATTCTGCCCGGCCATTTTGCTTCCACTTCTTTGAGTGCGCTGCGCAGCATGTTATCCAAGCCATCTAAGCTGATACCCGGTAAAGGACGAACATCGTAGTGCAGCTCACAACAACCACAGATACGGTTAGCACTGTCGCCACCGTGAATATGGCCAAGGTTTAGCGTGGGACTTGGAATCGCAAAACCTGGGTGGTGATACTCTTTGACTAATTTGTCACGTAACTGCATTAAAGCAAACAACACTTCATGCATGATCTCGATAGCATTGACGCCTAAGGCAGGATCGGAAGAGTGACCTGATTTACCCGTTACGCGCACCGCATTTGCCACGTGGCCCTTGTGCCCTCGAATCGGCACTAGGCTAGTTGGCTCACCAATGATGCAGTAGTCCGGTTTAAATGGTGCATTCTCCGTGAAGTGACGAGCACCAAGCATGGTGGTCTCTTCATCGCAGGTTGCTAATACATAAAGTGGTTTTGCCTGTTTGCTCCAATCCGTCTTCTTCGCCGCTTCATAAACGAAGGCAAAAAAGCCTTTCATATCGGCGGTGCCTAATCCGTAGAAGCGGTTATTGTGCTCGGTCAGTGCGTGAGGGTCGAAGTTCCAACGCCCTTCATCAAATGGCACCGTATCGCTGTGTCCAGCAAGTAATAAGCCTCCTTCTCCAGAGCCCATCTTTGCGACCATATTATGCTTGCCGGGCTCGACCTCCACGACTTCAACATTAAAGCCCAAGTCTTTAAACCATTGAGCCATTTTTTCGATCACTTTCTCGTTGCCATGATCCCAGCTTGGATCGGTTGAGCTAATGGAGTCGGTGGAAATTAGGCCTTTGTAGACCTCAAGAAAACTCGGTAATTGCATAATAACTTCACTTCTACTATTGACAGGAAAACCATAAGTCGGTAAAACACATATTAAATCATATTTAATGCATAAGAAATCAAATAAAGCTAAAAATTAAGTATGAATAGTCAAATTTGAAATGTAACTTACCTCAGAAATGGATGTGTTGAGATGTTGAAAACCACGATCATTGGCGCAAGCGGCTACACAGGAGCAGAACTGGCTCTAATGATAAACAGACACCCTGATCTCACGCTATCAGGTTTATATGTCTCCGCCAATAGTGTAGACGCTGGTAAACCTATTGCGGCACTGCACGGTAAGTTAGCTGGCTTGATTGATATGCCAGTACAGCCATTAACGAATCCAGAACAAGTGGCTAAACAGTCTGATGTGATTTTCTTAGCCACGGCACACGAGGTCAGTCATGACCTAGCACCAATCTTTCTTGAGAACGATTGCCAAGTGTTCGACCTATCCGGTGCCTTTAGAGTTAAGGGCGAAAACTTTTACCAAGAATTTTACGGTTTTGAACATCAACATGAACAATGGCTTGATAAAGCCGCTTATGGCTTAGCTGAGTGGAATGAGCAAGACATTAAAAAAGCTCAACTGGTCGCAGTTGCGGGTTGTTACCCAACCGCTTCTCAATTGGCGATTAAGCCTTTAGTTGAAAGCAAGTTATTAGATGAAACCCAATGGCCAGTGATCAACGCAACCAGTGGCGTGACTGGTGCCGGTCGCAAAGCAAGCATGGTTAACAGCTTCTGTGAAGTGAGTTTGCAGGCTTATGGTGTGTTCAGTCACCGCCACCAACCTGAAATGGTTGCTCATCTCGGACGTGACGTGATTTTCACACCGCACCTCGGCAATTTTAAGCGTGGTATTTTAGCGACCATCACCATGAAACTGGCTGAAGGTGTGACGGAGCAACAGATACAAGATGCCTTCGAGCAAGCTTATCAAGGTAAGCCAGCCGTGAGGTTACTCGAAGAGACATTGCCAAGAATTCAAGATGTAGAACAGACACCTTTCTGCGATTTAGGTTGGAAGGTTCAGGGGCAACATATCATCGTTGTTGCAGCGATCGATAACTTATTAAAGGGTGCATCTAGCCAAGCGATGCAGTGTTTAAATTTACGTTATGGTTTTGCGCCATTAACTGCATTAGTGTAAAGGAATCTAGATATGAGCCTTAATAATCAACCATTAATCATAAAGTTAGGTGGCGCTGCGCTATCTTGTGGTGAAACACTTAGCAAGTTATTTGGTGCTATCTCTACCTACCAACAACAGGCACAGCGACCAATCGTAATTGTTCACGGCGGTGGTTACCTAGTTGATGATTTGATGAACAATCTGAATCTCGAAACGGTTAAGAAAGAGGGCCTACGTGTTACTCCTTATGATCAGATCCCTGTGATTGCAGGTGCACTAGCGGGTACGGCGAATAAATTACTTCAAGGTCAGGCGATTAAAGACGGTATCAATGCCGTTGGTTTGAGCCTAGCAGATGGTGGTTTATGCAAAGTGAGCGAACTGAACCCTGAACTAGGTGCAGTAGGAAAAGCGGAACCGGGCGACTCAACCGTCCTGCAAGCGATTCTTAATGTTGGCGCACTGCCAATCATTAGCTCGATTGGTCTAACCGACCAAGGTCAACTAATGAACGTGAATGCCGACCAAGCTGCGGTTGCCGTTGCTGGCGCACTTGATGCTGAACTGGTACTGCTTTCTGATGTAAGTGGTGTGTTGGATGGCAAAGGCCACCTCATTTCAAGCCTTAATCAACAACAAGCCGATGACCTTATTGCAGGCAAAGTGATTACTGACGGCATGATCGTTAAGGTTCAAGCCGCACTAGAAGCCGCTAACGAGCTCGGACGACCAATCGAAGTTGCGACTTGGCGATACCCAGAAAAGCTAACACAACTGTTTTCAGGTAAAAGCATAGGAACACAGTTTTTACCTCAGTAGTTCTCACAACGAGTCACTACTTAAAGAATTTAGACAAATTAAATAAACATATAATTATGAAGTCATTTCCAACGCTGACCGCCATGTGCAGTATGGAAACTAGGAGAAAGAAAATGAGCAAAGTTAACGTAAAGAAAGTTGTAGTAGCCTACTCTGGCGGTCTAGACACATCAGTAATCATCCCATGGTTGAAAGAGAACTATGACTGTGAAGTGGTTGCGTTTGTCGCGGATGTTGGTCAAGGCGACGAAGAGTTGATTGGTATCGAAGAGAAAGCGAAAGCTTCTGGTGCTTCTGAGTGTTACATCGCTGACCTTAAAGAAGAGATGGTGGCAGATTACATCTACCCAACGCTAAAAACGGGCGCTTACTACGAAGGCAAATACCTACTAGGTACTTCTATGGCTCGTCCAATCATCGCGAAAGCGCAGGTTGAAGTAGCACGTAAAGTAGGTGCAGACGCACTGTGTCACGGCTGTACAGGTAAAGGTAATGACCAAGTTCGTTTTGAAGGTGCATTCGCAGCACTAGCACCAGACCTACACGTCATTGCACCATGGCGTGAGTGGGATCTAGTGAGCCGTGAAGAGTGTCTAGATTACCTAGCAGAGCGTAACATCCCTTGTACTGCCTCTCTTACTAAGATTTACTCGCGTGATGCAAACGCATGGCACATCTCTACAGAAGGTGGCGTTCTAGAAAATACATGGAACGCACCTGATGAAGATTGCTGGGCTTGGACGGTAGATCCAGAGCAAGCGCCAAACGAATCTGAAACCGTCACGCTTAAAGTTGAAAAAGGCGAAGTGGTAGCGGTAGATGGCGAAGCAATGACACCATACAACGCGCTGGTTTACCTAAACGAGAAGGGGGCGAAGCACGGTGTTGGTCGTATCGATATCGTAGAAAACCGTCTGGTTGGTATGAAGTCTCGTGGTTGTTACGAAACCCCAGGTGGCACAATCATGATGGAAGCACTGCGTGCAGTCGAGCAACTGGTTCTTGATAAAGCAGCCTTCGAATTCCGTGAAGAGCTAGGCGTTAAAGCTTCTCACCTTGTATACGATGGCCGTTGGTTCACGCCGCTATGTAAGTCAATTCTTGCGGCGACAGAAGAACTAGCACAAGACGTGAATGGTGAAGTGGTGATCAAACTTTACAAAGGTCATGCAACAGTGACTCAGAAGCGTTCTGAGAACAGCTTATACTCAGAAGAGTTTGCAACCTTTGGTGAAGATGAAGTGTACGACCAAAGCCACGCTGAAGGCTTCATCCGCCTTTATTCGCTATCAAGCCGTATCCGTGCGCTGAATAGCCAAAAGTAATCCTAATAATGAGTTAGCGAGCTAGTCTTTAGCGAAAGATTGAAGTCGAGTAAACGAGACATCATTTTTAAAGCCCATTTACTATTGATTAGTGAATGGGCTTTTTGCTTTCTATTTACTCTATCAATCAGCTTCGGTTTTTACTATTGAATGGCATATAATTCTCTTTCCACGTGAAAATAATCAATGGTTTGAAATTTTGGTGAATAAATATGTTAAAATAATGAATTAATACTTTATTTTCATTTTGAATTGCCGTAAGTTTAAACCATCAGAAAAATACTGAATCTTAATCAGAATTATCATTTGCAAAAACAGTGAGCACTGTGCAATTAGGAGATACACAATGGCATTATGGGGCGGTAGATTTACCCAAGCAGCAGACACCCGGTTCAAAGGTTTTAACGATTCTCTTCGTTTTGATTACCGATTGGCTGAGCAAGACATTGTGGGCTCAATTGCCTGGTCTAAAGCTCTACTGTCGGTCAACGTATTAACCGAAGAAGAGCAACAGAAGCTTGAGTTAGCGCTGAATGAGCTAAAACTTGAGGTGATGGAAGATCCTGAACAGATTCTACGTTCTGATGCAGAAGATATTCACAGTTGGGTTGAGCAGCAACTTATCGGCAAGGTCGGTGATTTAGGCAAAAAGCTTCACACTGGCCGTTCTCGTAATGACCAAGTGGCGACAGACCTGAAACTATGGTGTCGTCAGCAAGGTAACCAACTGCTATTGGCATTGGATCGTCTACAGAGCCAAATGGTCAACGTTGCTTCTCAGCATCAAGAAACCGTGCTTCCTGGCTACACTCACCTGCAACGTGCTCAGCCGGTAACTTTTGCTCACTGGTGCTTGGCTTACGTTGAAATGCTTGAGCGTGATTATTCTCGTTTAAATGATGCGATTAAGCGTCTAGATACATGTCCGCTGGGTTCTGGTGCCCTTGCAGGAACAGCTTACCCGATGGACCGTGAAGAGTTAGCTCACAACTTAGGTTTCCGTCGTGCAACGCGTAACTCTCTAGATTCAGTCTCTGACCGTGACCATGTGATGGAGCTGATGTCGATTGCTTCTATCTCTATGCTTCACCTTTCGCGTCTTGCAGAAGATATGATTTTCTACAACTCTGGTGAATCAAACTTCATCGAGTTAGCGGATACCGTGACGTCAGGTTCATCTCTGATGCCGCAAAAGAAAAACCCTGATGCGCTAGAGCTTATCCGTGGCAAAACGGGCCGTGTTTACGGTTCATTAGCAGCAATGATGATGACAGTGAAAGCACTGCCTTTGGCGTACAACAAAGATATGCAAGAAGATAAAGAAGGTCTGTTCGACGCTTTAGACACTTGGAATGATTGTATGGAAATGGCCGCACTCTGTTTTGACGGCATCAAAGTGAACGGCGAACGTACGCTTGAAGCGGCGAAACAAGGCTACGCTAACTCCACTGAACTGGCTGATTACTTAGTAGCGAAAGGTATTCCTTTCCGTGAAGCTCACCATATTGTCGGTGTGACGGTCGTGGCGGCGATTGCTAAAGGCTGCGCATTAGAAGACTTAAGCATCGCAGAGATGAAAGAGTTCTCTGAGGTGATTGAAGAGGATGTGTATGACATCCTGACCATTGAATCATGTCTTGAAAAACGTAGCGCGTTAGGCGGTGTATCACCACAGCAAGTGGCTTACGCAGTCGACCAAGCAGAAAAGCGCTTATCGCAACGTGACACCTCTATCGTTAAAGTTCGTTCTGCCCGTTTGACCGATATCGAGGCGCTAGAAGGTATGGTAGCCTATTGGGCCAATATGGGTGAAAACTTGCCTCGTTCTCGTAATGAACTGGTGCGTGATATTGGCTCGTTTGCAGTCGCAGAGCATCATGGTGAAGTGACGGGCTGTGCATCACTCTATGTCTATGATTCAGGCTTAGCTGAAATTCGCTCACTCGGTGTTGAAGCGGGTTGGCAAGGTCAAGGGCAGGGTACGGCTATTGTGCAACATTTGGTTGATAAAGCACGACAAATGGCCATTAAGAAGGT
The DNA here is from genome assembly GCF_027587105.1 of Vibrio sp. RW. Taxonomy (NCBI): domain Bacteria; kingdom Pseudomonadati; phylum Pseudomonadota; class Gammaproteobacteria; order Vibrionales; family Vibrionaceae; genus Vibrio; species Vibrio sp. RW. The sequence goes on from NZ_JAPPTM010000004.1 coordinate 106,522, forward strand.
GTTTGTACTGACTCGTACGCCTGAGTTCTTTATGAAGCACGCTTTCTTACCAACATCGAAATCTTTGCTACCTGAGAAGGTGCTAAAAGATTGCGATCAGTGTCCTCGCCAACATGCGTGCGATGAAGTGGCGTTGGAAGTGAACTTGGTAGAACAGATTATTGCCAAGGTAAATGTTGCATAAGACATTGATTTTATAGGCCCTAAAAAAAGATCAAAAATCTGGTCTTCTTTGGGGAACAAACTAAGAAAAGCCCGGTCTATTAAAGTACCACTGCTTTTTCTTAGAATTTTCTAAGAAAGCCCTAGAGTCGATTGATTCTGGGGCTTTTTTCTATCTGCTGTTTGGGAAATGATGATGGGGCGCTAAATAGAAGCTCTACCGGGTCATTGAATCGATATTTGACCGTTATCACTTATCCCTCCAAAGACATTAGTTAACGCTTTTTTTCCTTAAAGGCAGCACCACAAACTTCATGAACCAATGCAGCGACAACAAACCGCTGAATGCGCAAGCAGCCATCATCAAGGCGATGGCATTGATGGTTTTCGGGTCTTCTCTGAAAAATACCCACCATGCTCCCCAGCTGATTATCGACAGCACCATCAGTTGATTCATACAACGTTGGCAGCGACCGAGTTTGTTGAAGATTTTTTCATTTTTATTGCAATGAACACATGTCATCTTAGGCTTAATTCGCGTTATGCTTGTTGCCTTGATAATACCACGTCACAAGATATTGGATCACGGTGACATAGAGAGAGAAGATCGATGATTGAGCGCCAAGAAACCAAGCAACGCATGAGCCGTATTGTTAAACACAATGGTACTATCTACCTATGTGGCCAAGTTTGCGCTGATGCAACCAAAGACATCACAGAACAAACACAAACGATGTTGGATAAAGTGGAAGCCCTACTTGAGCAAGCAGGCAGCGACAAAGAGCACATGCTGTCAGCAACGATTTACTTGAAAGACATGAAAGACTTCCAAGAAATGAACGCAGTTTGGGATGCATGGGTTCCAGAAGGTCACGCTCCAGCTCGCGCATGTGTGACTGGCGATATGGCTCGCGAAGCGCTACTTGTTGAAATCTCTGTGATTGCTGCTGAGAAGTAATAGCTAAGTATTTAGCGACAGGCAATGGCTTCAAGAGATTCCAGATACCTCGTCCCTCGGTTCTGGAATGACGAGTTTAGTTTTGGTTTAGTTACATAAATAAATCAACGTCATTCCCGGTAGCGACGAAGGAGCGTAATCGGGAATCTGTTATTTGCTCGTTGCCAAAAGATAAAAAGGAAAGCCAATGGCTTTCCTTTTTAGTATCTAATCTATGCGTTCTGTCTCAATCCACCGAGATTAACAACCAGGCCCACAATCTAGACAGTGCTTCACCATCTGTGGACCTAGGTGTAGTTTCGCATTGAGGTCACGTAGGGCGGTTCGTACACCCTCTTCGATAACGGGGTGGTAGAAAGGCATGTCTAGCATTTCCGAAACCGTCATCTTGTTTTGATGCGCCCAAGCTAATAGATGCGCCAAGTGTTCTGCGTTTGGCCCCATCATCTCAGCACCAAGGAAACGGCCTGTACCTTGCTCGCCGTAGACGTGCAGAATACCTTTGTTGCGTAGCATCACTCGTGAACGACCTTGGTTCTCGAAAGACACTTCTCCTGTTGCGAAACAACCACAAGTGCCTAAGCGTGTTGTGATCTCTTTGTATGTTTCACCAACCATTGCAATTTGTGGGTCAGAGAATACCGCTGAGATTTTAGAACGACGTAGACCTGCACGAATCTCAGGGAAGCGACCTGCGTTGTCACCGGCAATACGTGCTTGGTCGGCTGCTTCATGCAGGAGAGGCAGTTGGTTACTTGCATCACCAGCGATAAATACCGATGGTAGTGATGTTTGTAGCGTGTAATGGTCTGCGATTGGCACACCACGTTCATCAAGCTCAAGAGAGGTGTTCTCTAGGCCAAGCTTGTCTGTATTAGGACGACGGCCTGTTGCTGCCAGTACATACTCGACGACGTTAGTTTCTAGTTCACCTTGTTTATTGATGAACTGGATTTCAACGCGATCTTCATCAGATTCAGTAGTAATACGCTTCATGCTTTCGATTTTTACGTCGGCATCCAGGTAGAACTCTTCATTGAAGGCTTTGTTTGCATAAGCCATGATCTCTGGGTCGGTTACTGGGCCAACTTGACCACCTAAACCGAACAGTTTTGTTTTTACACCCAAGCGGTGCAGTGACTGACCAAGCTCAAGACCAATAACACCAGGACCAAATACGGCTACTGATTTTGGTAAATCATCCCAGTTGAACACGTCATCATTAATGATTAGACGGTCGCCCAGGTCGTTCCAAGCTGCAGGGTATGCAGGGCGAGAACCGGTCGCGATGACAAAACGCTTAGCCGTCACAACGGTGTGGTCATCAATTTGTAGCGTGTTGTCATCTAAGAATTTTGCGTAGCCAGAGATCTTGTCTTGCTCTGGGATTTCATCAACACCTTCTAAAACAAAACCAACAAAACGGTCACGCTCAAACTTCACTCGCTCCATGACTTCACGGCCGTTAACCACGATACCACCTTGTGGGTGAACGCCAAAAGCCGTCGCTTTCTCGATGTGGTGTACGCTTTCCGCTGCTGCAATAAGCAGTTTGGATGGCATACAACCAACACGGGCACAGGTTGTGCCGTAAGGGCCGCCTTCAATCATCACAACACTGTCAGTGTGTGCTTTTGCAGCGCGGTAAGAACCTAGACCTGCCGTACCGCCCCCGATAACTGCTACATCTACATTGACTTGTTTCATAATAATCTTCTCGCAATGGCTAAATTTAGTTTGAACGACCCCCTCCAACTCAAGTGATTTTTGAAGTGAGTCAGCGTAGTGGGTTAGTTTTGTGATTTTGTTTCTTAGGTTTAGCGTGACTCTTAAGTCAATGAGTCGAAGCTATATGCTTTGTCCAGCCTAACTTTCTAAATGCTTTTTTGAAACTTTAGAAGTGGAGCTTGTAAGTAGCTAACCTACAAAGGGTAGGTTAGCCAGTGCCTCCAATATTGCTAAGTTCTCGCTAGAAAAATTAAGCTAGGAAAGCTTCCAGCTCTTCGCTGCCACCGATGTGTTTGCCACCGATGAATACTTGAGGAACCGTAGTGCGACCAGAGATTGCACGTAGGCTTACGGTTGTTGCGTCTTTACCTAGCACGACTTCTTCGTAGTTTAGACCTTTGTCGATAAGGTTCTGCTTTGCTTTCATACAGAAAGGGCAGCCTGGTTTAGTGAATACTGTGATTGACTCTTGCTCTTTGTGCTCAGGAGCAATGTAGTTAAGCATAGTATCTGCATCAGAAACCTTGAACGGGTCGCCTGGTACGTCTTCTTCGATGAACATTTTTTCTACCACGCCGTTTTTAACCAGCATGCTGTAGCGCCATGAACGTTTGCCGAAGCCGATGTCGTTTTTCTCAACTAGCATGCCCATGCCGTCTGTGAAATCACCATTACCATCTGGGATGAATGTGATGTTTTCCGCTTCTTGGTCTGCTTTCCAAGCATTCATTACGAATGTGTCGTTTACTGAAACACATAGAATGTCATCAACACCGTTCTCTTTGAATACAGAGTGTAGCTCGTTGTAACGAGGAAGGTGGCTTGAAGAGCACGTTGGCGTAAACGCACCTGGTAGGCTGAATACGATAACCGTCTTGTCTTTGAATAGCTCTTCAGTCGTTACGTTAACCCATGCATCACCTTGACGAGTTGGGAATGTTACTTGAGGGATTGATTGACCTTCTTTAGATGTAAACATATTGATTTCCTTAAATAGTATTTTTAATTTGTTCTATCAGAGCTTAACGTTTTTCTTTGCTCTGTTTCGTTTCGTTGAGCCCATTATTAGATAATTTCTTTGATAGCTCTAATCGTTTGATGTTATGGTTTTGATAGGTAAATTCTATCAAGAACATTTATTTTAAATATTTCTATTAAAACCTTTGTTCTTATTAAAACTTGAGGTGAGAGACTGCTCATGAACATTCGTGACTTTGAATACTTGGTAGCGCTTGCAGAGCATAAACACTTCCGAAAAGCGGCAGAAGCGTGCTTTGTAAGTCAGCCCACACTCAGCGGCCAAATACGTAAACTGGAAGATGAAATTGGCCTTCAGTTAACCGAGCGTAGCCCAAGAAAGGTGATATTTACAGAATCAGGCTTACAACTTGTTGAGCAAGCGAAGTCTATTCTCAATGAGGTGAAAACCTTTAAAGATATGGCGAGTGGACACGGTGAAGCAATGACGGGGCCAATGCATATTGGCTTTATTCCGACTGTGGGCCCGTACATTTTACCCAAAATTATTCCTCATCTGAAAGAGAGCTTCCCCGACCTTGAGCTTTACCTGCACGAAGCGCAGACTCATCAATTGGTGAGCCAGTTGGAAGATGGCAAGCTCGATTGCTTGGTATTGGCTGCGGTTGATGAAACGGCGATGTTCAAAGAGATTGATGTTTATGATGAGCCGCTGAGTCTTGCTGTGCCTTGTGGCCATGAATGGGCTCAGCAAGACAGTGTGGATATGCTTCAACTTAATGGCAGAACCGTACTTGCGCTGGGCGATGGCCACTGTTTACGAGATCAAGCTTTGGGCTTCTGTTTTGCGGCGGGAGCAAAAGACGATGAACGTTTCAAAGCGACTAGCTTAGAAACGCTGCGTAACATGGTCGCAGCAGGGGCGGGTATTACTTTACTACCTCAGTTATCGGTACCAAAGGAAAAGCAGAAAGATGGTGTGTGCTATGTTCCTGCGGTGAATCCGACCCCTTCGCGCAGAATTGTCGTGGCGTACCGGCCAGGATCTCCGTTAAAGGGACGCTTTGAGCAACTGGCTGAAACTATCCGAACGCAACTTGAGAAACAGTAAGATTTAATGCCTCAAGAGGCGGTTTTCAGGCATAAAAAGGGCAGGTACGAATTATCGTATCTGCCCTTTTACTTGGTGTTTTTTTTATCAACTCTACTGCTAAAAGAGCGCTTCTACGGCTTCGCCAGACGACGTTGAGTAGATATCATCATTGAAACCTTCGGTGGTGTACTCGGTTGGCTCTGTGCCTTTTTCGAAGTACTCGAAGATTGATGAGCTATCGAACTTGTTAGTTAGTAAGCCTGTTTCACGGTCAATACGAACTCGGATTATGTTTTTCGGAAGTTCTTTGCGTTGTGCTGGTACGCCCGAGAGTGCCGTTCCCATAAATTTAACCCATGCTGGCTCTGCGGTTTTCGCTCCAGCTTCGGCACCTGTAATCGGGTTTTTTTCAAGGTTTGAGTTCGCTCTGGTACGACCTAGAGCACGGTTGTGGTTATCAAAACCGACCCATACGGTCGCAACCATGCCTGGTCCGTAGCCGCTATACCAGGCATCTTTCGAATCATTGGTTGTGCCTGTTTTACCGCCAATGTCACGACGTTTTAAAGGTTGAGCACGCCAACCAGTACCATTCCAACCTGTGCCTTGACTCCAGTCGCCGCCACCCCAAATATTGCTGTACATCATTTCACGTACTAGGAATGCGTTCTGCTCAGAGATAACTTGAGGTGCGTATTCTACTTCAGTGTCGACATCTTGCTCAGCAAACTCATCGGCCATAGTATTGCTCGTTATCTGTTGTTGACAATCTTCCTTACAAACCACTTTCGGTGTCGCTTCAAATTCAGTCTCACCAAATGGTGTCTCAATGCGGCTGATGTAGAAAGGTTCAACGTAATAGCCGCCATTAGCGAATACTGAGTAACCTTGTGCAACCTTCATTGGCGTTAAGCTGCCTGCACCCAAAGCGATGGTTTCAGAGCGAGGCACTTTATCAACATCAAAACCGAAGCGTGTTAGATAGTTACGCGTATCATCCAAGCCTACTTCACGCAGCACACGTACGGCCATCACGTTTTTAGATTGAGCTAGGCCAATGCGTAAACGGGTTGGGCCGACATAGGTAGGCGGTGAGTTTTTTGGTCGCCATGCGGTACCTTGGCTCTTATCCCATTGGTTGATAGGGGCATCGTTGATCAGTGATGCCAACGTTAAGCCTTTATTAATCGCTGCTGAATAGATAAATGGTTTGATACCAGACCCAACCTGACGAATAGATTGCGTTGCTCGGTTAAATTTGTTGTGCACGAAGTTAAAGCCACCCACCATCGACAAAACCGCGCCGTTGTTAGGGTTCATTGCAACAAAAGCAGTGTTCGCATTAGGTACTTGGCTTAGTCGCCATACTACAGGCGTTTCTGATTTCGCCTCTGCTGACTCTTCTCTAGGTTCTTCAGATACTTCATCACCTGTTATGGCTTCATGTCGAACCCAAATTTGTTCACCAACAGCAAGTATCTCTTTCGCTTGAGAAGGTGCTGGACCTTGGCGATTGTCTGTTAGGAACTTACGTGCCCAGTTCATACCTTGCCACTCGATCGATCCTTCCCCTTGGTTCTTAACCCAAACCTGTGCACTTTTCGCATCAACGCTCGTCACTACCGCTGGGACTAAGTCACCATAGGTTGGTTGAGACTTAAGGTGTTGAACTATTTGTTCATGATCCCAAGCCGATTGCTCGGTTTGCCACAGCACCTTTTCAGCACCACGGTAACCGTGACGCTCATCGTAGTTGAGTAGGTTTTTAATCGCGGCTTGGTTGGCTGCCCTTTGCAGTTTTGAATCAACCGTCGTGTAAACTTTCATACCTGATGTATAAGCCTCTTCGCCGTAGCGTTCGACCATCCAAGCGCGCGCTACTTCCGCGACATACGGAGCGCTGACTTCTATTTCTGCACCATGATATTTAGAGAGAAGCTCTTCGTTGCTAGCTTCATCGTACTCTTCTTGAGTGATGTATTGCTCATCCAACATGCGGCGTAATACAACATTACGACGGTTGGTCGCACGTTCAACGGAGTAGATAGGGTTCATGGTTGATGGTGCCTTTGGCATACCAGCAAGTGTAGCCAGTTCACTCAAGGTGAGATCTGGAAGGTCTTTACCAAAGTAAACACGAGCGGCTGCACCAAAACCATAGGAACGGTGACCAAGGAATATCTTGTTCACGTAAAGCTCCATGATTTCTTCTTTGCTAAGCAGTTGCTCAATGTGGATCGCAATGAATATCTCTTTGATCTTACGCATGATCTTCTTCTCATTAGATAAGAAAAAGTTACGCGCAAGCTGTTGAGTAATGGTACTCGCCCCTTGCTTTGCAGAGCCCGACATGGCGACCACGATGGCGGCACGGGTAATACCGATAGGGTCAATACCTGGGTGATCGTAGAAACGACTATCTTCGGTGGCAATCAGAGCCTCAACTAAGTGGCGAGGGATCTCGTCGTAAGTGACTGGATTCCGACGTTTTTCACCAAATTGAGATATCAACTTACCATCTTGACTGAAGACTTGCATTGGTGTTTGGAGTTCTACGTCGCGCAGAGTGGCAACATCAGGTAGCTCAGGTTTTACGTAATAATAAAACCCAAAAATTGTACTGACTCCAAGAATCATGCAAGTCAATGTAAATATGAATAATCTCTTTATGAACTTCACCGGATAATCCCTGATTAGTTAAGGCTGACAAGCAGCAAACCCTTGTACTCTAGGTTAAAAACTTAGCTTTCGTTTATTAACGCTTATTTAACTAATAATCACAACCCCTAGATAATCAACGAAATGCTCAGCACTTCAGGAGCTAGGTCAAATGGGTTCATCATTAATTACAGGTATAGATATAAATCATCACAGTATCAAAGCTGTGGTACTAAAACCCGTTGGGGAGTTGTATGCCATCGTGGGATACAAAGAGCTGCCTATTTCGGACGACATTTTTACAGCTAACCATACTTTGGAGTATCAGAAAACTGTTAAGAAACTCAAAGAACTTAAGAAAGGACTGCCTTTTGGAAGTCGTAACGTCGCTATTTCAGTACCAGATAACACGGTGATCAGCAAAGTACTGCAAATAGAGAGTGAGTTAGAAGATAGAGAGAAAGAGTTTTCTATCTATCAAACCTTTGCTCATCAATCTCCCTTTCCTATCGAAGAGCTGAGTTTAGATTTTGTAAAGCTCGAAGACAAACGGTTTGGTAAAGGATCGACAAGTAGTTATCAGGTGTACGCGACTCGCAAGGAAGTTGTGGATAGTCGAGCCAATGCATTAAGCAAAGCCGGGTTTAAACCTATCGTCGTTGATACCCAAGCACATGGACTTCTCAATATTTGGCAATTGGCTTCGTATTTGTCCCCAGAAAAGAAGAATTGGCTGCTGGTGGACGTTGGAATCGACCAAACCTCGTTAGGGGTTATCCCGCAGAATTCTGCGCCTTTTTATAAAGACATCGCCTTTGGTACTCAAGAGCTGTTAGGCACAGGCAGTCCAAGTGATATGGAAGGCGTGTTCGGCACCACTCAGGATACACATCGGTTTATTGTTAATCTTATTGAAAAGCTCAAGCGTCAACTGCAACTCTATTCGTCGGTAAATGCGCTTCAACCTATCTCAGGGATTTGGCTAATGGGCGAAGGAGCGAGCATACCAATGGTCGTTGAGGAGTTAGAACGTCATTTTCAGATGAGTTGTGAGTCACTGAACCCTATGTCTTTGTTTGAGAATAAGGTGGTCCAGAAACGCCGATCGTCATTGAATTGTCAGCACTTTGGTATTGCGGCGGGGATGGCAATGCGTGGCCTCAAGTGGCAGGGAGAAAAGCATGTTGCATCAAATTAACTTGCTGCCTTGGCGCGATGAAATTCGAGCTCAGTATAAGAAGCGTTTTGTTCATCTAGTCATTCTTGGCGTCATCATTGCGCTTGGTGGACAATGGGCGGTCGGCAACTACTTTCACGACCAACAAGCCAAGCAACAAGCGCGCCTCAACTATCTCAATCAATATATCGCTCAACTCGACCAGAGAATTCAGTCGTTAAAAGTGGCAGAACAGGAGCACAAAGCCATTCTTACTAGACTTGGCGTGGTCGAATCCTTACAGCTCGGTCGCAATAAGACAACTGATTTTATGAACCTGATGCCGGAGCTCATCCCTGAAGGTGTGTATGTCGATAAGATAAAAATGAATGGTCAGGAAATTGAAATGGAGGGGATCAGCGACAGTACTTCTCGTTTGGCAACGATGTTGGATAACTTAGAACGCTCCCGTTCCCTTAAAGGGGTTGAGATGCACTCTATCATTCATAATCGCAAACGCTTCAATAAGGACTTTCAGACCTTCAACGTCTCTTTTGTGTTTATCCCTGTGTCATTAGATAGTCCAGCCGAGAATGTAAAAGAGAAGGGGGCGAATCATGGTTAGTTTTCAAAATCGGGTGAGCTTGCAAGATCTCGATGTCGATGAGATCACCGAATGGCCTTTATTGCCTCAGCTATTGGTCATTTTTGCCTTGATGATACTTATCCAAGGTGTGGGTACTTGGTTGTATATTGCTCCTTTGGACGATGAACTTCAGCAGATGAAACAGCAAGAGCAGACGCTTAAAACAACTTTGCGGATTAAAGCCAATAAGGCGGCGGTTTTGCCTAAGCTCCAGAGTCAGTTGGATGATTTAACCAGTCGTTATGATTATCTATTAGAGCAGCTACCAGTACAAAAAGAGTTGGCAAGTATGTTGGCCTCAGTGAATGAGCTTGGGTTAGATAATAAGCTGACGTTTACGCGTATTGATTGGGGACAGAAGCAAAACAAGGAGTTTCTCTATCGTTTACCGCTCAATATAGAGCTAACAGGGGGCTATCACGCGATTGGAGACTTCTCAGCAGCCATCGCCAAACTCCCACGAATCATTAGCTTTAATGATGTGAGTTGGCAGCGCGTCAGCCAAGAAAGTAGCACGCTCCATTTCAGGGTGCGAGCGTATACCTACCAATTTAAGCCGGAGTTGAGTGATGAAACCCAATAGAGTGTTCTGTTCAACCTTACTACTGCTTTTGCTTGTGGGCTGTAAAGCGAATGAAGATTCGTTAGAAGGTTTTGTGGTGCAAGTCGAAGCCAAGGCCAGGAAAGAGGTGGAACAGCTTGTTCCTGCCGCTGAGTTTACGGCTGCTACTTATCAACGCCGAGCTTTTCGTCCTCCGTTTGAACTTCCTAAGGAAGCCATTGTGCAGAATCAGCCTCTAATTAAGAAAAATTGTTGGCAACCGAGCGCTCGCTCTCGGAATGGCAAGCTAGAGAAATACCCGCTGAGTAAGCTTCGTTTAAGAGGCGTGATGGGAAGTGGCTCAAGCGTGTTTGGATTAGTGCAAACACCCAAAGGGAATGTGGTAAACGTGAAAAAAGGCCAGTTTATCGGTTTAAATAACGGTCGTGTTACTAAAGTAACGAGCCAGCACGTTCTGATTAATGAAACTCTTCCAGATGGCTTAGGTTGTTGGCACAAGCGCAACGTTAAGCTGGCTCTGAAGTAAAACAATGTCACGTGATGTGAATATGAGATGTAAATATGATTAAAGGAATAAATGAGTCAATGAACAAAGGGTTACAAGGCTTGATTGTGTCTGTGATGTTGATCTTTAGTGTGCTCAGTCACGCTGAGGAATTACCTAATAAGTTAGAGAATATTGATTTTAGGGTGAACAAAAATAAAGACGCTGTCCTAATTATCGAACTCGCAACCAGCACGGTTGTGGTGGATGTTCAACGTGCGCAAGAGGGGCTAAGCATAGAGCTGATCAATACTCATGTTGATGACAACAAACTCCAGCTTCTTGATGTGAAAGATTTCGCTACCTTGGTTGAAGGCGTGGAAGTGTATAAAGAGGCCCCAAGCACTCGGTTGTTAGCGACAATCAGCAAGGACTACCAATACGAATACGATCTCAAAGGCCGTTTTATTGAGGTGGTGATCAGTAAGCCTGCTATAGAAGAAGCGGTAACAGAAAAAAGTATACTCGAGAAAGAGGGTAAGCTGATATCGATTAACTTCCAAGATATTCCAGTGCGAAATGTCCTGCAGCTTATCGCTGACTATAACGACTTTAACTTAGTCGTGTCTGATTCAGTAACCGGAAACCTAACTTTACGTTTAGATGGTGTGCCTTGGCAGCAAGTTCTAGATATCATCTTACAGGTCAAAGGGTTAGATAAGCGGGTAGACGGCAATGTCATCTTGGTGGCGCCAAAAGATGAACTCGACCTTCGAGAGCAGCAAGCGTTAGAGAAGTCGCGTTTAGAAGAGGAATTGGGTGAGCTTAAATCGGAAATCATTAAGATTCACTTTGCTAAAGCGACCGACATTGCCGACATGATTGGTGGTGATGGGACGGTGAGCATGTTGTCCGATCGTGGCTCGATTACTATTGATGAGCGCACCAATTCATTGCTTATTCGTGAACTGGAGGAAAACATTGCCGTGATACGAAGCATTATTGAATCTTTAGATATCCCTGTGAAGCAAGTTCAGATAGAGGCGCGTATTGTGACTGTTACTGAGGGGAACCTTGATGAGCTAGGAGTGCGTTGGGGAGCATCTTCAACAAACGGAAGCTTCACGGTTGGTGGTTCTATCGAAGGCAACTACCCGTCTATTGCACCTTACGATAGTAATGGGGGGAATAGCGTCATTGATGAGTACCTCAACGTTAACTTAGGTGCGACATCTTCAAATGCTTCGAGTATCGCATTTCAGGTTGCCAAACTGGGCTCTGATACCTTGCTCGACCTTGAGTTATCAGCGCTACAGCAAGAGTCAAAAGCTGAAATTATTTCGAGTCCGCGTTTGATTACCACCAATAAAAAGCCCGCTTATATTGAACAAGGTACTGAAATTCCTTATTTAGAGTCCTCTTCAAGTGGTGCAACGTCAGTCGCATTTAAGAAAGCGGTATTGAGCCTTAAGGTGACTCCACAGATCACGCCTGACAATCGTTTGGTGTTGGATTTGAGCGTAACTCAAGATAGGCCTGGACAAGTGGTGAAAACCGGAACTGGAGAGGCTGTTGCAATTGATACTCAGCGAATTGGTACGCAAGTGCTTGTTAATAATGGTGAAACGGTTGTTCTTGGTGGGATATTTCAGCACAGTGTGAGTAGCACCGTCGATAAAGTTCCTCTATTGGGAGACCTGCCTGTATTAGGGGCTTTGTTCCGCAGAAGCTACGAAAATGTAGGGAAAAGTGAGTTGTTGATCTTTGTTACACCGAAAGTTGTGATTCAGTAATGAACAATTAGATTAAAAATAAAGTTGCATTAGTGGCACCTAACCTTGATAATTTCGGGTCTTATCACGAATTATCTGTGAGGAATCGGTGCCACGGGCCTTTTAATTTCAGTACTTGTACTGACCTACCTTGTGGCGATGTCATTGAATTAACGTTGTAAATTACTGCTAAAAACATGGCTGAGAAACGCAATATTTTTCTTGTTGGCCCAATGGGCGCCGGCAAAAGTACAATTGGTAGACACCTAGCTTCCCAACTTCATATGGAGTTTTTAGACTCCGACACTGTGATCGAAGAGCGCACTGGCGCAGACATCGCATGGGTTTTTGATGTTGAGGGCGAAGAAGGTTTCCGTAAACGCGAAGAATCTGTAATCAACGACCTGACAGAAGAGCAAGGAATTGTTCTTGCGACAGGCGGTGGTTCAGTGCTGAGCAAAGAAAACCGTAACCGTCTATCTGCACGAGGCATTGTTGTATACCTAGAGACAACAATTGAAAAGCAACTTGCTCGCACTAACCGCGACAAGAAACGCCCTCTACTTCAAACAGACAACCCGCGAGATGTACTAGAAGATCTAGCCGTATCTCGCAACGCACTATACGAAGAAGTGGCGGACTACACAGTTCGTACTGACGACCAAAGTGCAAAAGTGGTAGCCAACCAGATCGTAAAAATGCTAGAAGAACGTTAAGTTCATTTTTTTGGAGAGCAAACCCATGGAACGGATTACGGTCAATCTAGCTGAGCGTAGCTACCCTATCTCTATTGGCGCCGGGTTATTTGAAGACCCGGCGTACCTTTCTTTTTTATCAGGCAAACAGAAAGTTGTTGTTATCAGTAACGTGACAGTAGCGCCTCTTTATGCCGATAAAATTTTATCGCTATTGGATCAAGTCGGCTGTCAAACTTCTCTTTTAGAGTTGCCAGATGGTGAACAGTACAAAACTCTTGAAACGTTCAATTCAGTGATGAGCTACATGCTTGAAGGAAATTACAGCCGCGATGTGGTGGTGATTGCTTTAGGTGGTGGAGTTATCGGTGATTTGGTCGGTTTTGCTGCTTCTTGTTACCAGCGCGGTATTGATTTCATTCAAATTCCAACGACACTTCTTTCTCAAGTGGACTCTTCTGTAGGTGGTAAAACCGCAGTAAACCATCCCCTTGGTAAGAATATGATCGGCGCTTTTTACCAACCGAAATCTGTCATCATCGATACTAACTGTTTATCAACGCTTCCAGAGCGTGAATTTGCTGCGGGTATTGCTGAGGTGATCAAATACGGCATCATTTACGATGAAGCCTTCTTTGATTGGTTGGAGCAGAATCTAGAGAAACTTTATCAATTTGATGAAGAGGCACTGATTACCGCAATTGCTCGTTGTTGTGCAATTAAGGCTGAAGTGGTGGCTATAGATGAAAAAGAGTCAGGAATCAGAGCGTTATTGAACCTAGGTCATACATTTGGTCATGCGATTGAAGCGGAACTAGGCTATGGTAACTGGCTACATGGTGAAGCTGTGTCGTCAGGCACTGTAATGGCAGCGAAAACGGCTCAATTACAGGGACTGATCTCTCAGCAGCAACTTGAGCGAATTATTTCTATACTCAAGAATGCGAAACTGCCAATCCATACGCCAGAAAGCATGTCTTTTGAAGACTTTATGAAGCACATGATGCGCGATAAAAAAGTGCTGTCTGGTCAGTTACGTTTGGTATTGCCAACAAGTATTGGTGCTGCTGAAGTGGTCGCTGATGTGCCTCAAGACATCATCAAGCAAGCGATCGATTTCTGCCGTACCCTTTAAATTTTGTTGTGAGGTTGCCTAGCGAAACTCTAGGCAACTGAAGCGTTTTACTGATCGATCTAATCAGTAGGGATCCCCAATGAGTTTGGCTCATGAATTAAGAGTATTAGAGTTAGAGTCTCAAGTTGAGCTGCTAGAGCGCTTACAGCTTTTGACTAACTTTGGCTCAAATCTTGTGACGGTCGCTGGAAAAGCCGGTTCTGGCCGCTCTTGGTTGGCTCAGCGTTATCTTGAAGCATGGTCGACAGAAAAAAATCAGTGTTTACTACTTTGTCATCCAAGCCAAGACGATCAACAACGCCGCGCACTTATTCTTAGTCAGATTGTTTCTGATCCACTCTTTAATCAACATGACTCTTTGTCAGATAGCCTCACCCGGTTACTGGATGGAGATTCGTGTCATGTGGTTATCGTTGTTGATGATGCGCACCGACTCTCAGAGCTATTGGTATCCGAATTATGGATGTTGGTACTGGAAGCTCAATCAAACCCTCAGTGGACGATCAATATCGTTCTCTTCTCGGAAACGGGTCATCTAGACACCCTATTAACACGTCTGAGTTACGGCCAACAACACAAGCCTATCGATCTCGAGATCGATGATCTTTCGCAACCAGAAGCTGAACATTTTTTTGAATCACTGGTGATTCGATATGTTGATGATGAGTCTGAAACTCGCGTGCGACGTGCGTTTAGTAAAGCGCGACCTCTGCCCGGAGAGTTAATGGCTTTAGGAGAATTGAAAGTGGAAAAAAGGATTATTATTCGCTCAATCATTGGTTCACCAATCAATATCGCGATTGTGGTGGCCTTGTTGCTGTTGTTGATTGGTGGTGGTTATTGGTGGATGTTCAGTCAGCCAACACCAGACGATAAAGCGCAATCTCTAATTGCACCGATTGAACAGACGGCTATTCCAACCTTTGAAGTGGAAAGTGGCACTGAACAAACCGGCGTCAATGAAGCTGTTGACTCTGAAACAACAACCGACATGAGTTACCAAGGTGCAGATGATGACAGCTCTTCTCTGCCACCGAGTGTCGTTGAAGACACCGCCAGTGTTGGAGAGGCCGAGCAAGATCAGCAGCGCGTTGTGATCACCTCTGACGTGGTTGATGCTCTGCTTGATGACAAAGTTGAGAGTGCCGATACCAGTGCGCTTGATGCGGCTGTGGAAGAAAATACCGATGCTGCTGTGAGTTCGCAGGCTGATTCAAAAGAAGCCGAGTCACAGTCGACAGCCGATGAAGAATCAGAACGAACTGACTCAACACCGCCGGCTAAAAAGATCACCTTCTCTTTTGCTCGTGAAGAGTTACAAGCTATCTCGCCACGAGCATATACTCTGCAGTTGAGCGCGATGACCTCACTGGAAGATGTACAATCTTTCATTGAAGAATATGACCTTGAAAATAAGGTTCGTATCTACCCAACACTTCGCAGCGACACTAAGTGGTTTATCATCACTTATCAAGATTACCCAACAATTCAATTGGCACGAGACGCGGTAAGTCTGTTATCAAAACCACTTCAGCAGTTGGAACCTTGGGCAAAATCGATGAATCAAGTACATCGAGAAATAGAACGTGCGAAATAACCCTGAGCTTGGCCTCAAAATATGTTACATTCCGCAGCCTTATTTTTGAGTTGATAGATAGAGCAGTAAATGAAAAAGCAGCGTGCCTTTCTAAAATGGGCTGGTGGTAAATATGGCCTAGTTGAAGACATCCAACGTCACCTGCCACCTGCTCGTAAATTGGTAGAACCGTTTGTCGGTGCTGGCTCAGTGTTTTTGAATACTGACTTTGAACAGTACCTATTGGCAGATATCAATCCCGATCTTATCAACCTGTATAACCTTCTTAAAACCGATCCTGAAACCTACATCACTGAAGCGAAGCGTTGGTTCTGCCCTGAGAACAACCGTAAAGAAGCCTTCCTAGATATTCGTGCTGAGTTCAATGGTACAGATAACGTCATGTATCGTTCGTTGGCTTTCTTGTATATGAACCGATTTGGCTTTAATGGCTTATGTCGTTACAACAAGAAGGGCGGTTTTAACGTTCCGTTTGGTTCTTATAAAAAACCTTACTTCCCAGAAGCTGAGCTGGAGTTTTTTGCCGAGAAAGCGAAAAAAGCCACCTTCGTTTGTGAGGGATACCATGAAACCTTTAGCCGCGCCCGTAAAGGCTGCGTGGTTTACTGTGATCCTCCATACGCACCGCTGTCGAATACGGCTAATTTTACCTCTTACGCAGGTAATGGTTTTAGCTTAGATGATCAAGCTGCGCTGGCGGATGTTGCTGAAAAAGCAGCGATGGAACGCGGTATTCCTGTTTTGATTTCAAATCACGATACGACATTAACGCGTCGTTTATATCATGGTGCGGAATTGAATGTGGTGAAGGTGAAGCGCACTATCAGCCGTAACGGCGCTGGCCGTAATAAAGTGGATGAGTTACTGGCGCTTTTCCATAAAGAGAAAAACCAGCAACACGCATCAGCGGAATAGGACTCGTCAGAATAACCTCCAAACTCATTAAATTGAGTGACCAACGGATACTTTCTTAAACTAATCTTTCGAACTGCTAGGATCTGCTTAGGGGCTTAGGTAGAATTGCACACCAAATAGTCTTGGGCTTGAGTCTTGTATTTGTGTATGAGATATCACCAAGGCGGTGACATTCGCAATTTACTCACTCTTAAGAGGTTTGGTATGAAAGATTTTCTAATCGCTCCATCGATTTTGTCTGCAGATTTTGCTCGTCTTGGTGAAGACGTAGAAAAAGTACTCGCAGCGGGTGCTGATGTTGTGCACTTCGATGTGATGGACAACCATTACGTACCTAACCTGACTTTTGGCGCGCCTATCTGTAAAGCGCTGCGCGACTACGGTATTACCGCTCCGATCGATGTTCACCTAATGGTTAAGCCAGTGGACAGCATCGTGCCTGAGTTTGCGAAAGCGGGCGCATCAATGATTACTTTTCACGTTGAAGCATCAGAGCACGTCGATCGTACTCTACAGCTAATCAAAGAACACGGCTGTAAAGCCGGTGTGGTTCTTAACCCAGCAACACCACTGTCTTGCCTAGATTACATCATGGATAAAGTAGACATGATTCTACTAATGTCTGTGAACCCTGGCTTCGGCGGTCAATCTTTTATTCCTCATACTCTTGATAAGCTGCGTGCTGTGCGTAAGCTGATTGATGATTCAGGCCGTGATATCCGCCTTGAGATTGATGGCGGCGTGAAGGTTGATAACATCCGTGAAATCGCAGAAGCGGGCGCAGATATGTTCGTTGCTGGTTCGGCTATCTTTAATCAACCGGATTACAAAGAAGTGATTGATGAGATGCGCGCAGAGCTTGCAAAAGTTAACGCATAAAAGTAGAACTAGGGTCAGTTGACCTAAACTAGAAAAATTTAGATTAAGGGGCTCATTGGCCCCTTTTTTACGTCTTATCGCTCAACATATAAGACGAATATAATTAATAGGAAAGTAAGATGTCATTAAGCTCAATAAAACTGATCGCCTTTGATTTGGATGGAACCTTGTTAGACAGCGTACCAGATTTAGCCGTCGCGGCTGACCAAGCTTGTCAGGAACTGGGTTTCTCTTCAGTGAGCGAAGAACAAGTTCGCGATTATGTAGGCAATGGTGCTGACGTGCTTATCGGACGCTCACTCAGCCGCAACCTAACCGTTGACCCAAGTCTAGCGCCTGATCTGCTAAAGAAAGCGCGCATCCTGTTTGATGATTTCTACGAGCAGGGCGGCCATAAGCTCAGCCACCTTTACCCGTCAGTAAAAGAGACGCTGGTTGAACTGCATAAAGCGGGCTTCACCATGGCACTTGTGACCAACAAGCCGTCGAAATTTGTACCCGACGTTCTGGCGCAACACGGTATTGATAAGTACTTTGTTGATGTGTTGGGCGGCGACTCTTTCCCAGAGAAAAAGCCGAACCCAGTGGCGCTGAACTGGTTGTTAGAAAAGCACAATGTGAAGGCAGAAGAGATGCTGATGGTTGGCGATTCAAGTAACGACATCAAAGCCGCTAAGAATGCATGCTGTCACTCGTTTGGTCTGACTTACGGCTACAACCACGGTGAGCCAATTTCAGCATCAAACCCTGACTATGTCGCAGACAACATTGCGCAATTACTAGATGTCGTTCTCGTTTCAGCATAAAGCGGACAAAAGTTAGCGAACCTACTAGCAAAATACTTGTCAATGAGTACACTGGATGAGCCGCGTAGAAAGAGCTACGCGGCTTTTCTATATTTAAGTTAAGAAGCTAGGCGAACAAGCGAAGTTAACAAACTAAGTTAACAAGCGAAGTGAAAAACCAAGCGAACAAGCAAAGGAATTAAAACCATGAGCAAGCCCATCGTATTGAGTGGTGTTCAACCATCTGGTGAACTAAGTATCGGTAACTACTTGGGTGCTCTACGTCAATGGCAACAGATGCAAGATGATTACGATTGCCAATACTGTGTTGTAGACCTTCACGCAATTACGGTTCGCCAAGACCCGAAAGCACTGCATGAAGCGACTCTAGACGCATTAGCAATCTGTCTTGCTGTCGGTGTTGATCCAAAGAAGAGCACGCTATTTGTTCAGTCACACGTACCAGAGCATGCTCAGCTTGGTTGGCTTCTTAATTGTTACACTCAAATGGGTGAGCTGAGCCGTATGACTCAGTTTAAAGATAAGTCTGCTCGTCATTCAAACGACGTCAACGTAGGCCTATACGACTACCCAGTGTTGATGGCTGCAGACATTCTGCTTTACGGTGCTCACCAAGTGCCAGTCGGTAGTGACCAGAAGCAACACTTAGAACTAGCGCGTGATATCGCCACTCGATTTAACAATATCTACGCTCCCGAAACGCCAATTTTCCAAGTGCCAGAGCCTTACATTCCAACCGTGAATGCGCGCGTGATGAGCCTGCAAGACGCGACGAAGAAGATGTCTAAGTCAGACGACAATCGTAAGAACGTCATTACTCTGTTAGAAGAGCCTAAGTCGATCATCAAGAAGATCAACAAAGCGCAAACCGATGCAGAGACACCACCACGTATTGCTCACGATTGGGAAAACAAAGCGGGAATCTCGAACCTAATGGGTCTTTATTCTGCAGCGACAGGTAAAACCTTCGCAGAGATCGAAGCGCAATACCAAGGCGTTGAGATGTACGGTCCATTCAAGAAGGATGTAGGTGCAGCATTGGTTGAGATGCTTGAGCCAATTCAATCTGAATACCACCGTATCCGTGCTGATCGTGCTTACATGGACGCAGTAATGAAAGCGGGTGCTGAAAAAGCGTCTGAGCGTGCTTCTGTGACACTGAAAAAAGCGTACGCAGCAGTCGGTTTTGTTACTCGCCCATAGGGTGCACTAAAACAACTCGCTTGAGAATTTGAGCCCAAAGTAGACTTTGTTTACTTTGGGCTTTTTATTGCCCGCTCCATTTACCTTCCCAATAAATCTCTTGTTTGAATTGATAATTCATACACTATCTAGCTAACATATTCACTTTGTGGATGCTGTGTTGTTGATCTTATTCACGGCTCTCAAGTTTTATAAAATTGCACTCATTTCTATATATGTTGGAAATATATAACGTGCCAAACAATTGATGATTCCAAAGTGATAAGTTCCTCATTTTCTTGCCAACTGACTTATTCCTTTCATAAATAAACCTGATAGTTACCACAAAATACATGACTGCCCATAGACGGCAGTGACGATAACTCAATGAACTCAGGTGAAACGGATGGCTCTTTTACACAAACCTTCATTGCTAGCAGTGGCAATTGGTAGCTTGTTAACCACAAGCGCACACGCTGATTTGTTTATTTCACAATATGTGGAAGGCGGCAGTTACAACAAAGCGGTTGAGATTGCTAATAACGGCGATAGCCGCATTAACTTAGATGGTTATTCGTTGGCTAAATCAGCGAATGGCAACGGATCATGGGGGGGCACTTTACCTTTAGATGGCCACGTTTTAGCGCCCGGTGAGGTACTTGTTGTCGCTCATACCAGTGCCAGTGATGAGATTAAGGCCGTCGCTGACATTCTAAATGCTTCGCTGGCTAACCATAATGGAGACGATCCACTGGCTATCTTGAATTCAGACTCAAGTGTGCTGGATATGATTGGTGTGATGGGTGATGTGGACTGGGGCAAAGATGTCACTTTGGTTCGAGCTGAACAAACACCATCGGCGACGTTTGACGCTTCACAGTGGATATCGCTACCAAAAGACAACATTGAAGGGTTAGGTTCACTAGACAGTGTTGAATTGCCAGAAGCGTTTACTTGTACACAAGATGGCTCAGATCCGGTATTCACCACTATTCAAGAGATCCAAGGTGAAGGTGCAACATCACCATTCATCGATGGCTATCCGTATATCACTGATGATGAATACTTCGTCAAAGGTGTGGTAAGTGCAGTGACTACAGGCCTAACCAAAGGCTTCTATCTGCAAGCTCTTGACGATGACTTCAACTCAAGCACCTCTGAAGGTCTATTCATTCATACTAACCAGTCAAGCTCAGAGCTAGCAGCGGGCGATGTGGTGTGTGTGAAAGGTAAGGTTCAAGAATACTACAGCCACACTCAGCTTAAAGTTGAAAACAATCAATGGCTAAAGCAGTGGACACAACAAGCACCTGAAGCAACGGCGATTGAAGCGCTAGACAGTGATGAGAACTTCGCGGCAACGCTTGAACGCTACGAAGGCATGTTGGTGAAAACAACCGAAGCACTTGATATGCGTGTAACGCGTACCTTCGGTTATGACTACGCAGGTCGTCGTAACAACATGGTGTTGGCGCATGAGCGTATCAACATGCAGCCTAACCAGCTTTTCGCCGCAGGTTCTGATGACGCGAAACAACAAACAGAAGACAACGCTGATCGTCGTCTTTTCGTAGAAACGGATCAAAAAGCGGGTGATGGTCAAGTTCCTTTTTATCCAGACTTTGGCCGTACCGACATCGACCAAGATGGCTCAACAGAAGACTATATCCGTATCGATGACACCATTGTTGGCCTAGAAGGTGTGTTGACTTACAGCTACGGTGAGTACCGTTTAATTGCGACTAACCAGATCTCGGCTGAAAACTTCGTTCGCAACGATCCGCGTACCGACAAGCCAGACATGGATGAAGGTGATCTACGTATCGCGACCTTCAATGTACTGAACTACTTCAACTCTCCATTTGATGGTGATGCGAACCAGCACGGCAGTAACCGTGGCGCAAACACCATCACTGAGTTTGAAATGCAGCAAGAGAAGATTGTCAACGCAATTCTTCGCTTAGACGCTGACATCATTGGTTTGATGGAAATTGAGAACAACGGATTTGGTGAAGGCTCTGCCATTGGGCAGCTTGTTAATCAGCTGAATAACCGTATTGAACGTAAGAAAGACCGTTATACGTTTGTCGCTGTCGACTCTAATGAAGATGGCGTAACCGACGAGATGGACTCGATTGGTACCGACGTAATCACAACGGGTGTTATCTACCGTAAGAAGGTAGTGAAACTTAAAGACAGCCGTGTTATCGCGATGCCAAGCCAGCAAGCACCAGAGGTGTTAGACGATTCAGGCAAGGTGATTGAAGACGGTAAGAACTACCAACGCGACTCATTAGCGCCAACCTTTAAAGTTAAAGGCACCAAAGAGAAACTCACCGTAGCGATTAACCACTTTAAATCGAAAGGTTCTAAGTGTTGGGAGGATGCTGCGCCAGTTGAAGAGGGTGGTCAAGGTGGTGTTGATGCCGATAAGCAAGGTTCATGTGAGAACTTCCGTGTGGCAGCTGCGGTCGCATTAGGTGAAGAGCTTGATGGCATCAAAGGCCATAAAGTGATTCTGGGTGATATGAACTCGTACGGCATGGAAGATCCAATGCTGGTGCTAACGGATTACTCTGAAGAGAAATACGGTAAGCAAATTAAAGCGGCGCGTAACACTTACATTGATGGTGTTGAGCAGTTTGGTGATAGCGGTGCGGTGATTACTAAGAACTACGGCTACATTAATGCAGTGGCTCAAAAGCACCCAGACAGCTGGAGCTACTCATACAATGACGAAGTGGGCGCGTTGGATCACTTACTGATCAGTGACAGCTTGAAGGACATGGTGGTTGATGCTACTGACTGGCACATTAACGGTGGCGAATCGACGTTATTTGACTACAACGAAGAGTACAAAAGCGATCTGCCTAAGTACCAAGATCACTTCCGTTCATCGGATCATGATCCTGCTGTTCTTGAGCTAAGAGTCGGCGGTTCATTCGGTTTTGGTGCACTGATGTCATTGTTCGGCCTAGCAATGTGGCGTCGTCGCAAATAGCTAAATCGTAAGTAGATTAGCAAGCTATACAAGCAAGCCAATCCAGATAGCTTAGAGCTACCTGTAAACAATTAAGGTCAACTTAGGTTGGCCTTAATTATTGGCGAAATGCAGTTTCCACTTGCCTTTCGCTATGGGTATTGCACAATACCGCCCCTATATCTCCCAACCCTTTAGTATTTAGCAAACGATTTCGACCCATGTTACTTATCCTCGATAACTACGACTCCTTTACCTATAACTTGTATCAGTATTTCTGTGAGTTAGGGGTAACTGTAAAAGTTGCTCGCAACGATGAGATTGATATTGCGGGCATTGAAGCGCTGAATCCTAGTCATCTTGTTATCTCGCCGGGCCCTTGTACGCCCGATGATGCGGGTATTTCTCTGCAAGTCATTGAGCACTTCGTTGGTAAGCTGCCGATCTTAGGGGTGTGTCTTGGTCATCAAGCCATTGCCCAAGTCTTTGGTGGTGAAGTGGTGAGAGCCAGACAAGTGATGCATGGTAAAACCTCTCCAATCCGTCACAACGGTAAGAGTGTTTTCCAAGGTCTCAATAATCCTCTGACTGTGACGCGATACCACTCTTTAGTGGTGAAGAATGGCACGCTACCCGACTGCTTTGAACTCACTTCTTGGACGGAATTTGAAGATGGCAGTATGGATGAGATCATGGGTTATCAACACAAAACCTTGCCGATTGATGCAGTACAGTTCCACCCTGAATCGATTAAAACAGATCAGGGACACCAACTTCTGGCTAATTTCCTAAGACGCTAGGTGTTTGAATCCGTGTTTTAAGCGCTCCTCTCTCCCTGACACTGATCACCTTTTATAACATTTCTCCCTCGTTAGGCTAAGTTTTTAGTCTATGCAATATTATTCGCCTTATTTCCTCTCGACCTCAATATACAGCTGTACCAGTAAGGCTTTGCTGTTTTTAGAGATACGTTTGAATAGAAAAAGCTTCATAAAATAGATTAATTGATGCATAAATAGTCATGGGTAGTGACATTTAGCTGGCTGTCATGGATGGCTAAAGAATAATCTACTATTGAAAACGTTAATTAAATGTAAATATAATGCTGCGGCGGGATTATGACGGGACAAAATATTTTTGTCTCACTTATAAACCAATACGCTTATTTGCGAAGCTTGCGGTATCGAGAAGGAATGTACGATGACAGTGGAAAATAAAGTAGAACGTAGTCTGTTTAATGAGGTGATGGTGCCTTGTTATAACCCAATGGAAATGATCCCAGTAAAAGGGGAAGGCGCACGCGTTTGGGACCAACAAGGCCGAGAGTATATCGACTTTGCTGGTGGTATCGCTGTGAGCTGTTTGGGTCACTGTCACCCAGCAATGGTGAATGCAATTACTGAGCAAGCGAATAAGCTTTGGCATCTAAGTAATGTGATGACCAACGAACCTGCGCTGCGTCTAGCGAAAAAGCTAACCGACGTGTGTTTTGCAGAAAAAGTATTCTTTGCGAACTCTGGCGCTGAAGCCAATGAAGCAGCATTGAAGCTAGCTCGTCGTTGGGCTGCGGATGTCCATAGTCCTGAAAAATCTGAAATCATTGCATTCAAACAAGGTTTCCACGGTCGTACTTTCTTTACCGTAACCGTTGGTGGGCAAGAAGCTTACTCTGATGGTTTCGGTCCTAAACCGGGCGATGTGACTCATCTACCTTACAACGATATTGCAGCGCTAGAAGCGCACATCTCTGATCGCACTTGTGCAATTATGATGGAACCTCTGCAAGGCGAAGGCGGTATCATCTCTCCAACTTCTGAGTTCGTGAATACGGTTCGTGAACTGTGTGATAAACATAACGCACTGCTTATCTTTGATGAAGTACAAACCGGTAATGGTCGTACTGGTAATTTTTACGCTTACCAAGGCCTAGGTGTGACACCTGATATTCTAAGCACTGCGAAATCACTCGGTGGTGGTTTCCCTATCGGTGCAATGTTAACGACCACAGAGCTAGCAGAGCACCTTAAAGTAGGTACTCACGGTTCTACTTACGGTGGTAACCCACTGGCGTGTGCTGTTGCAGAAGCGGTTGTTGATGTGGTTAGCCAACCTGAAGTATTAGCAGGCGTGAAAGAGCGTGAAGCACTGTTCCGTGATGGTCTTGCTAAGATTAACGACAAGTACCAAATCTTCAGTGAAGTCCGTGGTAAAGGTCTATTGTTAGGTGCTGCGCTGAATGAAGAGTGGCAAGGCCGTGCTCGCGACGTATTAGTAGCAGCTGGTGAACAAGGCTTGATGGTACTGGTTGCGGGGGCAAACGTGGTTCGTTTCACGCCATCACTGGTTATTACTACACAAGAAATTGAAGAAGGCTTATCAAAACTAGACAAAGCAATCGCTACGCTAGTATAGCCTGAGCGACGTCATAGGAATCATCGTCATTAGAGCGATCCTATGACGTTTCGCTAAAGGCCCAAGCTTCTGGTTTTGGGCCTGTTTTGCATCTGGAGGGAATATTGATGCTAGTTGTTCGCCCAATTAAATTATCTGACTACGATTCGCTGCATACCTGCGCCGTTGAGTCAGGACATGGATTTACGTCTCTTCCGGTTAATGAAGAACTGTTAACCAACCGAATTACTCACTCTGAATACAGCTTTGCCAAACAAGATGTGACTGAGCCCGGTGACGAAGGCTACTTAATGGTTGGCTTTGATACCGAAACTGGAGAAGTGGCCGGTACGACAGGAATCGAAGCTTCGATTGGCTGGGATGTACCGTTTTATTCTTACCACATCAGTAAAGTGGTTCACTCATCACAAAAGCTTGGCGTTAATAATGTCGTGAAGCTGCTGACTTTCGGTAATAACTACACCGGATGCAGTGAGATCTGCACACTATTCTTGCGACCTGATTTCCGTGGTGGATTGAATGGCCGTTTGATGTCTAAGTGTCGTTTCTTAATCATGGCTGAACACCCAGAGCGCTTCTCTGACACTATTTTTGCTGAAATGCGTGGTGTATCGGATGCTGAAGGCAATTCACCTTTCTGGCAGTGGCTGCAAGAGCACTTCTTCTCTATTGATTTTACACTTGCAGATTACTTAACCGGTATTGGTAAGAAAGGCTTCATTGCTGATCTTATGCCAAAGTTACCAATCTACGTAAACTTATTGAGTAAAGAGGCCCAGTCTGTGATTGGTCAAGTGCACGAGAATACTCGTCCGGCACTAAGGCTACTTGAACGTGAAGGTTTTACTAATCGTGGCTATGTTGACATTTTTGATGCAGGTCCAACGGTTGAATGTGATTTAAAAAATATCGAATCAGTGCGTCATGCGATTCGTGCTCAAGTAAAAATTGCCGATCACTCTAGCTCGAAAGACTTCCTAATTGGTAATACCTCGTTTGAAAACTTCCGCGCGGTCGCCGCGAAAGGCGCGTATGACCAAGAAAGAGACACAGTGATTTTATCATCTGAAGTAGCAAGCGCTCTTGAAGTAAAAGAAGGCGAATTCGTTCGCATGTTGGCTCAATAAGAGCGGTGATTATCTGTCGAAGATTTTTAAGGATAGAAGTATGACTCAGTGGATAGCAGGACAATGGGTGGCAGGTCAAGGTGATGCCATGACATCAGTAAGCCCATACAACAACGAAGTAGTGTGGCAGGGTGATAGTGCAACACCGGCACAGGTTGAATCCGCAGTAGCGGCGGCTCGTGAAGCCTTCTTAGTTTGGAAAAAGCTGAGCTTTTCTGAGCGCGAAGCGATCGTGTTGAAGTTCGCGGAAAAAGTGAAAGAGAACAGCGAAGAAATCGCACAAATTATCGCAAAAGAGACGGGTAAACCTATTTGGGAAACTCGCACGGAAGCGGGCGCGATGGCAGGCAAGATCGCTATCTCTATCCGTGCTTACCACGAACGTACTGGTGAAGCTTCACGTGAAGCGGCAGGCAACCAAATCGTACTTCGTCACCGTCCACTGGGCGTGATGGCGGTATTTGGTCCTTATAACTTCCCAGGACACCTCCCTAACGGTCATATTGTTCCTGCACTGCTATCGGGAAATACCGTGGTATTTAAGCCTTCAGAGCAAACACCTTGGACAGGTGAGTTCGCAATGAAGCTATGGCAAGAAGCGGGTCTTCCTGCTGGCGTAATCAACCTAGTGCAAGGCGCTAAAGAGACAGGTATCGCACTGGCCGATGCTAAAGGTCTTGATGGCGTGTTATTTACGGGTAGTGCGAATACGGGCCATATCCTGCACCGTCAATTCGCGGGTCAACCGGGCAAGATGCTAGCTCTAGAAATGGGCGGCAACAACCCGATGGTGATCAGCGACCAATACGGTGATGCGGACGCAACGGTATACACCATTATCCAATCGGCGTTCATCAGTGCAGGTCAACGTTGTACATGTGCTCGTCGCCTGTATGTTCCTGTTGGTGAGAAGGGCGACCTACTGATCGATAAGCTGGTAGCAGCTACGCAAAAGATTCGTGTTGATCAGCCTTTCGCTGAGCCAGCACCATTCATGGGCCCACAGATCTCTGAAGCAGCAGCTAAGTTTATTTTAGACGCGCAAGCGAATCTGCAATCGCTAGGCGGTGTCAGCCTAGTAGAAGCAAAAGCGGGTCAAGCGGCGTTTGTTTCTCCGGGGATTATCGATGCAACCAACATTGCTGAACTGCCGGATGAAGAGTACTTCGGTCCATTGCTACAAGTAATTCGTTACCAGTCACTAGAGCAAGCGGTTGAGTTAGCTAACGACACACGCTTTGGTTTATCTGCTGGTTTAGTATCAACAGATGATTCTGAATGGGAATACTTCGTTGACCATATTCGAGCGGGTATTGTGAACCGTAACCGTCAGCTAACAGGCGCCAGTGGTGATGCACCATTTGGTGGTCCGGGTGCTTCAGGTAACTTACGCCCTAGTGCTTACTATGCGGCTGACTACTGTGCTTATCCTATGGCTTCAATGGAAGGTGGTGAAACTCAACTTCCAGCAACGTTTAGCCCGGGTATTGCGCTGTAATTTAGACTAATGAGCACTAAGCTCATTCGTTAAATTGGAAATAGGGAAGTGGTGTTATCGCTTCCTTTTCCATCACGTCCGACACCTAGATTGGGCGGTAGATAATAATAGAACAAGTATGTCACAGGCTGATGGCTGCTGACTTTGGGTCTCAGCCTCTCCCTTTCTAATCCAAATTACTAGCTTGCTAGAACCTCTGACAAGGAGTCACCATGACGCCCGATCTACTATTTAAATCACTATGGGATGATTACATTCACAGGCTGTGCCCATCGGCTGAGAAAGTACACCAGTTGCTAAAAGAAGACGAAGCGCTGATTAATGATCATATTGCACTGCGTACTTTCAATGTAGCTCCGCTGGGAATTGAAACGCTGGCTAAGCCTTTCCTTGAGTTAGGTTATAAAGCGTGTGGCGATTACCTGTTTGAGAGCAAGAAGCTAGTCGCTAAGCATTACGAGCATCCAGATCCAAAGCAGCCGAAAGTGTTCATTAGTGAGTTGAAGGTAGAAGAGTGCTCAAGTGAGTTGCAACAGATCGTTGCTAAGTTGGTTGAGCAAGTTGACGCAAGTCAGCTTCAAGGTCATGAATTCTTGTTTGGTGGTCGTCTCTGGGATTTGAGCTTCGCAGATTTCCAATTGCTAGCAAAAGAGAGTGAATACGCGTCTTGGCTAGCGGCTCATGGTTACGGTGCCAACCACTTTACGGTGAGTGTGAACCAACTTAATAACTTCGATGAAGTGCAGGCCGTGAATGACTATCTGAATGAGTCGGGATTCACGATCAATGCGTCTGGAGGTGAGGTGAAAGGCTCTCCAGAGGTCTTATTAGAGCAATCATCAACAATGGCAGACAAAGTCCCAGTTTCATTTGTGGAAGGCAATGAGATGATTCCTGGTGGCTTCTATGAGTTTGCTAAGCGCTATGCGATGGCGAATGGTGAGCTTTATACCGGGTTTGTCGCAGCATCGGCTGACAAGATTTTTGAAAGCACCAACGGTTAAAGAAAGATTCGAGCACGGGCTTTGCCCTAGGGATGCGGGTGCGCTTCGCTTCGAGATAGTTTGCGTTTGGAAGTTGTAAGTGTTCCATTCGCATCTCGCATCTGCTCTCTAGATCTTTAGATAACAAAAAAGCCACCAAATTTTCATTTGGTGGCTTTCAAATTTTTGGCTCAGTTAATCGAGATTAACGAGTGCCGTATACCACGATAGTTTTACCGTGTGCAGAAATTAGGTTCTGCTCTTCTAGCATCTTTAAGATGCGACCTACTGTCTCACGAGAACAACCAACGATCTGGCCAATTTCTTGACGAGTGATCTTGATTTGCATGCCGTCAGGGTGAGTCATTGCATCGGGTTGTTTCGCTAGGTTTAGTAGCGTTTGAGCGATACGACCGGTTACGTCAAGGAACGCTAAGTCACCAACCTTTTGGCTAGTTACTTGCAGGCGGCTTGCCATTTGCGCTGAAAGACGCATCAGAATGTCTGGGTTCACTTGGATAAGTTGGCGGAATTTCTTGAAAGAAATCTCAGCGACTTCACAAGGAGATTTTGCTCGAACCCACGCAGTACGCTCTTGGTCTTCTTCGAATAAGCCAAGCTCACCGATGAAGTCGCCTTGGTTTAGGTAAGAAAGAATCATTTCCTTACCTTCTTCGTCTTTGATAAGAACTGCCACAGAACCTTTCACAATGTAGTACAAGGTTTCTGCCTTTTCACCAGCATGAATCAAAGTACTTTTTGAAGGGTACTTATGAATATGACAGTGTGAAAGGAACCACTCTAATGTTGGATCGGTTTGGGGTTTACCTAGAACCATAATATCTTACTTCCTCTGCAGGGTATGCTTGCTGCTTTCCGTATTTTAGCTAAGCCTGGATTGACTCGTTAGGATAAGAGCACTTGTTGAGTGCTGCAAGCTATCTTGTGTTTCGTTTAAGAATAGTATCCTTTTTCAGGTACTATTTCTTGATTTTAATCGTGACCAAGCTACGATTTTTTACGCAAAATTGTGCACATGATCACGGTATGAAAAGTAATCAATAAGAATGATGTACCGTTAACCTATTTTGCCGGTTTCGATGAGCTGCTGCAGGATTGGCCTTACAATGAGCTCCATAGCAAAACTCATTTTTCCTCCTGGCACCACAAGCGTGTTGTGGCGAGACATAAATGAGCCATCAATCATAGCCAAAAGGTAGGGGAAATCGACGTTTTTGATGCCACGTAATCGTATAACTACGAAGCTCTCGTCTAAACTAGGGATCCCTTTGGCGTTGAGTGGGTTGGATGTATCTACGGTTGGCACTCGTTGAAAATTGATATGAGTACGCGAAAATTGAGGAGTAATGTAGTTAAGATAATCATCCATTGAACGAACAATTGAGTCCATTACTGCTTCGCGTGAGTGCCCGCGATCGCGTGTGTCACGAACGAATTTTTGTATCCATTCAAGGTTTACGATTGGCACCATGCCAATTAGCAGGTCGACATGTTTAGAGACGTTGATGTCTCCGTCTACTACACCGCCGTGTAGGCCTTCGTAGAACATCACATTTGAATTTTCAGGGATCTCTTGCCATGGCGTAAAGGTACCTGGCATTTGATTGTAAGGCACGGCTTCATCGAAGGTGTGCAGATAACTCCGTACTTTACCGGTGCCTTCATTACCGTATTGATGGAAGAATTCTTCTAATGCGCCAAAATCGTTAGCCTGTGGACCAAAGTAGCTGATGTGCTTACCTTGCGCGCGTGCCTTGCGGATTTCGACATCCATTTCTGGTCGAGTAAAGCGATGGAAGCTATCCCCTTCAACCCAAGCGGCCTTCACGTCCATCATATTGAACATTTTACGGAAGGCTTCTGAGGTAGTGGTGGTGCCGGCTCCAGACGAACCCGTCACCGCAATAATTGGATGTTTAGCGGACATGACAACCCTTGTCGTTTGAGTAACATACTTGTTAGCAATCGATTTTTACTATAACACGGCTCCTTTCTAAGCGCAGCCTAGAAGCGTTTTATGACTTGGATATCAACGGTTTCATGTAGCTCAGAAAACACGATGCTGACCTCTCCCGAGGCTAATTGATGTTTCACTTGGTCAATCTTGTTCTGTAATGAAACCTCTACGTCGCCGTAGTCTGTACCTTCACGCAGTACGAACTCTTTGATGAGGTTTTCCAGTGTCTCTGGCGCGATGTCTTGCCATGGGATGATCATAAATACTTCTCTCTTTTATGTTCATGAGTATGTTCATTGGTACATTGATGAGTGTGTCTAGTGGACATTACCACTCCCCCCTCTTTACCAAAGCTAAGCTTATTTTTATAACGTCCGGGCATTATGCCGAATCTTGGAGACTTTCATAGTAGGCGGGTAATGCTTCTTCTAACCAAAATCGTGGCTTTAGTGTGCTACCTGTGATGAATCCAACATGGCCACCTTTCTGAAATAGACGATAATCGATGTTGTCGGGGAGGACGAATTTTGGAATAACATCATCAGTCATGAATGGATCATCTTTGGCGTGAATGATCTGTGTCGGTAGTTTTATCTGATTGAGCTTAGGAAGAGCGGAGCACTGTGCGTAATAGTCTTGCGCGTTTTTGAACCCGTGTAGCGGCGCAGTAATCCGTTCATCAAACTCGTATAGCTTATTAATTTTCTTGATCGCTTCAGCGGTGATCCCGAGTTTATCTTGTAGCAGATTACCCTTTTTCAACGCATTGGATTTGAGTGAATTGAGCAGGTACTTCTTATAGATCTTGGAGAAACCTCGTTCAATGCGGCTTGAACAACAGGCAAGATCAAAAGGTGCAGAAACTATTGTTGCCGCCGACAGCAATGGGTCATCTGCGTATTCAACCAAATAGTTCGCTAACATGTTTCCGCCTAAGGAAATCCCAACCGCAACCTTTGGATTGTTTGGAAAATGTGTATGAAGGTGTTTAAGGAAGAAGCGAGCGTCTTCGACTTCACCTGAGTGATATGCGCGAGCCAATCGATTCGGTTTTCCGCTGCAGCCTCTAAAATGCATCATCACTGAAAGCCAACCCTCTTTAGCAAACGCATTCATTAGGCCGTTGGCATAAGGACTCTCAAAGCTACCTTCTAAACCATGGAACAGAACGAATATAGGTTTGTTACTTCGATGATTACTACCTGGATTGTCACCACTTGGTGATTCGCTCCAAGCAAGGTCGAGAAAGTCACCATCGAGTGTTTCTAATGTTTGCCATTGAGGATGAAACAACGCCTGCTTTCTAATAAACCGTGGTATTAAGGTTTGTAAGTGGGGGTTAGATAAACCAGCGGCAGCGGTAAATATTGTCATAAAAACAGTCCATGCTTATTTTATGGGCTTTGATAAAGGATTGAGCTTGTTGTGAAACGCTCACGTTTTGATTTGATCTTGGGTGATTCTCGGTATAAGCGCAAGGGTTTAACTTATAGGAAACATAAAAACAGGTTGATCGTAACTGGCTGAATATCATCAAGGTTGGTTGTCTTATCGATTGCCTTTGGTGTGCATTCGTCTGTACGTGAACATGGAAATGATAGTGCGAAATTAAGCTCGGGTTTTGATTCAAAAGGGAGAGGTGACGTGTTAGGGCTGTGGTGCTGGTTCAGAAAAAGCGGCATAGAGGTTTTCTGCCCCTAATAAACGACAGTATTGAAAGGTGAGTGACGATTGTTGGCTAGCAAAAAGTTTAAGGGAGTTAATGCAGTCAACGAGGTCGGACTGCTGCTGTTTCTCTAGCTGTAGCTCAAATTGGAGAGCTTCGCGGTAGAGAGAGTCGACAACCTGAGGTTTGAGGTGTTTACGTAGCTCACGATAGTTGTGAAGAAGAGTTTCAGAGCGGCTTAAACACTGTTGTACTTTATGCCACTCTTCTTCGGCAAAAGAGAGTTGCTGCTCATCAAGCCATTTGAGAAGCAGCAGAAGATTGACGTTGCCGTGGAACTGGTTTTGCAAAGCTAAGCACGCATCCTTTACACCGCGCACACTGTAATACTGAAGGCTAAATTGCCATAGTCGTTCCAGTGTTAGTGATATCGGGGCGTGCTCTGGGCTCATAAGCTATCCATTTCCTGTTCCATTTGCTCAAGCTCTTCCTGAGTGGACATCCAATCCATTTCAACTTCTTCTAGCTGTGATTTACTGCTCGCTTGCAGTGCGAGTACTTTATTCAGTTTAGCCTTATTTTCAGCTTCATAAAGTGAAGTGTCAGATAATTGTTGTTCAGCTTCTTCAAGATCAAGCGTCAACTTATCCATTTTCTTTTCAAATTGAGTCAATTGTTTGCGAATAGGCGCGGTCAGTTTTCTGAACTCTGCTTCTTTACGTTTTTGTTCTTTCTTTGATGCTGCGCTGTTCGCGCTGTCTTTAGCCGGAGCTAACGCTTGCGCTTCTTTACGTTCAATTTTTTGCTGTTCAGTCAGCCATTTATAGTAATCGTCAAGATCACCGTCAAAGGGCGCAACCTGACGGTCATGTACTAGGTACAAGTCATCGGTGGTTGCACGCAGTAAGTAACGGTCGTGCGATACGATAACCATCGCGCCTTCAAACGTTTGTAGCGCGAAGGTCAGCGCTTGACGCATATCGAGGTCAAGGTGGTTGGTTGGTTCATCGAGTAACAAGAGATTTGGCTTTTGCCATACCAGTAGCGCCAATACCAATCGTGCTTTTTCACCACCAGAAAACGGAGCCACTTTATCGAGCGCTTTTTCACCTTGGAAGCCAAAGCTGCCTAGGTAATCTCGCAATTGTTGCTCGGTGTGCTTAGGCGCAATCTGCATCATGTGTTGCAGTGGCGTCTCTTCTGGATGCAGCGTTTCCAATTGATGTTGAGCGAAGTAACCCAACTTAACGCCTTGCGAATAGTTCAGTTCACCACCTTGCTGTTTTAGTTCGCCTGAAAGCAGTTTGATCAGTGTCGATTTACCCGCACCATTTCGGCCCAGCAGGCCGATACGGCTACCTGGAACGAGGTTAAGGCGAATCTTTTCTAGAATTAGGTTGTCGTCGTAGCCCGCCGATACCTCATCCATCATCATGATTGGATTAGGCAGCGCGTCTGGCTCTCTAAATTCAAAGCTGAATGGGTTATCAAATTGAGCGGGTAGCACTTGTTCCATTTTCTCAAGTGCTTTAATGCGGCTTTGTGCTTGGCGAGCTTTTGAGGCTTTGTAACGGAAACGATCAATGTAGCTTTGCATGTGAGACATTTGCTTCTGCTGCTTCTGGAACATTGCTTGTTGCAGGATCAGTTTCTGAGCACGTTGAGTCTCAAACGACGAGTAGTTTCCTGTGTATTCGTTAAGCTGCTGGTTTTCAACATGCACGATGCGGTTGACGATAGGATCTAAGAAGTCTCTATCGTGCGAGATAAGAATCAGTGTACCAGGGTAGCTTTGTAGCCAGCGCTCTAACCACATCACTGCGTCTAAGTCTAAGTGGTTGGTAGGCTCATCGAGTAGCAGTAAGTCACTACGACATAGAAGAGCTTGCGCTAAGTTCAAGCGCATACGCCAACCACCCGAAAATTGGGTCAGATTCCATGTCATTTGTTCTTGACGAAAACCAAGGCCATCAAGTAATTCTGCGGCTCGTGAATTGATGGTGTAACCACCAATAGTTTCAATTTTTCCGTGTATCTCTGCTACCAGTGTACCGTTGTCGGCCTGTTCTGCTTTGGCTAATTGCTCTTCAAGGCCACGATATTCTCTGTCACCATCAATCACATACTCAATGGCTTTTCTTTCTAATGCTGGGGTTTCTTGTGCAACCCAAGCCATTTCCCAGTGAGCGGGTTTACTGAATGAACCGGCATCAATCGATAATTCATCCTTAATTAAGGCGAAAAGCGTGGATTTACCACAGCCGTTTTTACCAACCAAACCGATCTTGTCGCCAGGATGAAGAGTCGCAGATGCTTGGTCGAGGAGTGGCTTACCGCCGCGTAGCAATTGAATATCAGAGAAAGTAATCATAGAAGTAGCATAGAAATTAGAGGTGAACAGACGCCTGCATAGTAGGCTGAAACCAGATTAAAGTCGATCACAATGCAATTTGCGTTATTATGCCAATAACATATTAATAACTTTTGTTTTAAATTCTTGTGGCCTTGCCACTGTTTAGCCCTCAAAGGAATGTTTCAAAGGAATGAGTAATACTCCCTCGACAGACAACCCCGTGCCAAAGGTGTTAATCATTTACGCACACCCAGAGCCGCACACCTCTATTGCTAATCAGATGATGATTAAAAAGGTAGAGTCGCTAGGGCATGTTAAAGTTCATGATCTCTATGCCATCTATCCAGACTTTTTTATCGATGTCCCTTATGAGCGTAAATTGCTCCTTGAGTACGACGTGATTGTGTTTCAACACCCTCTATTTATGTATTCATGCCCTTCGCTCTTAAAGGAGTGGTTTGATCGCGTGTTAGGGAAAGGTTTTGCGTTTGGTGAGCAGTGTGCGCTTAAAGGTAGGTACTGGAGAAGTGTTATCACTACTGGTGGTAAAGAAGAGGCATTTGGCGCTGCAGGCTATAATAAATATCCATTGCAAGAGATCTTACAACCGTTTGAGTTAACCGCTGCTTTGTGTCAGATGAACTGGATGTCACCTTTGGTTTTACATTGGGCACGGAATGTTTCGGATATGGCGCGTTATCAACACGCTGAAGCCTATCGAAACTGGTTGCAAGATCCGCTACAAGATACAGGAGCGAATGATGGCCCTGACTAATGATTTTCTGCAAAGTAGCGTTATCTTTTTAGCGGCGGCTGTCGTTGCGGTTCCTATCGCACAGCGAGCTGGTTTGGGTTCGGTGTTGGGGTATTTGTTAGCAGGTGTGGCGATTGGGCCATGGGGGCTCGGGCTGATCAGTGACGTCGAGGCAATTCTGCATTTCTCCGAGCTTGGGGTCGTATTATTGCTCTTTCTGATTGGTTTAGAGCTAAACCCAAAAAAATTGTGGCAAATGAGAGCGCCTATTCTTGGGTTGGGTGGCGCGCAAGTGCTGATCACCACTTTGATAATTACCGCTATCGTGCGTTTGTTTGGTTTAAGTTGGCAAACGAGTCTCGTGATAGGTATGGGGTTGGCACTATCTTCAACTGCGATAGCTTTGCGTGTTATTGAGGAGCGGGAGCTCGGTGGCAAAGAGGCCGGGCAGTCAGGCTTTGCGGTGTTACTTTTTCAAGATATCGCGGTCATTCCAATGTTGGCGATGTTACCCCTGCTTGCTGGTAATGTCGGTGGTAGTTGGGCTGATATGTTGTGGATGCTAGGTGGTGTGATTGGTTTGTTTGTTGGTGGTCACTTCTTACTGAGACCACTGTTTCGGTACATAGTCATGAGTGGTGTTCGTGAGGTGTTTACGATTGCGGCACTATTACTTGTGATTGGTATTGCGGTCATAATGCAGCAAATTGGCTTGTCGATGGCATTAGGTACTTTCCTCGCGGGCGTACTTTTGGCTGAAAGTGAATATCGACACGAGCTTGAGATTGCGATTGACCCCTTCAAAGGGCTACTGCTAGGTCTGTTCTTTATCTCTGTTGGGATGGCGGTAAATTTAGGTTTGTTAGCGGAAAGCCCATTCGTCATACTCAGTGCTGTGTCGGCTTTGGTCGTCTTAAAGGGGTTAGTGTTGTATGTGCTTGCTCGTATCTTTGGTACTCAAGCTAAAGCGCGTAGCCGAATGGCAATGATTCTTAGCCAAGGTGGTGAGTTTGCCTTTGTCATTTTTACTGCGGCGAGCGCACAAGGCCTCTTAAGTAACGAACAAGTGTCGTTCTTATTGGTTGTTGTCAGCTTGTCTATGGTGACAACGCCATTGATGTTAAAGCTGCAAGATAAATTTTTCGCTCGTCAACTTAATCAAATCAGTGAAAGTTCGATGTCTTCAGATGTGGTGGATCGCAGCCCTCGAGTGATCATTGCTGGCTTTGGTCGTTTTGGTCAAATCATTGGCCGCTTAATGTATGCCAACAAGATTCGTATCACAGTCCTTGAGAGTGATGCTAGCCAAATACATATCCTTAGAAAGTTCGGTTACAAAGTATTTTACGGCGATTCAACACACTTAGAGTTGTTAAGAGCTGCGGGTGCAGATAAAGCCGAAGCGATTGTGTTGTGTACTGACTCTCCAGACGAAATTATGAAAACCGTCGATTTATGTAAGCAGCACTTCCCACGCTTAAAGATCTTAGCGCGTGCTCGAAGCCGTGTTGAGGCCTATCAATTGCTTAACCACGGTGTGAGTAACTACTCGCGAGAAACCTTCCTTGGAGCCCTCGATTTAGGTCGTCAAACGTTGACCGAACTCGGCATGCATCCTTATAAAGCGAAGCGAGCAGAAGCACACTTTAGGAAATTGGATAATGGTATGCTGAAGGAGTTACTTTCTCAGCATAGTGAAGATGCAGAGCTAGCTCAAAGAGCCAAAGAGGCTCGCAAAGAGCTCGAAGAGATTTTTGGACACGAGATGGAAAACGATCACCAGTCTCGAAACTATTGGCAATAATTCAGAGCTTAGAGCCAATGATTTTGTAATAAGAAAAATACAGCCTAATAATAAACGCGGTCTCTATTGGCTTTACATCGTGGAGCATAGAAGAACAGCGAATCCAGAGTAGTAAAGGACATGAACGTGAAACAGAAAAAACGCTTTATCGCAGGGGCGAGCTGCCCAAGCTGCAACACTCAAGACACACTTCGCTGGTGGGTCGAGAATAATATCGAGTTGGTGGAATGTGTCGACTGCGACTTCACTGAACAGCGTAAACCCAAAACTGTAGAGAAATCTGAACACGCGAATCAAGAAATGATCGGTATTTTTAAACCAGAATGATTGAGTTTCATTAATTCATCCCCATAATACCCGGTGTACAAAATTTATTCCTAGGTTCAACTGTTCGAGCCTAGTCCAAACCTCCTTGGAGCTCTCATGAAAATTGAAAAGAACGTAGTGGTTAGTGTTGCATATCAAGTGAAACTTGAAGATGGCGTAGTAGTTGATCAATCAACTGCAGAGGCTCCACTAGATTACCTTCACGGTCACAACAACCTAATTACAGGTCTTGAAAAAGAGCTTGAAGGCAAAGTGGCTGGCGACAAATTCTCTGCAACTGTTACTCCAGAAGAGGCTTACGGTGAGCACAACGACGCACTCGTTCAACGAGTGCCTTCTGATGTGTTTCAAGGTGTTGAAGAAATCGAAGTAGGTATGCGTTTCCTAGCGGATACAGACCAAGGTCCGATCCCAGTAGAAATTACTGAAGTAGATGGCGACGAAGTTGTTGTTGACGGTAACCATATGCTAGCTGGTCAAACACTAACGTTTGATGTTGAAGTTGTAGCGGTTCGTGAAGCGACTGAAGAAGAAGTTCAACACGGTCATGTGCACCAAGAAGGTGGCTGTGGTCACGACCACGATCATGACCACGAAGGCGGTTGCTGCGGTGGCGAAGACCACGACCACGGTGAAGAGAAAAAAGACGGCTGCTGCGGCGGCGGTAGCTGTGGTTCTCACTAATACCGAATTAA
The DNA here is from genome assembly GCF_027587105.1 of Vibrio sp. RW. Classification (NCBI taxonomy): domain Bacteria; kingdom Pseudomonadati; phylum Pseudomonadota; class Gammaproteobacteria; order Vibrionales; family Vibrionaceae; genus Vibrio; species Vibrio sp. RW. The sequence goes on from NZ_JAPPTM010000004.1 coordinate 144,505, forward strand.
CGGTGTAGATTAAGAATCTTGAAAGCCTCCCTTGTGGAGGCTTTTTTCGTATTGGCGCCGAGCCTTTTGACCTGGCTTTTAATCTACCGAATTAAGTATCCGTAAATCTAAGCATCCGCAAAAAGTTTGGTTTTCTCTATCAGACATAGAATCATGGATGTGGTATTGATAGCACAACATTCTAAGAATACGTCAGTGGAGAATTTGCATGTCACAGCCTTTTTCAATCGCCATTCATGGTGGTGCTGGAACCATCTTGCGAGATCAGATGAGCGATGAACTAAAAACGGGCATTGTCGAAGCCTTGAAAAAGTCTGTTTTGGCCGGTTATCAAGTTCTGCAATCGGGCGGTGATGCTCTCGATGCAGTGGTTGCATCGGTTAAAGTGATGGAAGACAGCCCACACTTTAATGCTGGTAAAGGTTCGGTTTTGACTCATGATGAATTTGTTGAGATGGATGCCTCAGTGATGCATGGGCGTGAAATGGATGCCGGTGCTATAGCAGGGGTGCGTCATATTAAAAACCCAGTTGAGCTCGCGCGTGATGTGATGCTTAAAAGCGACCACGTACTACTGATTGGCGAAGGTGCTGAGAAGTTTGCCTTTGAACACGAGTATACGTTTACCGAGCAAGACTACTTTTTTACTGAACGTCGCTACGATCAGCTGCAATCGATGAAGGAGAAAGGTATTTTTGCTCTCTCTGAAGCTCAGTATGAAGAGCAACAAGACCAGTATCCAGACGATAAAAAGCATGGAACCGTAGGGGCTGTAGCGTTAGACCAAGCGGGGAACTTAGCGGCAGCGACAAGCACTGGCGGCGTGACTAATAAGCAATATGGTCGTGTCGGTGACTCGCCAATCATAGGTGCAGGTACTATTGCCGAAAATGGTAACGTTGCTGTTTCTACAACGGGTATGGGTGAGTTTTTCCTCAGAAAAATGGTCGCCAGTGATGTGGCTGCACGAATGCGTTACCTCAAGGAAGATGTGCACACGGCCAGTGAGCAAATTATCCAAGGTGAACTAAAAGCCATGGGGGGGGAAGGCGGTTTGATCGCTATTGATGGCCAAGGCGAAATTCATTTCGGAATGAACAGCTCTGGGATGTACCGTGCCAGCGTTGATACTGAAGGCTATGTTGAAGTGAAAATTTATGCCGATGAGTAAACCATGATGGTTTGATCCTGGCATGTCGGTACATAAACGAAGGGCGACAGATAGATCTGCCGCCCTTTCAATTTTTGTTGTCAGTGGAGTGCATCACTAATATTTATTCGCTCGTTTTCAGCTTGCCTAATAGTGTGGCGGTGGCGTCTCTTCTGATGCGTCTGCTAAGTTTGAGCCATCCATGTTTTTCACTTTGCCAACCACGAACTTCATTTGGTCTTGCATTCTTGTGATCAACATCTGTTGTTGGCTAAGCGCTTCATTGAGTTCTTCAATGGTCTGTTCTTGAAAAGCTAGCTGACACTCTAGGTCATTCACGCGGCTTTCCAGTTTTTCAATTCGCTTTTCTGTCATCGTTCTTAATCCACATTCCAAGCTTGGGCAATGCCCGCTGAGGTGCCCGATATCACACGGTTTTTATCATCAAAGGTCGCATCATACACTACCGCACGGGGAGGGCGAGCATCTTTTAATGGTTCAGCATCGTGACGAGAAATTCTTTTGCCATCCTGAGTGTTCCACACGCTCACCTGGCTTGATGGTGTTCCTGTCACCAACATGCGGCCGTTATCAGAGAAACGTGCACTTGAAAATATCAATTGTCGAGACCAGCTCTGTAGTTGCGCTTGATACTCACCAGTTTCAAGATCCCAAATCATAGCCTGATTACCTCCGTCAGAGGTAAAAGCCAGTTCACCATCGCGCTGTAGCGCAACTCGTACTACTCTTTGTTCATGCTCAAAGGTACGCAATACCAAGCCAGACTCGGTATCCCAAAGGTAAGCTTTGTAATCATTCCCGCCAGTAAGTGCGTAGCGACCATTGGCCGAAAGGGACACCGAATTCACTTTTTCTCGGTGAGCGAGGAACTCCAGACGGCGTCCGGTGACTAAATCCACATAGATCGCTTTACCATTAGACAGGCCAAGCAATACTTTTTCACCGTTGCTAGATATATCGACATCGCGAATCAAGCCATCGGAAATAGACCAAAGCCCTTCAGCTTGAGTCCAAGATAAGTCCCACACGGCGAAATTCATTTGGCTTGCGGTAATGGCAAAGCGACCATTGTCCGAGATTCGGATACGGGATACTTGGTTTTCTGATTGGTCTTGCGGACCGAGTTGAGCAAGCTCTTTGTTTTGCTCTAAGTCCCAGAGCAGTAAGTGTTTTTTCTGAGAGTAGAGCAGGGCGAAGCGTCCATCTCTGCTGAGTGCAAAACTGGTGGCACCATTGGGTTCAATTTCCCAACGTTGATCATCATCTTGGAAGAAAAAACAGCCATTTAACAAGGTGATGACAATTGTACATAGCAATGAATGAAAAAATATTCGCATCACGTCTAATAATCCGGTTTTTGTCGAAAGACATATGACTAGTATATTGTTATAACTAACGTATTCACACCAATCTAATCATTAGATTTGTGCACAATAACCAATGGCTTGGCCATTAATTGGAGAATTCAATGAAATCAGTTTTAAAAGTATCACTGCTTGCCGCAACGGTTATGCTAGCAGTTGGTTGTCAGAAAGAAGAACCAAAGGCAGAAGCTCCTCAAGTAGAAGAAGTTAAAGTAGAAGCAGTAAACTTTAAAACAGAAGACGACAAAGCAGCATACGCAATCGGTGTATCTTTCGCTAACTACCTAAGCACAAGCATTGATAAGCCAAGCGAGCTAGGTATTAACCTAGACAAAGACATGGTTCTTCAAGGTATCGAAGACGTATTCGCAGAGAAAACGGCACTGAACGAAGAAGAGACTCGAGCGGCTCTTGAAGCTCTAGATAAGCGTGTTGCTGAAACTATGCAAGCACAAGCGGCAGAAAAATCGGCAGAAACTAAGAAAGTGGGTGATGACTTCCGCGCTGAGTTTGCTAAAACTGAAGGCGTTAAGCAAACGGAATCTGGTCTACTTTACCAAGTAATGACGGCAGGTGAAGGCGCTTCTCCAAAAGACACGGACACAGTTCAAGTTCATTACAAAGGTACGTTAACAGATGGTACTCAGTTCGACAGCTCTTACGAGCGTGGTGAACCAGCAACATTCCCACTTAACCGCGTAATTCCTGGTTGGACTGAAGGCGTGCAACTGATGAAAGTTGGCTCTAAGTATAAGTTCGTTATCCCGCCAGAGCTAGCCTACGGTGAGCAAGATACACCGACTATCCCTGCTAACTCAACGCTAGTGTTCGAAGTCGAATTACTAAAAATTGATGATACTGAAGCGGCCGCTGCTCAGTAATATCAAAGCGAAACTTCGTTCTAAAATACGTTGGTAGAATAAAAAGCCTAACTTCAAGTTAGGCTTTTTTATGATTTTAAATTGAGTATTTTATTTTTAAACTTGTTCTAAATCACTAGTTGCAATGTTAGCTAGGTGTGCAATTAAAATTTTCTGATAAACTTACATAAATTTGTTGATTTTTCACACGAAGGTAAGGAATAAGTGACTACTACAGAAACAATCAATGCAGATGTGTTACTTGAAATGGAATCAGTCCACGTTATGCCATTCAGTGAACACGATAAAATTATTTTAAGATCTTATGAGGCCGTTGTTGATGGTATTGCGAGCCTTATTGGTCCGTTTTGTGAAATCGTTTTGCACTCATTAGAAGACCTCAATACTTCTGCAATTAAAATTGCCAACGGTGAGAATACTGGTCGTCAGGTTGGCTCTCCGATCACCGATCTTGCATTAAAGATGCTGAAAGATATTGAAGGTTCTAAGCGTAACTTTTCACGCTCATACTTCACTCGCGCTAAAGGTGGAGTATTAATGAAGTCGATCACGGTTGCTATCCGCAATGGTGAAGACCGAGTGATTGGCCTGCTGTGTATTAACGTCAACCTAGACGCGCCATTCTCACAAGTGCTGCAATCTTTCATGCCTACGCAAGACGCAGACGAAGCCGCATCATCGGTTAACTTCGCAAGCGACGTTGAAGAGCTTGTCGACCAAACGGTTGAGCGCACCATTGAAGAGATCAACGCAGATAAGTCAGTATCGAACAATACTAAGAACCGTCAGATCGTGATGGAGCTATACGACAAAGGTATTTTCGACATCAAAGACGCGATTAACCGTGTTGCTGAGCGCTTGAATATCTCCAAGCACACCGTGTACCTATACATCCGCCAACGTAAAACAGAGGATGAAGAGGGTTGTTAAGCTATACACTCTTAGTCAATGGACCTGTCTACGGTTCACAGTCCGCAAGAAGTGCTTACCAGTTTGCCGTGGCTCTGATTAAACAGGGCCACAAACTTCACAGTGTATTCTTCTATCAAGATGGCGTCAGTAATGGCTCCGATCTCACCGTACCTGCTAACGATGAATTCGATTTAGCTTCTGCTTGGCAAAAGCTAGCGGATGAGCACGATGTTAGCTTGGAAACGTGTGTAGCAGCCGCGCTAAGACGTGGTGTGATTAGCTCGGACGAAGCAGAGCAACACCAACTAAGCGCATCGAACTTAGCGTCAGGGTTTACTCAGGCCGGGTTAGGGAGCTTATCGGAAGCGCTACTCACGCAAGATAGGGTGGTACAGTTTTGAGAAAGTTAGCCTTTATATTTAATAGTTTTCCTCATAGTACTGCTGCTGGTAGAGAAGGGTTAGATGCATTACTTGCCGCTTCCGCTTACAGTGAAGATATCTCAGTGTTCTTTGTTGGCGATGGCGTGACACAGCTCCTTAAAGCTCAGCAACCCGACGAAGTCCTATCACGCGACTACATCTCAGCATTTAAGCTTATGGACCTGTACGACATCGAACAGGTGTATGTGTGTCAGCGTAGCCTGTGTCAGTTTGGTCTTTCGACAGACAACCTGTTGATTGATGTAACCGCGGTTGAAGCGGATGAGTTAACGCAGAAGCTAACTCAATGCCAGCAGATACTGACTTTCTAGGGGACGCTATGCTTCATATCGTAAAATCAGTCGACAAACTTAAACTCGCATTGACCTACTCTCAACCACAGGATAACTTCCTTTTAGTGGAAGATGCGGTGTATGTTTGCCTTCCCAATCATGAGTTATTCACTCAAATCTGCGCAGTTGATCAGGTGTCGGTGTTAAAACCGGATCTCGATAGCCGAGGTTTACAGCCCCTTGTCTCTGGTGCACTTAGTCAAGTGGACTTTGACGGGTTCGTTAAGCTGACGGTTTTGAGCGACAAATCAGTCACTTGGTAGCCGTGTTTTATCAGTTTGGTTAAAATTAAACCATCCTGAGCTCTGGACGGCTAAAAAAGATCTGTATATTTCTTGACACACCTCCCACTGCTGAATAGAATTTTGCGTCCCTAATTACGACTTGTGATTAGGGATAGATTTTTCACAAAGCTTACTTTCAAGTAAATTTCAGGAGCTAGTTAATGGCAACTATTAACCAGTTGGTTCGCAAACCTCGTGTAAAGCAAGTTGTTAAAAGCAACGTGCCTGCACTAGAAGCGTGCCCACAAAAACGTGGTGTATGTACTCGTGTTTACACTACTACACCTAAAAAACCTAACTCGGCACTACGTAAAGTATGTCGTGTACGTCTAACCAACGGTTTCGAAGTAACTTCGTACATCGGTGGTGAAGGTCACAACCTTCAAGAGCACAGTGTTGTACTAATCCGTGGCGGTCGTGTAAAAGACCTTCCGGGTGTTCGTTACCACACTGTTCGCGGCGCGCTTGACTGTGCTGGCGTTAACGACCGTAAACAAGGTCGTTCTAAGTACGGTGTGAAACGTCCTAAGTCTTAATGCATTTTCTTTTTTAAAAGAAAGCGTTAAGTAAGGCCAAACACTATTTTATTTATTATTCTGAAAAGTTTTGGAAAAAACCTGAAGAAGACAACGGAGAATATCCATGCCACGTCGTCGCGTAATAGGTCAGCGTAAGATCCTTCCAGATCCTAAGTTCAAATCTGAATTGCTGGCAAAATTCGTTAACATCCTTATGGTTGACGGAAAGAAATCTACTGCAGAGAAAATCGTTTACACTGCACTAGATTCAATGGCTGAGAAGTCTGGTAAAGACCACTTAGCTGTATTTGAAGAAGCTCTTGAAAATGTTCGCCCAGCGGTAGAGGTTAAATCTCGCCGTGTAGGTGGTTCAACTTACCAAGTACCTGTAGAAGTTCGTCCGGTTCGCCGTAACGCTCTTGCTATGCGTTGGGTAGTTGAAGCTGCGCGTAAGCGTGGTGAAAAATCTATGGCTCAACGCCTAGCTGCTGAAATGCTAGACGCGTCTGAGAACAAAGGTACTGCGGTTAAGAAACGTGAAGACGTTCACCGCATGGCTGACGCAAACAAAGCGTTCGCACATTACCGCTGGTAATACCTTTTTGTGCTGCAAGGTTCCTTGCAGCACTTCTTTAGTTCCTATGCATATGCTAGGAACTATTGCTATTTCTAGGGCTGGTACTTTTTAGCATCCTGGGTATAGCAATAGTCCCTAAGTCTCTAAGTTAAGAGGATTCAACCGTGGCTCGTAAAACTCCTATTGAGCGATACCGTAATATTGGTATTGTTGCTCACGTAGATGCAGGTAAAACAACCACAAGTGAACGTATTCTGTTCTATACCGGTCTTTCTCACAAAATCGGCGAAGTTCACGATGGTGCAGCAACCATGGACTGGATGGAGCAAGAGCAAGAGCGCGGTATTACGATCACTTCAGCAGCGACCACTACGTTTTGGCGTGGTATGGAAGCTCAGTTCTCAGATCACCGTATCAACATCATCGACACCCCTGGACACGTTGACTTTACTATTGAAGTTGAACGTTCTTTGCGTGTACTTGATGGTGCTGTCGTTGTGTTCTGTGGCTCATCTGGCGTTGAACCTCAGTCAGAGACAGTATGGCGTCAAGCCGATAAGTACCAAGTTCCACGTTTGGTTTTCGTTAACAAAATGGACCGTACAGGCGCAGACTTCTTACGTGTCGTTGAGCAGATCAAGGACCGCTTAGGCGCAACTCCTGTTCCTATCCAATTGAATATTGGCACTGAAGAAAACTTTCAGGGTGTTGTTGACCTTATCAAGATGAAGGCAATCAATTGGAACGATGCTGATCAAGGCATGACCTTCACTTACGAAGATATTCCAGCAGACATGCAAGAAATGGCTGAAGAATATCGCACAGAACTTGTTGAAGCCGCTGCAGAAGCAAGTGAAGAGTTGATGGATAAGTACCTTGAAGAAGGTGAACTAACAGAAGCTGAAATCAAACAAGGTCTTCGTACTCGTACCCTTAATAATGAAATAGTACTAGCAACTTGTGGTAGTGCATTCAAAAACAAAGGCGTACAAGCTGTTCTAGATGCCGTTGTTGATTTTCTCCCTTCACCAATTGATGTACCTGCGATTCAAGGTATTGATGAAGACGAGAATGAAGTAGAGCGTCACGCGGACGATAAAGAACCGTTCTCTGCGCTAGCCTTTAAAATCGCAACCGACCCATTCGTTGGTACTCTAACTTTCATCCGTGTTTACTCTGGTATTGTAGAAAGCGGTAAAACTGCTTACAACTCTGTGAAGAAGCAACGTGAACGTTTAGGTCGCATTGTTCAAATGCATTCAAATAAACGTGAAGAAGTAAAAGAAGTACGAGCAGGTGACATTGCAGCCATTATTGGTTTAAAAGATGTAACCACCGGTGAAACTCTGTGTGACCAGAATCATAAGATTATTCTTGAACGCATGGAGTTTCCAGACCCAGTTATTCAGATCGTTGTAGAGCCAAGCTCGCAAGCTGATCAAGATAAAATGACCATTGCTCTAGGTAAACTAGCAGCAGAAGACCCATCGTTCCGTGTTGATATGGATGCGGAAACAGGCCAGACACTGATTTCTGGTATGGGTGAACTACACTTAGATATCATCGTTGACCGTATGAAGCGTGAATTTAACGTGAACTGCAACGTTGGTAATCCGCAAGTAGCTTATCGTGAAACAATTCGCGGTACAGCGAAAGCAGAAGGTAAATTTATCCGTGAGCATGGTGGTAAGGGTCAATACGGTCACGTATGGCTGAAACTGGAGCCATCAGAAACTGGCGAAGGCTTTGTCTTCGTAGATGAAATTGCCAACGGTATTGTACCTAAAGAGTTTATCGCTTCAGTTGCTAGAGGCGTTGAAGAGCAGATGAACAATGGTGTGCTTGCTGGCTATCCAGTTTTGGATATCAAAGCTACACTGTATGATGGTTCTTACCATGAAGTTGATTCAAGTGAGATGGCGTTTACAATCGCTGCCTCTATGGCTTTCAGGACGGGTGCACTTGAAGCGCAACCAGTTCTGCTTGAGCCTATGATGAAAGTTGAAGTAACTACTCCAGAAGACTGGATGGGTGACGTTGTTGGCGATATTAACCGTCGTCGTGGCATCATCGAAGGTATGGACGAGGGGACAGCTGGCCTGAAGATAATTCGTGCACAAGTTCCGTTGTCTGTCATGTTCGGTTACGCAACTGATTTACGTTCTGCGACACAAGGGCGTGCTTCTTACTCTATGAAGTTTAGTGAGTACGCTGAAGTGCCTAACAATGTTGCAAAAGCAATCATTGCAGAACGTGGTTAAACAAAAGGAAGGCATTTTTCTTTATTTTTTAAAAGAACAATGCGTCCAAATATTGCGCTAACGAGAGTTGGCGCATAAAATAGCAATTTCTGGCGCGTCTCGCTCAATAATGAACGTGGCGAATCATAACTAGGAAGGAACACGATTGTGTCTAAAGAAAAATTTGAACGTACGAAACCGCACGTAAACGTTGGTACTATCGGCCACGTTGACCACGGTAAAACAACTCTAACTGCTGCTATCTGTACTACACTTTCAAAAGTGTACGGTGGTGTTGCTAAAGATTTCGCATCTATCGATAACGCTCCAGAAGAGCGTGAGCGCGGTATCACAATCGCTACTTCTCACGTTGAGTACGACACTCCATCACGTCACTACGCACACGTAGACTGTCCAGGACACGCGGATTATGTTAAAAACATGATCACTGGTGCTGCACAAATGGACGGCGGCATCCTAGTTGTTGCTGCGACTGACGGCCCTATGCCTCAAACTCGTGAGCACATCCTACTTGGCCGTCAAGTTGGTATCCCTTACATCATCGTATTCATGAACAAATGTGACATGGTTGATGACGAAGAGCTACTTGAGCTAGTTGAGATGGAAGTTCGTGAACTTCTTTCTGAGTACGACTTCCCAGGTGATGACCTACCAGTTATCCAAGGTTCTGCACTTGGCGCACTAAACGGCGAGAAGCAGTGGGAAGACAAGATCGTTGAGCTTGCAGAAGCACTAGATTCTTACATCCCTGAGCCAGAGCGTGCAGTAGACCAACCGTTCCTACTACCAATTGAAGACGTATTCTCAATTCAAGGTCGTGGTACAGTTGTAACTGGTCGTATCGAGCGCGGTATCCTACGTGTAGGTGACGAAGTAGAAATCGTTGGTATCAAAGAGACAACTCTTACTACTTGTACTGGTGTTGAAATGTTCCGTAAACTGCTTGACGAAGGTCGTGCAGGTGAGAACGTTGGTGCACTTCTACGTGGTACTAAGCGTGATGACGTTGAACGTGGTCAAGTACTTTCTGCGAAAGGTTCTATCAACCCACACACTAAGTTTGAGTCTGAAGTATACGTACTTTCTAAAGACGAAGGCGGCCGTCACACTCCTTTCTTCAAGGGTTACCGTCCACAGTTCTACTTCCGTACAACTGACGTAACAGGCGACATCACTCTACCAGAAGGCGTAGAAATGGTAATGCCAGGTGACAACGTTCAAATGACTGTTGAGCTAATCGCTCCAATCGCAATGGACGAAGGTCTACGTTTCGCAATCCGCGAAGGTGGCCGTACAGTTGGTGCTGGTGTTGTAGCTAAAATCTTCGCTTAATTGCGAATTGATTTTGCACACTCTTCATTAGAAGAACTGCATTAAAAAAAGGGAAGTTTCGGCTTCCCTTTTATTTTTCTAACCTCTTACGTTTCTACAATTCCCCAAGTATTCCTCCGTTCTTTATTATTCGACTTTCGTCATTCAGCTACCGTCGATTACCTTGATCAAATATATTCCGATTATTTTTCCAACGACACTTGCATACCAAAATGTGATCTGTATAATGCAACGCACTGGCTAACGTCGGTTGTGAACCAATGAGCACTGAGGAGTAGGTCTTACCTAGTAATGTATACTCAGCTTATGTTCGCGGTTAATAAAAATAGTAAACTTTTTTGTTTGCTTCAAAAGTTAACTGACAATGCGTCCTAATTTTGGATGCTACGGTTTCACATAAATCAATCGGCATTCTCTCGTTCTTTCGGGTTTGAGTGGCGATATTGTTTGTGTAATTTTTAATAATTGGAGCTCTGTCTCATGCAGAACCAACGTATTCGTATCCGCCTTAAAGCGTTTGATTACAAGCTAATCGATGCTTCAACTGCGGAAATCGTTGAAACAGCAAAACGTACTGGCGCACAGGTTCGTGGTCCTATTCCACTTCCTACTCGTAAAGAGCGTTTCACTGTTCTTACCTCTCCACACGTCAACAAAGATGCACGTGACCAGTACGAAATCCGTACTCACAAGCGTTTGATCGACATCGTTGAGCCAACAGATAAAACTGTTGATGCTCTAATGCGTCTTGATCTTGCAGCTGGCGTTGATGTTCAAATCAGCCTAGGTTAAGGGAGATAAGAATAATGATTGGTCTAGTCGGACGTAAAGTGGGTATGACCCGCGTATTTACTGAAGAAGGCGTTTCTATCCCAGTAACAGTTGTTGAGGTTGAAGCGAACCGTATTTCTCAAGTTAAAACTCTTGAGACAGACGGCTACGCAGCAATCCAAGTAACTGCTGGTGCTAAGAAAGCTAACCGTGTAACTAAACCTGAAGCTGGTCACTTCGCGAAAGCGGGTGTAGAAGCAGGTCGCGGTCTTTGGGAATTCCGTTTAGAAAACGGCGAAGAGTTTGAAGTTGGCGCTGAGCTAAACGTAGAACTTTTCAACGAAATTAAGAAAGTAGACGTTACTGGTACATCTAAAGGTAAAGGCTTCCAAGGCGCTGTTAAGCGTTGGAACTTCTCTACTCAAGATATGACTCACGGTAACTCTTTGTCTCACCGCGCACCGGGTTCAATTGGCCAATGTCAAACTCCAGGTCGCGTGTTTAAAGGCAAGAAAATGGCAGGTCACATGGGTGCTGAGCGTGTAACGACTCAAAACCTAGAGATCGTACGTGTTGACGCTGAGCGCAATCTACTCCTTATTAAAGGTGCAGTACCGGGCTCAACAGGCGGAAACGTGATCGTAAAACCTGCTGTTAAAGCATAACGTCTAGGAGTAAGTAATGGAATTGATGGTTAAAGGTGCTGATGCACTAACTGTTTCCGAGACTACTTTCGGACGTGACTTCAACGAAGCTCTTGTACACCAAGTAGTTGTTGCATATGCAGCAGGTGCTCGTCAAGGTACTCGTGCTCAAAAGACTCGTTCTGAAGTATCTGGCGGTGGCGCTAAGCCATGGCGTCAAAAAGGTACTGGCCGCGCACGTGCTGGTACAATTCGTAGCCCAATCTGGCGTACAGGTGGTGTTACTTTTGCTGCGAAACAACAAGATCACAGCCAAAAAGTAAACAAAAAAATGTACCGTGGTGCTATGAAGAGCATTCTTTCTGAGTTAGTTCGTCAAGAGCGTTTAATCGTTGTTGATAACTTCTCTGTAGAAGCACCAAAAACAAAAGAACTTGTAGCTAAGCTTAAAGAGCTTGAGCTAAGCGACGTTCTGATTGTGACTGGCGAAGTAGATGAAAATCTATTCTTAGCTGCTCGTAACCTATACAAAGTTGATGCACGTGATGTTGCTGGTGTAGACCCAGTATCACTTATCGCTTTCGACAAGGTTCTAATGACTGCTGACGCAGTTAAGCAAGTTGAGGAGATGCTAGCATGATCACTGAAGAGCGTATCTTAAAAGTTCTACGTGCTCCGCACATCTCTGAAAAAGCAACTATGGCAGCTGAGAAAGCGAACACTATCGTTTTCAAAGTAGCTAAAGATGCAACTAAGAAAGAGATCAAAGCAGCTGTAGAAAAGCTATTTGAAGTTGAAGTTAAGTCTGTAAATACTCTTGTATTAAAGGGTAAGACCAAACGTCAAGGTATGCGTGAAGGCCGTCGTTCAGACGTGAAAAAAGCCTACGTTACTTTGAAAGAAGGTCAAGATCTTGACTTCGTTGGCGGCGCGGAATAACAGGAGTAGTAAAAATGGCTATTGTTAAATGTAAGCCGACTTCCCCTGGTCGTCGTCACGTCGTTAAAGTTGTTAACGCTGACCTACACAAGGGTAAGCCATACGCACCACTTCTAGAGAAAAACTCTAAGAACGGTGGTCGTAACAACAACGGTCGTATCACAGTACGTCACATCGGCGGTGGTCATAAGCACCACTACCGTGTAGTTGACTTCAAACGTACTAAAGATGGCATCCCAGCGAAAGTTGAGCGTCTAGAATACGATCCAAACCGTAGTGCTAACATCGCTCTAGTTCTGTACGCAGACGGTGAGCGTCGTTACATCATTGCACCTAAAGGTGTTAACGCAGGTGACCAGATTCAATCTGGTGTAGATGCAGCAATCAAAGCAGGTAACACTCTGCCGATGCGCAACATCCCAGTAGGTTCTACTGTACACTGTGTTGAACTTAAGCCTGGTAAAGGTGCTCAGCTAGCTCGTTCGGCTGGTGCTTATGCTCAAATCATCGCTCGCGATGGTGCATACGTAACTATTCGTCTACGTTCTGGTGAAATGCGCAAAGTTCTTTCTGAAGGTCGTGCAACGATCGGTGAAGTTGGTAACTCTGAGCATATGCTACGTGAACTTGGTAAAGCTGGTGCTTCACGCTGGCGCGGCGTACGTCCAACCGTACGTGGTGTAGTAATGAACCCGGTGGATCACCCACATGGTGGTGGTGAAGGCCGCACATCTGGTGGTCGTCACCCAGTATCTCCTTGGGGCGTTCCTACTAAGGGCTTCAAGACTCGTAAGAACAAGCGCACTGACAAGTACATCGTACGTCGTCGCACTAAATAATCTATAAAGAGGAATCGCCATGCCACGTTCTCTCAAGAAAGGTCCTTTTATTGACCTACACTTGCTGAAGAAGGTAGAGAAAGCGGTGGAAAGCGGAGACAAAAAGCCTATTAAGACTTGGTCCCGTCGCTCAATGATCATCCCAACAATGATTGGTTTGACCATCGCTGTCCATAATGGTCGTCAGCACGTTCCAGTTTTCGTTACCGAAGAAATGATCGGTCACAAACTGGGCGAATTTGCACCAACTCGTACTTATCGCGGTCATGCTGCAGATAAGAAAGCTAAGAAGAAATAAGGAGTAGATGATGGAAGCTTTAGCTAAACATAACTTTGCTCGTATTTCTCCACAGAAAGCTCGCTTAGTTGCAGACCAAATTCGCGGTAAGTCGGTAGACCAAGCTCTAGAAATTCTAACTTTCAGCAACAAAAAAGCTGCTGTATTGGTTAAGAAAGTTCTTGAGTCAGCTATCGCTAACGCGGAACATAACGAAGGTGCAGATATCGACGATCTAAATGTCGCTAAAATCTTCGTAGATGAGGGCCCTATCATGAAGCGCATTATGCCTCGTGCTAAAGGTCGTGCGGATCGTATCTTGAAGCGTTCAAGCCACATCACTATTGTTGTAGCAGATCGCTAAAGACTAGGAGAGTAAGCAATGGGTCAGAAAGTACATCCTAATGGTATTCGTCTTGGCATCGTTAAGCCTTGGAATGCTACATGGTTTGCTAATACCAACGAATTCGCTGACAACCTAGACGGCGACTTCAAGGTACGTCAGTTCCTTACAAAGGAACTACAAAAAGCATCATTATCTCGTATCGTTATCGAGCGTCCAGCTAAGAGCATCCGTGTGACTATTCACACAGCTCGTCCTGGCGTTGTTATCGGTAAGAAAGGTGAAGACGTAGAGAAGCTACGCACAGCTGTAGCTAAAATCGCAGGTGTACCAGCGCAAATTAACATCGCTGAAGTACGTAAGCCTGAGCTAGATGGTCAGCTTGTAGCTGATAGCATCGCGTCTCAACTAGAGCGTCGTGTTATGTTCCGTCGTGCAATGAAGCGTGCGGTACAAAATGCTATGCGTCTAGGCGCTAAAGGCATCAAAGTACAAGTAGGCGGCCGTCTTGGCGGTGCTGAAATCGCACGTTCTGAGTGGTACCGTGAAGGCCGTGTGCCTCTACACACTCTACGTGCAGACATTGATTACGCAACTTCTTCGGCTCACACTCAATACGGTGTGATCGGCATTAAAGTTTGGATCTTCAAAGGTGAGATTCTAGGCGGTATGCCAGCTGCTAACGCAGTAGAGCCAAAAGGCGATAAGCCTAAGAAGCAGCGTAAAGGCCGTAAGTAAGGAGTCGAACGATGCTACAACCAAAACGTACTAAGTTCCGCAAGGTTATGACTGGTCGTAACCGTGGTCTAGCGAAAGGTACTGAAGTAAGCTTCGGCGAATTCGGTCTTAAAGCTGTTGGCCGTGGTCGTCTAACTGCACGTCAAATCGAAGCGGCACGTCGTGCTATGACACGTCACATTAAGCGTCAAGGTCAAATCTGGATCCGTGTATTCCCAGACAAGCCGATTACTGAAAAGCCTCTTGAAGTTCGTCAAGGTAAAGGTAAAGGTTCAGTTGCGTACTGGGTTGCTCAAATCCAACCTGGCAAAGTTATGTACGAGATGAATGGCGTACCTGAAGAGTTGGCACGTGAAGCGTTCCGCCTAGCGGCACGCAAACTGCCTGTTAAAACTACTTTTGTAACTAAGCAGGTGATGTGATGAAAGCACAAGATCTACGCGAAAAGAACGTTGAAGAGCTTAACGCTGAGCTATTGAATTTGCTACGTGAACAGTTCAACTTGCGCATGCAAGCTGCAACTGGTCAGCTACAGCAAACTCATACTCTAAAAGCTGTACGCCGTGACATCGCACGTGTGAAAACTGTTTTGACTGAAAAGGCAGGCGCATAATGAGCGAAACTAACCGCATCCAGCAAGGTCGTGTTGTAAGTGACAAGATGGACAAGTCTATCGTTGTTGCTATCGAACGTACTGTAAAACATCCAATTTACGGTAAATACGTTAAGCGCACGACTAAAGTACACGCACACGACGAAGACAACACTTGTGGCCTAGGCGACAAAGTTGAAATCGTTGAGTGTCGTCCTCTGTCTAAGACTAAGTCTTGGACATTGGTTAAAGTTCTAGAAAAAGCGAAGATTTAATCTTTGTAATTCTATAACTTATAAGCGGCTCCAAATTATTTTTTGGAGCCGCTTGTTTTTTGTCTACCCAATTTAAAAAAAGGGTGGTACAATTCGCGTCCCTTTTAAAGAGGCAGCCCGACCCGAGAGGGTCTAGTTTTAATATTTAGCGGAGCACTAACAATGATCCAGATGCAAAGTACACTTGACGCAGCAGATAACTCTGGCGCGCGCAAGGTAATGTGTATTAAGGTTCTGGGTGGCTCTCACCGCCGTTATGCACATATCGGTGACGTCATCAAAGTTACAGTGAAGGAAGCAATTCCTCGCGGTAAAGTAAAGAAAGGTGATGTTCTGAAGGCGGTAGTAGTGCGCACCCGTAAAGGCGTTCGTCGCCCAGACGGTTCTGTCATTCGCTTCGACAGTAATGCTTGTGTATTGTTAAATGACACTACTGAGCAACCAGTCGGCACACGTATCTTTGGTCCTGTGACTCGTGAACTTCGTAACGCGAAATTCATGAAGATTGTATCACTTGCACCTGAAGTTCTGTAAGGAGCGGCAACATGGCAGCTAAAATCCGTCGTAATGACGAAGTAATCATTCTTGCTGGTAAAGATAAAGGCAAGAAAGGTAAAGTAACTAAGGTTCTGACAACTGGTAAAGTTGTTGTTGAAGGCATCAATCTTGTTAAAAAACACCAAAAGCCGGTTCCGGCTCTAGGTCAACAAGGTGGCATCGTTGAACAAGAAGCAGCTATTGATGCTTCTAACGTTGCAGTCTTTAACGCGGCTACTGGTAAAGCAGACCGTATCGGTTTCCGTATCGAAGATGGCAAGAAAGTTCGTTTCTTCAAATCTAACGGCGAAACTGTTTCTAACTAATTAGAAGTAATTTGGAGTTCTACTATGGCGAAACTGCATGATTACTACAAGTCGTCTGTAGTCGCTGAGCTTACCAAAGAGTTCAGCTACACAAGCGTCATGCAAGTCCCTAGGATTGAGAAAATCACCCTAAACATGGGCGTTGGTGAAGCAATCAACGATAAGAAACTGCTAGAAAACGCAGCATCTGATATGGCAACGATCTCTGGTCAGAAGCCACTTATCACGAAAGCGCGTAAATCTGTAGCTGGTTTCAAAATTCGTGAAGGCTACCCAATTGGTTGTAAAGTAACCTTGCGTGGTGAGCGCATGTGGGAATTTTTAGAGCGTTTAATCTCTATCGCACTTCCACGTGTACGTGATTTCCGTGGTGTTAGCGCTAAGTCTTTTGACGGACGCGGTAACTACAGCATGGGCGTTCGCGAGCAAATCATCTTTCCGGAAATCGACTACGATAAAGTCGATCGCGTCCGCGGTCTTGATATTACTATCACGACATCTGCGGGATCCGATGAGGAAGGCCGAGCTCTGCTGGCTGCCTTTAACTTCCCATTCCGTAAGTAAGGGTAGGGTTACTGTTATGGCTAAACAATCAATGAAAGCACGTGAAGCTAAACGTGCAAAACTAGTAGTTAAGTTCGCTGAAAAGCGTTCTGCGCTAAAAGTTATCATTAGCGATGTAAACGCATCTGAAGAAGATCGTTGGAATGCGGTTCTTAAACTGCAATCTCTTCCACGTGATTCAAGTGCATCACGTCAGCGCAACCGTTGCAACCAAACTGGTCGTCCACACGGTTACCTACGTAAATTCGGTCTAAGCCGCATTAAGGTTCGTGAAGCTTGCATGAAAGGCGAGATTCCGGGTCTTCGTAAGGCTAGCTGGTAATTGCCACTTAATCATTTGGAGTAAATCTTATGAGCATGCAAGATCCGATTTCGGATATGCTGACCCGAGTTCGTAACGGTCAGGCAGCAAATAAAGTTGCTGTAAAAATGCCTTCTTCAAAGCTTAAAGTTGCAATTGCTGCATTACTTAAAGCTGAAGGTTACATCGTAGACTTCGCTGTTGAAGGCGAAGCAAAACCTGAGCTAGAAGTTACTCTAAAGTACTTCCAAGCTAAACCTGTAATCGAGCAAATCAAGCGTGTATCACGTCCTGGTCTAAGAGTTTATAAAAATAAAGACTCTTTACCTACAGTGATGGGTGGTCTTGGTATTGCAGTTGTTTCTACTTCCAAGGGTCTGATGTCTGACCGTGCTGCTCGTAAAGCAGGTCTTGGCGGTGAAATCATCTGTTACGTAGCTTAAGGAGTAGATTATGTCTCGTGTTGCTAAAGCACCTGTCGCTATTCCAGCTGGCGTAGAGGTGAAACTAAACGGCCAAGAAGTTACTGTAAAAGGTAGCAAAGGTGAGCTTACTCGCGTTCTTAACAACGCCGTAGTTATTGCACAGGAAGAAAACAACCTAACTTTCGGTCCGAAAGAAGGTGTTGCTAACGCATGGGCACAAGCTGGTACAGCTCGCGCTCTAGTTAACAACATGGTTGTGGGTGTTACTGAGGGCTTCACTAAGAAGCTTACTCTTAAGGGTGTTGGTTACCGTGCTGCTATGAAAGGCAACTCTGTAGCTCTAACTCTTGGTTTTTCTCACCCAGTAGAGCACGCTCTACCTGAAGGTATTAAAGCTGAGTGCCCTAGCCAAACTGAGATCATTGTAACTGGTTGTGATAAACAGCTAGTTGGTCAAGTTGCGGCTGACATTCGTTCTTATCGTGAGCCTGAGCCTTATAAAGGTAAAGGTGTACGTTACGCAGATGAAAATGTGCGTACTAAAGAAGCTAAGAAGAAGTAAGGTATCACTATGGATAAGAAAGCATCTCGCATCCGTCGTGCTACACGTGCACGTCGTAAGATTGCAGAACTTGGTGCAACTCGCCTGGTAGTACACCGTACTCCTCGCCATGTTTACGCACAAGTTATCTCGGCAAACGGCTCTGAGGTTATCGCAGCTGCTTCTACTGTAGAAAAAGCGATCCGTGAGCAAGTTAAGAACACTGGTAACATTGATGCAGCTAAAACAGTTGGTAAAACTGTTGCTGAGCGCGCTCTTGAAAAAGGCGTAGCTTCAGTTGCATTCGATCGTTCTGGTTTCCAATACCACGGTCGAGTAGCGGCGCTAGCAGAATCTGCTCGCGAAGCTGGTCTGAAATTCTAAGGTAGGGTTGGAAGATGGCTAAAGAACAACAACAAGCTAATGATTTGCAAGAAAAATTGATTGCTGTTAACCGTGTATCTAAGACGGTTAAAGGTGGTCGAATCATGAGCTTCACTGCACTAACAGTAGTTGGTGACGGTAATGGTCGTGTAGGTTTCGGTTACGGCAAAGCTCGTGAAGTACCTGCTGCGATTCAAAAAGCAATGGAAAAGGCGCGTCGTAACATGGTTACTGTTGCGCTTAACGAAGGCACTCTTCACCACCCGGTGAAAGGTCGTCATTCGGGCTCTAAAGTTTACATGCAGCCAGCTGCTGAAGGTACAGGTGTTATTGCCGGTGGTGCAATGCGTGCTGTACTTGAAGTTGCGGGCGTACATAACGTACTTTCTAAAGCATACGGTTCTACGAACCCTATCAATATCGTTCGTGCAACGATTGGTGCTTTAGTAGACGTTAAGTCACCAGAAATGGTTGCTGCTAAACGTGGTCTAACTGTTGAATCTATTTCGGAGTAAGCACACGATGGCAACTATTAAAGTAACTCAAACTAAAAGCTCAATTGGTCGCCTACCTAAGCACAAAGCGTGTCTTAAAGGTCTAGGTCTTCGTCGCATCAACCATACAGTAGAACTTGAAGATACACCGTGCGTACGCGGTATGATCAACAAGGTTTACTACATGGTTAAGATTGAGGAGTAATCAGAATGCGTTTGAATACTCTATCACCGGCTACTGGCTCTAAACCTTCTAAGAAGCGTGTAGGTCGTGGTATCGGTTCTGGCCTTGGTAAAACAGGTGGCCGCGGTCACAAAGGTCAAAAGTCACGTTCTGGCGGCTCTGTTCGTCCAGGTTTTGAAGGCGGTCAAATGCCTCTAAAACAACGTCTACCTAAGTTCGGTTTCACTTCTCGTAAGAGCCTAGTGTCTGCTGAAGTTCGTCTAGCTGAGCTAGCGAAAGTAACAGGTGACGTAGTTGATCTTAACAGCCTTAAAGCTGCTAACGTTATCACTAAGAACATCGAATTTGTTAAGATCGTTCTTTCTGGTGACCTAAGCAAAGCTGTGACTGTTAAAGGTCTACGCGTGACTAAAGGCGCTAAAGCTGCAATCGAAGCTGCAGGCGGTAAAATCGAGGAATAATCTCGAGGAACGAGGTACAGATGGCTAAGAAACCAGGAAAAGATTTTCGTAGTGCTCAGAGCGGCTTAAGTGAACTAAAGTCGCGCTTATTATTCGTAATTGGTGCACTTTTAGTATTCCGAGCCGGCTCTTTTGTGCCGATCCCTGGTATTGACGCAGCTGTACTTGCCGATTTGTTCGATCAGCAAAAAGGTACCATCGTTGAAATGTTTAACATGTTCTCCGGTGGTGCTCTTGAGCGTGCATCTATATTAGCATTGGGTATCATGCCGTACATTTCGGCATCGATCGTAGTCCAATTGCTAACTGTAGTTCATCCAGCGTTAGCGGAACTCAAGAAAGAGGGTGAAGCAGGCCGTCGTAAGATAAGCCAATATACACGCTACGGCACGCTTGTACTTGCAACATTCCAAGCTATTGGTATCGCAACAGGCTTACCAAACATGGTCGATAATCTGGTTGTTATCAACCAAACCATGTTTACGCTTATTGCAACCGTGAGTTTAGTAACTGGTACCATGTTTTTAATGTGGTTAGGTGAACAAATCACTGAGCGAGGAATCGGTAATGGTATTTCCATTCTGATTTTTGCAGGTATTGTTGCTGGGTTGCCTTCTGCAATCGGTCAAACAATCGAGCAAGCGCGTCAAGGTGAATTGCATGTGCTTCTTCTGCTGTTGATTGCTGTTTTGTCTTTTGCTGTTATTTACTTCGTAGTTTTCATGGAACGTGGTCAACGTCGTATTGTCGTTAACTATGCGAAACGTCAACAAGGTCGTAAAGTTTTTGCAGCACAAAGCTCTCATCTGCCTCTTAAAATTAATATGGCAGGTGTTATTCCAGCGATTTTTGCATCGAGTATTATTTTGTTCCCAGGAACATTAGCACAGTGGTTTGGTCAAAATGGTGAAAGCAGCGCGTTCGGTTGGTTAACTGACGTGTCATTAGCTCTTAGCCCAGGTCAGCCTCTGTATGTAATGCTTTATGCAGCAGCTATAATCTTCTTCTGTTTCTTCTATACAGCGTTGGTGTTTAACCCTCGCGAAACAGCTGATAACTTGAAGAAGTCTGGTGCATTCGTACCCGGTATCCGCCCAGGTGAGCAGACAGCGAAATATATCGATAAAGTGATGACTAGACTGACCCTTGCGGGCGCTCTATACATTACTTTTATATGTCTGATTCCTGAGTTCATGATGGTCGCGTGGAACGTTCGTTTCTACTTCGGCGGCACTTCACTATTAATCGTAGTGGTAGTTATCATGGATTTCATGGCACAGGTACAGACTCATCTGATGTCTCAACAGTATGATTCTGTGTTAAAGAAAGCGAATCTAAAAGGTTACGGCCGTTAATTCGGTTATAACAATTTCGATTCCATTTACGGAGTTTAGCAATGAAAGTTCGTGCTTCCGTTAAAAAAATCTGCCGTAACTGTAAAGTTATCAAGCGTAACGGTGTCGTTCGCGTGATTTGCAGTGAGCCA
Organism: Vibrio sp. RW; assembly: GCF_027587105.1. Classification (NCBI taxonomy): domain Bacteria; kingdom Pseudomonadati; phylum Pseudomonadota; class Gammaproteobacteria; order Vibrionales; family Vibrionaceae; genus Vibrio; species Vibrio sp. RW. The sequence goes on from NZ_JAPPTM010000004.1 coordinate 165,701, forward strand.
AAGCATAAGCAACGCCAAGGCTAATTAGCAGAAATTTTTACTTGAAATACAAGGTAGAGTCGAGTATATTCCTCGGCCTACCTTTTGCGTGCAAAAGAAGTAGTATGCCGCAGCGTATCCATAACGGGCTTTGCTGCGGATAATTCTTTTATGAACCCCCTTAGGAGTGAATAATGGCCCGTATAGCCGGCATTAACATTCCTGATCATAAGCATTCTGTAATTGCACTTACTGCAATCTACGGTATCGGTAAAACTCGCTCTCAAGCTATTCTAGCTGAAGTGGGTATTGCTGAAGATGCTAAGATCAGTGAACTAACTGAAGAGCAGATCGATCAACTGCGTGATGGTGTAGCTAAGTACACTGTAGAAGGTGATCTACGTCGTGAAGTATCGATGAACATCAAGCGTCTTATGGACCTTGGCTGTTACCGCGGTCTTCGTCATCGTCGCAGTCTACCACTACGTGGACAGCGTACTAAAACCAACGCTCGCACCCGTAAGGGTCCGCGCAAGCCGATCAAGAAATAGTCGGATAAGGTAGAGTACAATGGCAAAACAACCAACTCGCGCGCGTAAGCGCGTACGCAAGCAAGTAGCTGATGGCGTAGCGCACATTCATGCTTCTTTCAACAACACAATCGTAACTATCACTGACCGTCAAGGCAATGCTCTTGCATGGGCTACAGCAGGTGGTTCAGGCTTCCGTGGTTCTCGTAAATCTACTCCGTTCGCAGCACAAGTTGCAGCTGAGCGTTGTGGTGAAATGGCTAAAGAATATGGCCTAAAGAACTTGGAAGTTATGGTTAAGGGTCCAGGTCCAGGTCGCGAATCTACTGTTCGTGCACTGAACGCTGCTGGTTTCCGTATCACTAACATTGTTGATGCGACACCAATCCCTCATAACGGTTGTCGTCCACCTAAGAAACGCCGCGTTTAAGTTTCGTTTCTAGGAATATTGGAGAAAGATCATGGCAAGATATTTGGGTCCTAAGCTGAAGCTTAGCCGTCGCGAAGGTACTGACTTATTTCTTAAGTCTGGTGTCCGTGCGATCGATACCAAGTGTAAAATTGATAACGCACCAGGTGTACACGGCGCTCGTCGCGGTCGTCTATCTGAGTATGGCGTTCAGCTTCGTGAGAAGCAAAAAGTTCGTCGTATCTACGGCGTTCTAGAAAAACAATTCCGCAACTACTACAAAGAAGCTGCACGTCTTAAAGGCAACACGGGTGCAAACCTGCTTCAGCTTCTTGAAGGTCGTCTTGATAACGTAGTTTACCGTATGGGTTTTGGTGCAACTCGCGCTGAATCTCGTCAACTAGTTAGCCACAAGTCTATCCTAGTTAACGGTAAAGTTGTAAACGTTCCTTCTTTCAAAGTAGCGGCAAATGACGTTGTTTCTATTCGCGAGAAAGCTAAACAGCAATCTCGTATTAAAGCTGCTCTAGAAGTTGCTGAACAACGTGAAAAGCCAACTTGGATTGAAGTAGATGCTGGCAAAATGGAAGGTACATTCAAGCGTATGCCTGAGCGTTCTGATCTATCAGCTGACATCAATGAACACTTGATCGTCGAACTTTACTCTAAGTAAGGTTAAAAAAAGAGAGGACACAATGCAGGGTTCTGTAACAGAATTTCTTAAGCCGCGTCTTGTTGACATTGAACAGATCAATACGACACACGCGAAAGTAACTCTTGAGCCATTAGAGCGCGGTTTCGGCCACACTCTAGGTAATGCTCTTCGCCGCATTCTTCTATCTTCTATGCCGGGTTGTGCCGTAACAGAAGTTGAAATTGAAGGTGTGCTACACGAATACAGCACTAAAGAAGGCGTTCAGGAAGATATCCTTGAAATCCTTCTGAACCTTAAAGGTTTGGCTGTACGCGTTGCTGAAGGCAAAGATGAAGTGTTTATTACACTGAACAAATCAGGCTCAGGCCCTGTTGTTGCAGGTGACATCACCCACGATGGTGATGTAGAGATCGCTAACCCTGAGCACGTAATTTGTCACCTAACGGATGACAATGCTGAGATCGCTATGCGAATCAAAGTAGAACGTGGTCGTGGTTACGTTCCAGCTTCAGCTCGTATCCATACTGAAGAAGATGAGCGTCCAATCGGTCGTCTACTTGTTGACGCTACTTACAGCCCGGTCGATAAAATCGCCTACGCTGTAGAAGCGGCACGTGTAGAACAACGTACTGACTTAGACAAGCTTGTTATCGATATGGAAACGAACGGTACTCTAGAACCTGAGGAAGCAATCCGTCGTGCAGCTACTATTTTAGCTGAACAATTGGATGCGTTCGTAGATCTTCGTGATGTACGTGTACCTGAGGAGAAGGAAGAGAAGCCAGAATTCGATCCTATCCTACTACGTCCTGTAGACGATCTTGAACTAACAGTTCGCTCTGCTAACTGTTTGAAAGCAGAAGCGATTCACTACATCGGTGATCTTGTACAGCGCACTGAGGTTGAGCTACTTAAAACGCCAAACCTTGGTAAGAAATCTCTTACAGAGATTAAAGATGTGCTTGCTTCACGTGGTCTTTCTCTAGGCATGCGCCTAGAAAATTGGCCACCAGCGTCAATCGCTGAAGATTAATCGAAAAGTTAGAAGGATTAGGTCATGCGCCATCGTAAAAGTGGTCGTCAACTCAACCGCAACAGCAGTCATCGTAAAGCGATGTTCAGCAACATGGCTAGCTCTCTTGTTCGTCACGAAGTTATTAAGACTACCGTGCCTAAAGCAAAAGAACTACGTCGCGTAATTGAGCCGTTGATTACCCTAGCTAAGACAGACAGTGTTGCTAACCGTCGTCTTGCATTTGCTCGCACTCGTGATAACGAAGTTGTAGCAAAACTATTTAATGAACTAGGCCCGCGCTTTGCGGCTCGCCAAGGTGGTTACACTCGCATTCTTAAATGTGGTTTCCGTACTGGTGATAAAGCTCCAATGGCTTACATTGAGCTTGTAGACCGCCCAGCTGCTGAAGACGCCGCTGAGTAATCTAGACTAGATTATTAATACAAAAAGCCGAGCATTAGCTCGGCTTTTTTGTGTCTGTCGAATCTGACAACAAGACAAGAAATTGCACCACGATGTTTGGCATTTTTTGCTTGTCTTATCTGCGCCATTTTTCAAAAATATCTCATATCTCATATCTCATATCTCAAATATTTTTTCTTCCGCACACAGAAAAGAGCACCAAAGTGCCCTTAAACTATTCTCTAATTTACTGTTTATAGCTACTGCCAAATAGCTGCAAGTGAGTCCATCAATCCACTTGTTGCGCCTTGAGATTGAAGTGTTTGAAGAATGATTGGTGCGAACTTTGCTATCATTGACGAGTCCATACCTAAACCAGAAAAAGCACTTTCTACAGCTGTTTGCGAGTTTAGAACAGATGATAAGCCGCTTGATTCAAGTGAAGACATTCCAGGAATAAGTGATGCGAGTTCTTTATTGTCAGCAGTATCAAGTGAGTTTTGTGCTAGAGCCAGCATTGAACCGATACCGCCAATAGCTTGGTCGTTGGTTACAGAGGCTTGGTCAGCAACGCTATCTGCGAGCGGCGTTGTTTCATTTTGTTGAGCCCACATATTCACAGCTGCCATTAGTGCAGTTTGTGATAGTTGTGAATAGTTGGTATCTGATGATGAACTGGCTTTTTGTTCAGAATCGCTAGTGCTAGCGCAAGAGACAACAGCAAGGCTGCTTAAAATTGTAATGAGTACTTTCTTCATTATTCGTCCTTAAGTAATAAAGTAATTGACTCTTTCACTATAAACGAAAAACGGCGATGTAGTGACATCGCCGTTGGATTATTTTAATTTTATTTCCCTATAGTAGTTTGTTTTACTATAGGTTTTTTCAAAAATTAAAGAATAGCTAGAAGTTCTACTTCAAATACTAGAGCAGCAAATGGTGGGATTGCTGCGCCTGCGCCACGCTCACCGTATGCTAGATCTTGAGGGACGTATAGCTTCCACTTAGAGCCAACAGGCATCATTTGTAGAGCTTGTACCCAACCTTGAATTACGCCAGTTACTGGGAATTCAGCAGGTTGGCCGCGAGATACAGAGCTGTCGAAAACAGTACCGTCAGTTAGTTCACCGTGGTAGTGCACACGAACTTGCTTGTCTGCTGTTGGAATTTCGCCAGTACCTTCAGTGAGTACTTCGTACTGAAGACCAGACTCAAGAACCGTCACTTCTGAACGAAGAGCGTTGTCAGCTAAGAAAGCTTCGCCGTCAGCAGCAGCAGCTTTAGCTAGTTCTTGACGTGCAGCTTCACCACGAGTGTGTAGCTCTTGTAGTGCATTGTTGATTTCGTCAATTTCGATAGCTGGCATGTCACCAACTAGAGCAGTTGCGATACCGGCAGCGATTGCGTCAACGTTTAGGCCTTCAAGGCCAGAACCAGCAAGTTGTTGGCCCATTTGTAGACCGATACCGTAGCTTGCTTTTTGCTCTACAGTTTCAAATTTTACTTCAGACATGAAAAGTCACTCTTTTTGTCAGTACGAAAACAGTAAGAATAACAGTATTAGCATCGTGAAGAAATGGTTAGCCCCTGATCACTTGTGCTTTACTGAGCCCAAAATCACAGCTATGTTAATTTTCCTGCTTTGCTCCTCGTTGTGACGGAAAGATCTATACTGTTGGTACTTTGGTTTTTATACTGTAGTGATTCAACGTATAGGACGCAGTGGTATGAATCGTCGTCAAAAGAAAAAACAGCAAGTTGACCACTTTGCAGAGCTTAAGGATCGACTGCTACAGCTCAAAGTCAAATTGAGCTCACTCGATATAAAAAAAATGAAGGCCACAGTTACGCAAACTTGGCAAGCATTGCCGAAGTTGCACCAAAGGTTATTGATGGTAATAGCGCCAATCGTATTGGTCTTACTTTTCGTGCCGCTCCCAGAGCCTAAAGTAGAGGTAGTTCCATCAACATCGCGTGTCGCACTTGAGATAGACACCGTTGGGTTAAGTAAACAGCAAAATACCAAAAGTACCCCATCAGAATCTAGCAGCTGGCAGGAGTATCTTGTTAAGCAAGGTGACACTTTGGCGCAGGTTTTTCGAAACAATGATTTACCGTTGTCTGATCTTAACGCTTTAGTCCGTATTGAAGGCTCTGATAAGCCTCTTAGCCAGATCCGAAAAGGCCAGCTAGTGCGATTTAAAGTTGCAGAAACGGGTCAACTGGATATTCTTCAGCTAGAGAAAGGCGACACTTCGGTGATGTTTTTCCGACTGTCTGATGGTGGCTTTGGTCGAAGCAAGTAAATCAGACGAAGTTGACAGCTACCTATTCTTTGATAGAAAAGAGCTAATGACTAGCTCTTTTTTTTGGGCGTTTGAAAGGTGCCAGCGGCAAGATAATCAGCATGATTCCGATAAAGGTCAATGTGTCTGGGATTTCATCGAACCATGCTGCTCCGATGAATGCAACAAAGACTAACCCCGAATACTCTGCCAATGCAATTTGGCTAGAGTGAGCTTTCTGATAGGCGGCAACGGCAAGACCGTTATAGCTCAGTATCAATGTTGCGCTTAATCCAATGTATCCCAAATGTTCTATGGAAACCGGTTGCCAGTATAGGAAGCATAATATCAATGAAGCTGGAACTGAGAATAATGTTGTCCACCACAGCGTCGTGACCACCGATTGCTCGCTAGGGAGTTTTCTTACTAGTACATTGAAGAGTGCGAGTGTGAGTGCTGTGCCCAAAGCAAACAGTGCTGCCCAGTGGAATTGCGATGGCCTTAAGACTATCAGCGCACCAATGAAGCCGATAGAAGTGGCGATAACCTTGCCAAGTGCTGGTTGCTCTTTCAGTAGAAACATAGCAAGAGGCAACATCAATAAGGGGGCGACGTAAAACACAGCGTTAGCAGTTGCCAAAGATAAATGGGTGATCGCCACAACCATACACCCACTGCCAATCAATATTAGCTGTCCTCGTATAAAGGTGACTTTGGCTTGCTGTAAGCGTCGTTGCTCTTTTTTCTGTTGCAGCCACAAAGGGGTGATGATAAGTAGGGATATCAACTGTCGGAAAAAAATATACTGAAGAGGCGGTACTTCGCCATTCAATAATTTAACTGCTACGTCCGAAAGTGAGGCAAACAGGTTACCCGCAATCAGCATTAGGATACCGACAGTGATATTCGACATTACTTCTCTAATCTCATGTCTACATGTGGAATATCATCTTCCAGGTACATCTCAGAGATCGTCTTGAATCCATGACTTTTGTAGAAGCTTTCTAGGTGTTGTTGTGCGCCAATATCGATGGCTGTACTCGGCCAAAAAACTTCACAGCTTGTTAATGCTTCTTTCAGTAGTTGATGTCCTAAGCCATCACCTCTTGCGGATTGTTTGGTGGCGACTCGACCAATACTGGCGTTGTCATAAGTTGTGCCCGGTGGCAGTAAACGCGCGCACGCTACCAATTCTTCATCAGCGTAGCCTAATAGGTGTTGAACACCTGCGAGTGTGTCTTTACCGTCAAGCTCCGGATAAGGACAAGTCTGCTCAACCACAAATACATCTACTCGTAATTTAAGTAATTGATAAAGTTGTTGCGTTGAAAGTTCTGTAAAGGGAAGTGAGTACCAATTGATCATGTTTATATCCAGAGATTATCGATGATCTGAATGTACTATGCGTGATGATTATTGGCATTAACTATTGTTAATTCGACCTTTAATTCTGCTAAGGCTTATCGAGGTTATTCCTAGGTAGGCTGCAATCTGGTTGTTGTTCAAGCGCTGTTCCAGATCGGGATAATGTTCGCAGAAAAGTTGGTAACGTTGCTCTGGGGTGTAGAGTAGCATAAAGCGTTCTTTGTTTTCTTTATGCATCAGTTGAGTTTCTAACAACTTTAAATACAAGGGGTTATTCGATGCGCGCCACTCAGTTAGGGCTATCATTGGAAGTTCTAATAGAGTGATTGGCGTTAAAGTTTCCAGTAGATAAGGGGAAGCTTGTTTTTTTATTAAGCTCTCAAAACCGATGATCCAATCTTGTTCCCAGTAGAACTCTTTGCTGTATTGTTTACCGTCGTCAGTGAGGTAGCAAGCATGGCACAAGCCCTCAAGTACAAAGTAGATTGAGCTCGCCATCTCTCCTTGGTTGATCAGTATGTGTCTCGTCGGCAGTTCAAGCGGTTTCGCGACGGCTAATAGAGACTCAATTTGACTTTCAGAGAAGTCGAAGCTTTGTAATTGTTCGATAAAAGAGGTGTGCATGAAAATAACCTAACTCAAATAAGTGCCGAAATCATCGCACTTATTTAAGTGTAGGTACAGAGTGGGTTAAATCAGCGTCGAGCATGTTGTTCTAGATAGTCTTGAGCAAGTTTTCGACCCATGTATTTACCTAGAGTTTTCAATGGTACTTTCTTAAGGTTCACCACAATCAAGCCGTCTAAAGCATCATTAAATGATGGGTCGACGTTAAAGCACACTAGTTTCCCGTTCATCCCTAGGTATTGGCGCAATAACACCGGTAGCCCTTTTCCTTGTTCCATACGAGCTAGCACTTTAGAAAGTAAGGGCACACTCGCCAATGACGATAATAGGTGATTCTGCCAGAATACATGACTACTGGTATTGAGTGGTGAAGAAGGTGAAACCAGGTTCGCTTTTTCCTCATCGTAGTGGTGAATTGATAAGGTGGTCGCGATCAACAGGCGCGCATTGTGGCTGTAATCATTACTGATACTGACCGGGCCAAATAGGTGGGTGTATTGAGGGTGACGAGACACAAAGGTCGCGATACCTTTCCATAGCAGTAACAGTGAGTTAAGGCTTTTTTGATAAGGTTTACTCACTACAGAGCGACCAAGTTCAATGCTGTTGTCTAACGTATCGATGAACTCTTGATTGTAGTTAAACAGACTACGAGAGTAGAGCTGATCAAGTCCGTGCTCTGCGATTAATTTGTCGACCATACCAAGTCGATAAGCGCCGACCAATTCTGCCTTCGCTTTGTTCCACACAAACAGTTGGTGGTAGTAAAGATCGTACTCATCTAAATCACAAGCAAGCCCGCTGCCTTCTCCAACTTCACGGAAACTTTCTTCTCTGACTCGACCGATCTCACGCATTAAGTTTGGAATGGATTGGCTTGGTGTGCAGTAGACCTCAAAGTCGCCCTGCTCGAGTAGTTTCATCTCTTCAGGGAGTGAGTCTATTTCGATTGATAATACTTCTGGTGATATTGGCGCTATCACTTGGGTATCGAAAGAGGGGGCGTGGATTGGCGTACTCGGGCTATCTTGTTGACTCATTAGGTAGGTATTGAGTCGTAGGTAGTTGACGATATCCATCTCTTTTTCAAACGATTTTATCTCTGAACACGGAATCGATGAGCCAATCGAGATCGAGATAGTCGTCGCTTGCTTATTAAGAAGTTCACGGCCGAGTAGAGCGGTTCTTAATAGCGGATGGACTCGACCTGCTTGATAGAAAAGTTCGCTGTTTTTACCATTGATGAAGATCGGAACTGTAGTGGCTTGATGACGTTTGACGAATTTGGCAACCGATTTGCTCCATTCGATGTCTGTCAGTGTTTTTGCCCCTTTACGGTAACTCGATACTTCACCCGCAGGGAACACAATCAACAGTCCACCGTCTGCCAAATGACGATTGGCATCTCGAATAGCCTTGGCATTGGTGCGTTTCGACTCTTTACTATTAAAGACATCAACCCCAATGAAAAGATCATCCAGTTCAGGCAGTCGCTTGAGTAATTCATTCGCTAATACCTTCACATCCTTTCTTACCGATCCTACGAGATCAGCAAGGATCACACCTTCAATGGCGCCAAGTGGGTGGTTCGCCACAATCACGACTGGTCCTTCTTCCGGGATGTTTTCCGTGCTTCCCGATGCAACCGAGTAGTCGATATTGAGCGCCGACAGGGTGTGATGCATGAATTCAAAACTAGATAACTCGTTTGGTCTATCTTGATAGAGTCGATTGAGCTTAGATAGCCCAGTTGCCCACTCGACAACAGACTCACCTAAACCAAAAGGCGTGTAACGTGGTAAACGAAAAGGACTATCAATCATAGTGAAGCTACCTTATTGACTAAAGTTGTTTAGAAAACCGTTTTGATTCTTGAAATCTTTCACACTTAAAAACGCACCGCATAACCAAACTAGGCATGCCATGCCAAACAATAACCCGCCGTCGTAACCGACAATCTCGCCTGCTGCATTGAACTCAGGCATTTGAATACCGAGCGGCGTAAACAGGTGGAAGAAAATCGCGCCACTCATAATTCCCACGCTCATGATGGCACCTAAGCCATGCCAACGAGTAAACAGCAAAATGGCCGCAATCAATTCAGCGAACCCAATCAAGTAGCCGCCAAATGAACCGAACCAACTCAGGCCAGACCATGTCGCCAAGGTGCCAAAGATATGCTCAGTCTCGTATGAGCCGGTGAACTTAAAGAACAGCGACTGAATAAACACAAAAGCGATAAATGCTGCCGGGAGATGTTTAGCAGGAGTGAATGTCATGGTTATTCCCTTACTTAATCAGCTGCGGCCAAACTTTATCGGCTTGTTGAATATGCTGTGCACGGTCTTGCTCCCAAGCCTCTTGGATCTCTTGGTCGTAGTTAAGATAAAGTTTGTCATCAACTATGGTCCAATACTGTGGATCGCCTGGTGCGAAGTCGTTTTTGGCAGAAACGGCCCATGCGCAATAGCCACCATATTGAGGGGCATATTTTTCAGGATTATTAACAAATAAAGTCAGATTCTTTTCAGAAGAGAAATACCAGTCCGCGCCTTTGTATTCAGTGCTGAATTTTTTACTGCCTTCAACGGGCTTACCGGAAGTGAAATACGCGACGGTATCGTAGCCATCGAGCGCCTTGCTGCTAAAGAACTCAGTGTAGATTTCATCGGCGGCAAATACGTACGGGCTAACAAGTAGCATGACCATGGTGATTAGTTTTCTCATGATGGACTCCATCTATAGATTGATTGCGGGTGATAAATCAAAGGTAAAGCGCTGCTGATTTATCTGGCATGGTTTAATGGGTTCGCATGGCGAGCCGGATGCATAAAACATAGAGGCTTGACCATGCAGGTTACGTAAGTGTGTAAAGCTCACGGTATGTGCGTCTTCGCGATGCATACAGGTCGCTAAATGAGGTTGTTCGTTGTGATGGTGAGAGTGGAACAGCAGTAAGTTCTGCTGATTCTTGCCTGTTGCCATAAGTTGGTTGTACTTTGCTTGTCGGTAGGCTTGCACTCGCTCTAAATCAACACCGGATGAGAACAGTGGAGAATCGGTTTCGACTATTTTTTGTTGAATGCCATCCCACATGTAGGCAATCACCAAACCATGGTGTTGAGTTAAGTTCGGCGCAAAAGCCAACAAGGTAAACGGGGCAAAAGAGTGCAGGTCGAGCTGATGAAATGCTTCAGAGAGCTTACTGATGTTACGACTCGATGATAGGTTCTTAAGTAACAAACCACGGCTGACTAAAGGTCCAGCAGGGACTATGCCTTGATAGTTATTGAGTAGACAAAGCGAAAGCCCGAACTCATTAATACTTATCCAACTACCACCGCCCGTTGGGTCGAGTGGCATGATGATATCGACACCGTTAACTCGATATTGTTTAGGCGGCATCGCCAGTGCTCGCGTCTTTTGTTCATCGCGATTAAAAAAGACCTGATAGCCATTTTCTTCAAGTAGCCAAGATACTGAACACATGATTATTGCTCCCTCAGATAGCTGCTGGTGGTTGGGGCATAACCAAAAGTGTTGCAGGTTTCCATGTCTAGGAAGCTGGTGATCACCTTGATCATCGCGTAATGATGATTGGCATGCAGCGCGGCAAAGGTGATCTCTCTTTCCAGCGTAGAAGGCAGACTGGCAAACACCTGAGTATCCATCGAAACCTCGGTTTGGATCATGATGTGCGCTTCGAGATCGTTGCGGTCTAGTCGCTCAAGCCAGTTGATCACATAGCGAATCTCTTTGACTGCAATTGAGCGGTTGTATTCGACTGGATGGCCACGACGACGAGTGTTGTAATCAACGGTCGCGTTCTCTTTTAAAATCAGAGCATGAAAAAGATCGAGCGTATGACGAGTATGCTCACCAATAGAGCTTGTGACGTGCGGCTTCGCTCGTGTCAGATAGTCACTGTCAGATATTGCTAACAAGAACTCTAAACCCTGATTCAATATCTCTATCGCTCCCTTGATACTGGGAGAGACAGAAGTGAGGGCGCTTGGTTGGGCTATCGGGTTCATTCATGATCCTCGTACAAAGTTAGTCGGTGGTCGGATATTGTTGAACAAGGCGTCGCTCTTCTTGCCACGCGTGAAGCAAGCTCTTAAAAGAAGGAGGTTGATGGCCTCTTTGTTTCTGTTGAGCGCCAATATCAAAAAGAATGCGGTATTGCAGAAGTAGTGTGGAAAATATCTCTCGTAGTGGTGTGTTGCGATCCCAGATGTGCCCGGCTTCACTGCTTGCACCATTAACCTCAAGGATGGTGAAATCCTCACCTCTCATTAGGCTGTGCATGTCTTTGAATTTGACGTCGAGTCGACCAAAATGGAAGCCGTCGAAGTCGTCGAATATCTCATCTAAACGTTCGGTTAAAGCTTGAGTTATGTATTGATTGCCGTCTCGGAAGATGCAGCCACGGCTATGGCTACCTGCGAACGCAAGTTGGAACTCCTCGCCCTCTGCGAGCACTCGATCCAATTTATCTTGATGTCTTGGTAGATACAGGTGACTGAGCTGCCCAGCACGTGGGCTGTTCTCGATTAACTGCTTGAGGGTCGACTTGCCATCACCCATCACCATTGGCGAATATTTGAGAGTGATCGAGATGATCTCGCCTTGCTTTTTGTTTGGATAACGAACATAGAAAACGCCAGCCTCGGCTTGGTAAGGCGCCTTTTCTTGCAATAGAAAGCGAGCATTATTTGGGAAAGATTTAATATATTGCTCAAGTTGATCTTGGTTGTTGATCAGCTTTACTCCGACACCTCGGCAACCCAGATCCGGTTTCGCCACAATAGGGAAATCGAGATCCGATTGTATCAATGCGCAGTGTGCATTCTCGGCTTGTTTCTTACTGCTCAGATCGGTTTTGGTTAGAGTGATAAATGGAGAGATCCAACGCTTACTCGACGATCCGGCAAGACTCAGTATCTCGTGTTTCGATTCGCCGACCATGCCACTGAGTTTAATGCTCGGGTTGGCGATCAGCGGCAGCGCCCAATCAAAGTGCCGTAACCCTTGCATCAGGCTTTGAATCACTACTGGAGTGTAGAAGAACCACGTTGGAAGAAACTCGTAAGGAGAGACACTGCGCACGGTGTCTTTTTCAAGCAAAGGCATGCCTGCATTGATTTGATGTGCGGGAATGATGCGAATATCTTGCGGTGAACTCATGATAATCCTCTAGAGTAGGTTTTATTCATTAATCGATTGCCGACTAGCAGCAAAGCGATGGCACACGGGATAACGATCCATTGATATTCAGAGGCTTGCAGCCACGCTGATGTCCCTAAATAGTAGATGGCAGAGAAGACAATGCCAGTCCAGATTGCGGTGGCGCAGATGACAGCAAACAAGAAAGTAGGTAGTGGGATGGCGAAAAAGCCACTTAAGGTAAACCCGACGGTGCGAAGCCCCGGTATAAAGCGAATGACAAAAAGACTGCTGAATGCGTTTTGACGTAATTTAGTACGAAGTGCCCGAAAGTATCGGTTGGTGAGGGCTTTGTAACGAACAGCTCTGAAATAGCGTCCTGATTTACCTAAGTAATAAAGGCCAAGATCCCCGGTGGCAATGCCGATGAAAATCGCAAGTAACGCATATTGAGGTGGGATGAGCCCTTGGGTCGCTAAACCTGCCGCCGTAACGATGGCCAGATCTTCAAGCAGGTAAGAAAGCGCAATAATGCCAAGCATCAGCCATAGCAGCGACTCCTCTCCTGAATTTAACCACGCTTGAATGCTCTCGACGGTACTCATCAAATGTCCTTATCTATCCTATAGATGAATGGCTTATTAGCTATTCATTGAGTGTAGTAAATTAAATAGACAGGAGGAGCTGAGAAAAACTTACAGCGTATTGCTGCTTTTTTATGTTGATTAGATTCAATTAGCGGTTTGAGCTGGGTTGTTTAGATGATGAATTAACAGGTGTTTAGGGGGAGAAAGGTAGGGTTTCTAGGGTTAAAATTTAAATAACAAAACAAAAAGGCTGAGTCGTTAAACTCAGCTTTTTAGACGGTTAACTATTGATTACTAGAGTAATCTATTTAGTTAGGTCAATTTGATAAACGCCGAAGCCAACATCGTCAGTCGCAACACGTTTCATTGGGTATTGACCCTTATTTTTGATGAATTGTGCCGCTTTCTCACTTGGCGATGTTTCAAAGCGGATATCTAGTGTGTTATCCGTTTTGATTGGTGCGAATGACCAGTTGTTGTCAGCTGTTGGGTTCACTTGGCCTTGCTCTTTGCTTACGCGAGAGATGTAGTTTGCAAGTACAGTACGGTTCTCATCTGGTGCATCAAATGCGATGAAGTCTTCACCTGTACCTGGGAACTTAGCACTGTATGCTCGGTAGTTGTTGGTCGCGATCAAGAAGTCTTGCTTCATGTCGATTGGCTTACCTTGGTAAGTTAGGCCAACAATACGCTGAGAGTCAGGGTTAACCACTTTACAGTTTGCATCGTATTTCGCAGGCTGAGTTACGTCGATTTGGTAATCCACACCGTCGATAACATCGAAGTTGTAAGTACGGAAGTTATCCCACTCGATCAGCTGCTGTGGTGCTGTTGAGTTCACGTCGATCTGGTTGAATTGGCCAGCAGAACACTCAAGCCACTCTTTTACTTCGTGACCGGTTACCTTCATCGCAACTAGCGTGTTCGGGTAAAGGTACAAGTCAGCTGCGTTACGAAATGTCAGTTGACCAGACTCAACTTCAGTGAAGTTAGCCGGGTCATTCTTACGACCGCCTGCTTTGAATGGTGCGGCTGCTGAAAGTACTGGTGTGCCATCTAGGTCTGGGTCACCTTGGATGAATTGCTCAACGTAATCTTTCTGTGCAAGGTTAACAATCTGTACGGTTGGATCGTCTTGTACTAGAGACAGGAAGCTGTACATCACATCGTCTGCTTTACCAATTGGTTGGTTAACAAACTCACGAGTACCTGCATGGTCTTTTTCTAGTGCTGTTACGATGCCTTCATCAGCGGCAGCAAGAGATTTCTTCTCGATCTTGTCGTAGATAGGGCGCGCTTCTGATTGGCCTTTAACGACTTCCCACTTACCGTCTTTTTGTGCAAGAGTTAGATCCATTACACCCACGTGGCTACCCCAACGACCTGGCATGACTGCCGCAACACCGTTCATGGTGCCGTTTTCGTTGTCAACGCCTTGGATGTTGTCGAACCCTTTACCTGGGAATACCGCGTGAGAGTGGCCGAATGCGATAGCATCAATGCCGTCTACTTCAGATAGGTAGAACGTTGAGTTTTCTTCGCCATTTTTGTAGGGGTCAGTTGATACGCCTGAGTGAGGGATAGCAACGATAACCTCTGCTCCTTCCGCTTTCATTTGAGGCACTAACTCGTTAGCGGTCTCAATGATATCGCGAGCGATCACTTTGCCTTCTAGGTTCTTCTTATCCCACGTCATGATTTGTGGTGGAACAAAACCGATGTAACCCACTTTTACTTCATGCTCTACACCTGCAGTATCTTCAAACGTGTGTGTCTTGATGATGTATGGCGTGAAGTAGTGTTCTTTGGTTTTTGCGTCGTAAACGTTAGCACTGATGTATGGGAAATCAGCGTCGTTGATCGATTCTTCTAGGAACTCAAGACCGTAGTTGAATTCGTGGTTACCTAGGTTTGCAGCCTCATAGCTTAGTTGATTCATGGCTTTGTATGCGGGGTGAACTTCACCTGCTTCAATACCTTTGTCTGCCATGTAGTCACCCATTGGGCTACCTTGCAACAAGTCACCGTTATCAACTAATACGCTGTTGATTACTTCGCTTTGCGCTTTTTTTACTAGGGTTGCAGTACGTGCTAAGCCGATTTTTTTTGATGGCTTGTCTTTGTAGTAGTCGTAATCCATTAGGTTAGTATGGATGTCCGTTGTTTCTACGACACGTAGTTTAATCACTTCATCGGTATCAGGTGTGGTTGTGCAGCCTGCTAGAGTCAGACCAAGGCCTGCAAGTACAGCCAATGACAAAGGTTTTATTGCAACTTTCATTGTGGGCTCCAAAGTGGATGGTAGAAAATTCATTGCGTAATGTAACAAAATGCAATGAAACAATGATTACAGCTAATTTTAATCCGTGACTTAGATCGATTACTTTGTGCTGCTCTGCAATGAGCCTCCCAAATCTGTTAAATCGACAAATAATTGATATCGATTTAATAGGTCTATCTATCGATAAATGCAGTCCCTTATCAGCTTTTCGAATAAAGAATGAAATTTTAGAATTTCCAGTAATATGAGAGGCTCGTCATAATGCCTAAGTCAAGGACGTATCAGGCAGATGAATAGCAAGGACAGCTCAAAACGAAGCTTCTTTTTCTTCTAGTGCCAATACTCCTATTCACTGAAGTGGATGAGTTAAATCCCTTACTTGGCAAGAACAAGTAATGAATTGCTCGTAATGCGAGCCTTAAAGGAAGCACTGTAATGGACCAAGAACGTTTAACCCACCTAAAACAGCTAGAAGCGGAAAGTATTCATATTATCCGTGAAGTGGCGGCTGAGTTTGATAACCCAGTGATGATGTACTCCATCGGTAAAGATTCTTCTGTGATGCTTCATTTAGCTCGCAAAGCGTTTTACCCAGGAAAGATTCCATTCCCATTATTACACGTTGATACGGATTGGAAATTCCGCGAGATGATCGAATTCCGTGACCGTACAGCAGAAAAGTATGGCTTTGATTTATTGGTACATAAAAACCCTGAAGGTATCGAGATGGGTTGTAACCCATTTGTACATGGTTCTTCGAAACATACGGACATCATGAAAACTCAGGGCCTCAAGCAGGCGTTAAACAAGTATGGGTTCGATGCTGCTTTTGGTGGTGCGCGTCGTGACGAAGAAAAATCTAGAGCAAAAGAGCGTGTTTACTCTTTCCGCGATAAGAACCACACGTGGGACCCAAAAAACCAACGTCCAGAGCTTTGGCACACTTATAACGGTCAGGTTAATAAGGGCGAAAGCATCCGTGTATTCCCGTTATCAAACTGGACTGAACTGGATATTTGGCAATACATCTATCTAGAGAGCATCGATATTGTTCCACTTTACCTATCGGATAAGCGCCCTGTTGTTGAACGTGATGGCATGCTGATCATGGTCGATGACGAGCGTATGGAGTTGCAAGAAGGTGAAGTGATCGAAGAGAAAAGCGTTCGTTTTCGTACTTTAGGCTGCTACCCACTAACTGGAGCGGTTGAATCTGAGGCGAATACGCTCACTGGCATTATTGAAGAAATGCTGGTGGCAACCTCCAGTGAGCGTCAAGGTCGAGCGATTGACCATGATCAGTCGGGCTCTATGGAGCTGAAAAAGCGCCAAGGTTATTTCTAAGAATCTAAGGAAAGAAAAATGAATAGTGCAGTAGAAGCCGAATTGGCTGAACTAGGAATTGAAGGTTATCTAAGTCAGCATCAGCATAAATCTATGCTTAGATTTTTAACTTGTGGCTCAGTAGATGACGGTAAAAGTACCTTAATCGGTCGCTTACTCCATGATACAAAACAGATTTATGAAGATCAGCTAGCCGCGGTTCACTCAGATAGCCAACGAGTGGGCACCACAGGTGAGAAGCCTGACTTGGCACTGCTTGTTGATGGCTTGCAGGCTGAACGTGAGCAAGGCATCACGATCGACGTAGCTTACCGCTACTTTTCGACGCAAAAACGTAAATTCATTATTGCTGATACCCCAGGGCATGAGCAGTATACGCGCAACATGGCAACAGGCGCTTCAACGTGTGATCTGGCAGTGATCTTGATTGATGCTCGTAAGGGCGTGCTGGATCAAACACGTCGTCACTCGTTTATTTCTAACCTGCTTGGTTTGAAGCATTTCATCGTTGCAGTGAACAAGATGGATCTGGTGGATTATTCGCAAGATCGTTTTGAAGAGATTCGCGATCAATATCTAGAGTTTGCTGAAAACCTAGAAGGCGAAACCAATATTCAGATCTTGCCGGTTTCGGCGCTTGAAGGCATTAACGTAGCAACGTCAAATAAAGAGCTCGCATGGTTCGAAGGTCCGTCTTTATTAGAAGTGTTAGAGAACGTCGATATTGATAAAAAGCGTTCTGCAGGTGAGTTCCGTTTCCCTGTGCAATATGTGAACCGTCCTAACTTAGACTTCCGTGGCTTTGCTGGCACTGTCGCCTCTGGTCGTGTGAGTGTCGGTGATGAAATCAAGGCTCTGCCGTCAGGTAAAAGCTCTAAGGTTGCACGTATTGTTACCTTTGATGGTGACTTGGAATCTGCGCAAGCGGGCTTAGCAGTAACGTTGACACTTGAAGATGAGATCGATATCAGTCGTGGTGATTTGATTGTGTTGGAAAACGCTCAAATTGAATCAACTAACCACGTATTAGCCGATATCGTGTGGATGACAGAACAACCACTGCAACCGGGTAAAGCTTACGACATTAAAATCGCAGGCAAGAAAACTGTTGGTCAGGTTGAAACGGTTCGTCACCAATACGACATCAACAACCTGTCGACTCACGAAGTTGACGAGTTACCGCTGAATGGTATTGGCTTGTGTGAGTGGTCACTGAACGAGACTATTGCGTTGGATAAATATCGTGAAAGTGCTGATACCGGAGGCTTCATCGTTATTGATCGTCTGACTAACGTGACGGTTGGTGCTGGTTTGATTCGAGACCGTTTGGGCTCAGTTGAACAGCAAGCTGGTCACTTCTCTGCATTTGAACTTGAGTTTAACGCATTGGTTCGCAAACATTTCCCTCATTGGGATGCCAAAGATTTAAGCCAACTACTGAAGTCATAACGACCAAGTCATCGCTTATTGAATCAGGCGGAAACCCATCGTTTCCGCCATAAAGGACGGGTATATGTGGCAACAAGGATTTGTATTAGCGATTTTGCTTGGCATCATTACTTGCCTACTCGTAACCCGTATTAAGCCAAGCTTTATCTTTGCTGGTGCGGCGTTTATTGCTTTTATGGCAGGAATGATTGACTTGTCGAGCCTGGCTAATAACTTCACTAACTCCTCACTACTGACTTTAATTCTTCTGATCCTCGCATCGAGTGCGTTAGAGAAAACTCGCTTAATCAGCTGGGTTAGCCGCAATATATCTGAAGGTCGGCTAGGTACAGTAGTAGCGAAGTTGGGTATTTCCACCGCGTTACTTTCATCTTTTACCAATAACACGGCAGTCGTTGTTTCTCTGATCGGTGCGATCAAACGTAATCAGCAACATGCGCCTTCCCAATTGCTTATCCCGTTGTCATACGCTGCTATATTAGGTGGCACGTTGACATTGATCGGCACTTCAACCAACTTGATCATTAATAGCTTTGTTGAAGATGCGGGATTACCGAGCTTGAATTTTTTCACACCCACTCTAATTGGCTTGGCAGTCTTGGTCGGTGGTGTGTTGATCCTTATTCCTCTCAGCTACTTTCTACCCAGCTACGATGATGGCTCTCAAGATGATCTGCCTTACTTCTTAGAAGCCAGAGTTGAACCGGGCTCACCGTTAGTTGGCCGCAGTGTTAGTGAGAACAACCTAAGGGCACTGAGAAAACTCTTCTTAGCGGAAGTGATTCGAGACGGTAAAACCACCGCGTCTATTGACCCTAATTTTATTCTTCAAGCTCGTGACCGATTATTGTTTTGTGGTGACGTCGAGAGCGTAGCGACACTGCAAGAAATACAAGGCTTAACTCTGTTTGGTCAACATCACCTTAATGGCCAGAGTTTTGTTGAAGTTGTGGTGAGCTCTTCGGCAAGCTTCTGCAATAAAACCTTGAAAACCAGTCAGTTTAGAGACCGTTTCGATGCGGTTGTCGTGGCTATTCGTCGTGGCCATGAGCGCCTTGAAGGTGGCCTTGGAAACATCACTTTAACGGCTGGTGATACCTTGATTTTGGTTCCCGGTAAACGTTTTGAAGAGCAGCGTCAGCAACACAACAAAGAGTTTGTGTTGATGAATGACCTAGATTCGAGTGCCAAGCTGGATGCTGATAAGTCGACGTTAGTTCTATTTGGCTTCGCCAGTGTAATTGGCCTAGCACTTGCTGACGTATTACCTATTATCAAAGGTTTAGCTGTCTTTCTTTTATTGCTGGTGGCCTTTGGAGTGGTACAGCTTGGTGAACTTCGCCGACGTTTTCCCGTTGATATTGTGGTAATTGTAGGTTCAGCGCTGTCGATTGCTCAACTGATGATTTCATCGGGTCTGTCTGAGCGTATGGGGCTGATGTTTATGGAGGCCTTTAATGGTTGGGGTGTATTCGGAGCATTAGTCGCGACCTATTTCATGACCTTGGTGTTGACTGAACTGGTGACCAATAATGCGGCCGCAGCACTCTCGTTTCCTATTGGCTACAGCATGGCTGTTGGCTATGGTGTCGACCCAATGCCGTTCATTATGGCGGTTTTGTTTGGAGCGAGTGCCAGTTTTATTTCGCCATACGGTTACCAAACCAATTTGCTGGTTTATAGCGTAGGTAACTACCACCTCACGGATTATCTGCGCATCGGCATTCCAATCTCGATTGTCTATTCGGGGTTGGTCTTGACCTTAATTCCTTACTTTTTCCCATTTTAATGCTCTTTATTTCAAGGACTCATTATGACCGCAGTACTCAAGCCAAAAGATGAGAATGTTGTGTGGCACCAACACTCGATTGATAAAACATTCCGTGCTGATTTGAAATCACAAAAGCCCGCCGTGCTCTGGTTCACGGGGTTGTCTGGTTCTGGAAAGTCGACAGTCGCGGGGGCACTAGAGAACCGTTTGGCACAGCTTGGTTACCATACTTATTTATTGGATGGCGATAATGTTCGTCATGGACTATGTAGTGACCTTGGTTTCTCTGAGCAAGACCGTCGAGAGAATATCCGTCGTATTGGTGAACTCGCTAAATTGATGGCAGATGCGGGTTTGATCGTGTTGTCAGCGTTTATTTCGCCACATCAGGCGGAAAGACAGTTAGTGCGTGATTTATTGCCGGAGGGTGAATTTCTAGAGGTGTTTGTAAATACACCACTTGAGGTGTGTGAGCAGCGTGACCCCAAAGGCCTGTATAAGAAAGCGCGCGCTGGAGAAATCCCGAATTTCACGGGCATTAGCTCAGCTTACGAGGCGCCGCAGAGCCCTGAGATAGATCTGCCCGCGGGAGAGAAAACACTCGATGAGCTAGTCGAGCTGTGTATTGACGCTTTAGAGAAGCGCAACATTTTAGCCAATTGAGTTGAGTGGTATGACTGAGACTACGCTTACTTAGCCATGTATTGAATGTCCCTTTCAGTAACGTAGCCTTGGTTGTGTCGAGACTGCAAGCCTATCTCTTCAATCATATTGCTAAACAGTGTAGTTTACGGTGCTTTTCGTTTCTGTCTGTACCGTGAATTTTTGGCTCAACAGAGTAATCAGTTGGTCGTAGTACTGCATGTTGGGTTTGTTGCCAAGTAAGGTACACAGCTCATTGCCTGTTGGACTAAATCGGTAGTAAATCAACTTAACCCCTTTTGATATAGGTGCCAGTGACATGCTCTTACCTTGGTAAGTGAGGTGCAACGCTGGATCGAAATCAATTTCACCAGACTCTAATTCAGTACCTAGAATGATACCGATCTCAATTAAGTGAAGCAGGCTAGAGTAGGGCAGGTTGTGTCCACCTAGGTTGATGGTGTTGGTGGAGTCTCTTTTACCGAAGCTGAATATTCCAGCATGAGATTTAAAACCAAGTAATAGTTTCCTGCTGTTATCACTGCCAAAACTGCAGCCCAGTGAAGCTGCTCTTTGCAGAGTTAATGCTTCTTTTGGGGTCATGTCTTGCAATATTTTCAGCGCCTTCATAGAGGTTGAGCCTGGATTGGTAACTTCTCTTTTTAATACCTGAGCCCAGAGTCTTTGCATCGATGTATTGTGGATCTCTTGCGCCATATCGAAAAAACGGTATAGCCAGTCCTGATCCGGGTCTCCCGCGGCTTCATCCTTACAGGAAGAGTGCGCCAATTTGAGAATCTGCTCTAGATTCTTTTGACGCAGCTCCTTACGTTTTTTCTCACGCAATAGGGCTCGTTCGATAAGCGTGCTCTCAGCTTTATCGCTTGGTTTTACACTATGACTGATTAAGGAATCTAAGCCGAAGCTTTGTGCGATATGCCGCATTCTGCTTGCACTGTCGGCAATATGAGGTTTTTTATCATGCTTATGCTGTGCATCACTTGCATGCTCAATAATTACTGGCTGTTTGGTTTCAGACATAAAAGTACCGTAGGAGACGATTTAACTGCCTAAAATGTAACTCTTTATCTTATTAGTGGCTAGATTTTGCGTGCAGAGTTGAAGACTTCAACAAAATTTCACTTTTGATAATGATAATAAAATGTTAAATTTGTTGTAATTATCAAGGGGGAGTTATGAATCAAGTGGATGATAATAAGCTGAAGAAACAGCTTGGTATAGGGATATTACTTGTTACTTATGTTGGTGTTCTAGCTTATTTGTCTAATTACATCGTATAACTTAGACGAAAGTTTTAGTTATTAAACTGTTATTGAATGATATCACTTGTTCGGTAACGGTAGCTCATCCTTGAGCCACCCTTCTAATGGTTACATATCGTCATACTCTTCAATCGCTGTGCCTTCAATAAGATAACCTGTTTGAGCTAAGTCGTGGCTTATTGACTCGGTTTTTAGCGTACCGACTAAATAAATCACATCCCATAGCTGCTGTATTGGTGCACCTTTAGGGAACTTCACGTAGATGATTTGGTTTGGCGGCGGTGGCGGCACGTGGATACATGCGCCAAAGTACGGTACCAGCAGAAATTCAGTGATCATGTTTTCATCACCTTCCAATGGAATCACAAAGCCAGGAATCTTTACTGTGCTGCCATTCAGCTCAGGGCGAACAGCGCCAAGTGTCGATTGTTGAGGTTTGTCCATACTGTCGTGGTTAACTGTCGGCATGCCGAACGAATCCAACTGAGCACGTTCTGATTCCGGAATCAAATCAATCCAATCCAGAGTTAATACCGATTCGTCAGTCGGTGCGGTTTCAGCGTGAGCTGTGCTGATCAATGGGAACAAAAGTAGCCCAAGTATCAGTAGAAGTTTGCGTTGCATCATAGGTTCCTAATTAGATTCGAATGGTCATGCCATCTGCCAATGATTGACGGTATGCACGGAAAGCGGGAATAAAGCCGATGATGACTCCTGCGGTTTGTACCAACATGAGCAGTTTCCATTCATGAGATGTAATGGCGGATATCGATATGTTGATACCATAACTTTGTTGTACAATTGGAGCAACTACTGCGATCAGGGCAAATAAGAGTGAGACGCCTAGTGTGATTCCTAGAAAGGTCAGGGCACTGGCTTCACTGATCAGTAAACCGAAGACGTGGCGAGGCCTTGCTCCCATTGCACGAAGAATAGCCATCTCTCTGCGTCTTTCTTGCAAGCTAGTGAGTAGACTACTCAGCATGCCTAGTAAGCCTGCGACAACAACAAACCCTGACACAATAAGTAGTGCTTGCTCTGCTACTGCCATCATTCCCCATAATTCATGAAGCGCAATGCCTGGCATAATTGCGCTTAAAGGCTCTTGGCGGTAGTTATTGATTTCTCGTTGCAGTGCAAAGGTTTGGATCTTAGATTTAAGCCCAACCATCATCGCAGTAATCTGTTTAGGTTGGAAATCATAAGTCTTTAACGTTTCAGCATCTGGTGTGTGACCGAGGTTAGCCCCCGACTCCCAGCCAACGTGAATCGCTTCAATTGCCTCTAACGACACATGCACCGTTTTATCTACCGGTGTTCCGGTTGGTGCGAGTATTCCGACAATCGTGAACGGCAGGTTATCGTGTCGGCTGAAGGCCACATCACTAATACCGTGCGCCAGAATGATGTGACCACCAATCTTGTAATCTAACTTCTTCGCGACATCAGCACCAATTACCACATCAAATAGCTGATTGAACTCTTTTCCTTGCTGGAAAGTGAGTGGTTGCTTACTTCCATAGCGATAGTTTTCAAAGTAGCTATGGTTAGTACCCATCACGCGGAAGCCTTTATGCGAATCTCCCAATGAGATGGGTATCGCCCACTTTACAGCGTTGTGTTGGCTAAATTCTTGGTAGCTTTTCCAATCGATATTGTTGGTCGCATTGCCGATTCTAAATACAGAATAAAGCAGAAGGTTTACCTGACCAGAGCAGCCACCGACGATAAGGTCTGTACCTGAAATAGTATTAGCAAAGCTGCTCTTGGCTTCGGTTCTCACGCGCTCTACACCGAGCAAGAGAATGACGGACACGGCCACGGTGAGAATGGTTAGAATAGCGGTGGCTTTACGATTGAGTACGCTTTTTAAGGCTAAGTGAGTAATGACTTTCATACGACAACCTTAGCTTGGTTAATGGTTTTTAAATCTATGGTTCGAGTGAACAGTTTTTCTAGTGTTGGATCATGACTCACAAAGATCAGAGTAGAACCTGCCTGATCGGCTTGCTCTAGTAACAGTTCGATAAAAGCTTCTCGGTTGTCGTGATCCAGAGCGGATGTCGGTTCATCGGCAATGATGAGCTTTGGTTGTCCGATTAAGGCACGAGCTGCCGCGACACGTTGCTGTTGACCAATACTCAACTCAGTAACGGGCTTGTCCATTAGAGCTTGAGGTAGCTTTAATCGTAATAGTAATTCTTGAGCGGTGGCTTGCAGGCTGCTTTGACTTTCAGCAACTTGCTGCTTGCGAATCTTTGAGAACTGGCAAGGAAGCGTCACGTTGTCGATCACTGACAGGTAAGGGAGCAGGTTAAATTGTTGGAATATATAACCAATATGGTCGGCTCTGAATTTGTCTCTTTGGCGAGGTGTCAATTGAGTAAGATCTTGGCCAAGGATAGATACTTCACCTTGCTCTGCTTGGTTTATTCCGGTCAATAACCCTAATAATGTTGACTTCCCACAGCCACTAGGCCCTTTGATGAAAAGGTGCTCTTGGGCTTGGATATGCAGTGAGGGGATCTCTAGCGTTGGGGATAATTCAGGCTTCCAACGAAAGCTGATATTTTCGAGTTTGACCACAAGTGATGAACTGTCAGAAGGCATATTAGCTCCAATTAATTAAAGCGGTGTATCTACTGGACTGTTATTCGCATGATAAATTTCCAGCGCACACCGATTTGCACAGCCAAGTAAGTGAATGCTCACTTGGCTGGTTATCCACGTTTAATTCAATTTAATACCAATTAAAATCGAAAACTAATACGATCTGCGTTAAGTACTTCTTGAATTTGAGCTGTGTCTGTTAGCAGGTTCACTGTCATTTTTTCTGTGTTGCTGAACTTAGAGAACCACTGAGTGCTAACGGTGTCTAGCTTAGCAACATCTGAACATTGGTAGTGATACTCAACCGTGAATTCACCGTGGCTACCTTCTGAATGGTCATGGCCTTTGTGGTCATCATGGTCGTGTTCAGCATGATCATGGCCTTTGTGATCATCATGATCGTGTTCAGCATGGTCATGGTCTTTGTGGTCATCATGATCGTGTTCAGCATGGTCATGGCCTTCATGCTCATCATGATCGCCTTCTAGCGAGTTAGTCACCGATTTAAATTTCAGCGTACAGCTCGCATTGTTAAAGCTAAATAGCTCGTCTGGCTTGTTCAGTTGTGCGATAGCTTGCTCAAGCACTTTCTTTTGCTCAGTAGTTTCTGGAGCATGTTCAAAGCCAACCACATCCGCACCTGGTGCTGTTACTTCAACAAGCAGTTCTTGTCCATCTTGAGCGATGTTTACTTCAACTTGGCCATGTACGTGCGCACCATGAGAACGGAATTCTTCGTTTGCTAGAGCATTAGTCGAGACAGTCATGCCGATAACAACGGCTAAAATAGAAGGTTTCATGTTTTTTTCCTGAATAAAGATTAATTTAAAAAATAGTGGTAATTAAGAATCTTTACAGGAGGAGAACGTGCCAAGTAAGAGAAGTATAGACGCTTCAACGAGCGTATTGGTTCTGTTATAGCGACCGTAAATTCAGAATGAACTTCTGGAATCAGTGGCAGTGAGTGTGCCGTAATGAATTGGTTTATCGAAAACAGCTCACAGTGATGTGAAGTGTGATGCTTAGGGGCAATATCCACAATATGTGTTGCTGTTAGCACGCTTAATATGAGCATTAGCCCAAGCAAGAAGCCTGTTTTGCGTTTCACATTGTTAGGTGTGTTATGCCACATCAGGATTATTAACCACAGCATTAAAAAAGGATACTGTTATAATATAACAATATCCTTTGACAAGGTCTCGAAAAAGACGCGAATATCTGATTAAAGGTTCGCTTTAATCAGTCCAATAACTTGTGTGACCTCTGATTCGTTAAGCGCCCCTTCTTTAACAAACAATATTTTACCTTGTTTGTCTTGAACGATAATCGCAGAGCTCTCTTCTTGCAGAGCCCATGAAGACGCGACTGCGCCGTCTTCATCTAACACCATAGAAGACCATGGAAACTCTTCTTTGCTGCTTTCGGCAGACGATTTAACAAAAGACCCAGTCCCCCAAATCGCATCACCTTGATTGATTATGGTCGTGGTTTGGTAGCTGTCTTCTGAGAACTTCGATGCGGTAATCGCTGCCATTAATGGGGCGTTGAGCTCTTTAGAGCTGCTGCGGCCAGCAATAGCTTGAACGACGCGAACTTTACCTAGGAGATTGCTGGTTGCCCAAGCTTGATAGGCGGTATTGCCGTCGTTTATAACAATTTCACCATAGTTGCTAACATCGACAGCAGGTAGAGTTTCACCGACAGATAGATTGTGAGCATTGGCGAAGAGTGGAGAGGCTGCGGCTAAAAAAGCCAGTAGAATTTTGTTTTTCATTATATTTTTGTTCCGCTTATTGGTTTGCATTGGAAGTATAATATGAAATTTGAAAAATGCCTCTTTAACTTTTTATCGTACGATGTTGAAATAAGTTGCACACTTGTTGCCAAAAGGTATAATGCATTGATAGCAAGTTAAATAACAGATTATCTTGCTGTTTGCTAACGGATTTAGCGATTAAATGTGCTTTGAACTAGGATATGTTCAGGTGCCTGACTGTAGTACTCAAATGGAATTGAGGTTGTATTATGTTAAGAGAATTTTCGACTTATCGCCCACATCAGGTGGCGCGTTTCGTTAAAGTCCTGTTCAAAGGCCAGTTTGCCATCGAAGGTATCGGAGAGTTTCGCTTCGACCAAGGCAAGGTGCTTCTTCCTGAAGTGTCAGACAAGCAAAAGCTCACCATTTTTAAAGAAGTTAACGGCACGATTGCTGCTCTGCCGGTATAACCGACCTTTATTGATCAAGCTTTAAATAGACCAACAGCAAAAAAGGGTTTCCGAATGGAAGCCCTTTTTTAATGAGTATCGTTTTCGTTTATTACCCGAACTGAAAGTTATTGTGGAGGAAAGCAAACCCCTGTTCCGCCCAACCCACAATAGCCATTAGGGTTTTTGGCTAGGTATTGCTGGTGGTAGGTTTCTGCAAAAAAATATTTCCCTGCCGGTAGAACTTCCGTTGTGATCTCGTTGCCTAAAGATTCAGTCATTGCTCTTTGATATTCTTGCTTAGAGTGCTCAGCGATAGCCTGTTGCTCTTCACTGAAAGTGTAGATTGCGGAGCGGTATTGAGTCCCCAAGTCGTTGCCTTGGCGCATGCCTTGAGTTGGATCATGATGCTCCCAAAAGGTTTTTAGTATTTGAGCTAAAGAGGTTTGTTTGCTGTCAAAAATCACACGAACCACTTCGGTATGGCCAGTTTGCCCTGAGCATACTTGTTCATAGGTTGGGTTGACTGTGTATCCACCTGCGTAACCCACAGAGGTAGAGACAACCCCTTGCAATTGCCAAAACAAACGCTCAGCTCCCCAGAAGCATCCCATGCCAAGCAGGACTTCTTGTTGAGCACCTGTAGGGGTATCTAGCAAGTCGGTCTGATTGACGAAATGGCGCTCAGTGATTCGGATTGGGTCAGCATTTCCCGGTAATGCGGTTGCTGCGGACACCAGAGGTTGTTTGTTTAGCATGTTATGTTCCTTCTTGCATACGTTTACCGCGTTGGTTTTTATGAACGGTAGGCTGATATTAACGGTTGGTTAATATTGATTAAGTCTTCAAATTAGACCGTGTTATTACTGGATTTATTACAGACTCAGTGCCCTTTTAACGGTATGATTTATTTTCACTCATTTACGTACTGATAACTTCTTCAACCAATTAAACATGATAAGAAAAACTTTACCAGTTCTGATTGGCACTCTGCTGTCCTCGACACTCGCTTACGCTGATGTATCCCTTAGAATTGAAGGGGTTAAAGGTGCGCTTGAAGACAATGTGGATGCTTATTTAAGTGCCATTCCCGAAGATGAGTATTCAGTTTCGCTTAGGTTCCAATCACGCTTGGAATCCATGATTCAAGAAGCGCTTAATGCTTTGGGCTATTACCAACCTAGTATTACATTCTCTCGCTCTGAAGATGATTCTGAGCTTATTGTGTCTGTTGAACCGGGCGAGCCTGTTCTAATTTATACCTCTGATATCGTGCTCAGCGGAGAAGCAAAAGATGATCCCGACTTTTTGGCTTTAGTGGCAAAAAGTAACTTGTCTAAAGGATCGGTTCTCAATCATGGTAATTACGATTCGTTAAAGTCTTCAGTGCGTAACCTTGGCTTGGCGAAAGGCTACTTTGATGGAACTTATGAAGTGAGTAAACTCGAAGTCGCCCCGGAACTTAATCGTGCATATGTTCGATTGCATTACAACAGTGGTATTCGCTACCACTTTGGTGAAACGAAGGTGACTGGTAGCCAGATCGAGGAAGACAAAGTTCAATCTCTTAAGCCTTTTAAAGATGGAGATGCTTACTCGATTACCAAAGTCGGCGAGTATAACCAAAACCTGTCCAATACGGATTGGTTCTCTTCTGTGTTTGTTGAACCGGATTTAAGTCAATTGGGCGAAGGCCGTGAAATTCCGATGAAGGTGAGCCTTGCTCCACAATCGCGTAACCAAATCGAAACGGGTATCGGTGTATCAACCGACCTTGGTGTAAAAGGCACTCTCAAATGGAAGAAACCGTGGGTTAACGCCAGTGGTCACAGTTTCAATAGTAGTCTGTCAATTTCTAAGCCTGAGCAGACTATAACCGCGACTTATAAAATCCCGCTAGATGATGTTCTTAATGATTATTATCAAGTTAAGTACGGAATGAAGAATTTAGATAACCGTGATACTAAGAGTTTGGAGTCAAACTTAGCGTTAGAAAGATATTGGCGTCTTGATAATGGCTGGCAGCGCACTGTCTTTATTCGATATTTGCTCGAAAACTATGAGCAAGGTCTGCAAGATGACTTAGCGCAATTCGTGTTGCCGGGGATCTCTTTCTCAAGAACTCGAACTCGTGGTGGCTCGATGCCAATGTGGGGCGATAAACAAACCATCATGGTGGAAGCTGCAGATGACACCTTGTTGTCTGAAACTCGAGTGGTGCGTTTTCAGGGACAAACGGCATGGATTCGCAGCATTGGTGACAATCACCGAGGCTTAACTCAACTTCAATTCGGCGGTAACTTTGCCGATGAATTTGATAAGTTGTCTCCCTCACTAAGGTTCTTTGCCGGTGGTGACAATAGTATTCGTGGTTATGGCTATGAATCTATCTCTCCTCGTGATGAAAGTGGCGCACTAACGGGGGCAAAATACATTGCCACCAGCTCATTTGAATACCAATACAGATTGGTTGGAAACTGGTGGGGAGCCGCCTTCTACGATATTGGTGATGCATTCAATGATAAACCTGAATGGAAACATGGTACTGGTGTGGGTGTTCGCTGGGCGTCGCCTGTTGGTCCTGTGAGTTTAGATTTTGCTTGGGGTCTAGATGCGAAGAAAGGCGATGAGTTCCAACTGCACTTTAGTTTAGGGCCAGAATTATGATCAAAGTGATGGGCAAATGCATTAAGTGGACGTCGATTTCATTGACGTCTATTTTGCTGTTGTTGATAGCCTTGCTCGGTTTCGTGTTGTTCACTAACCCAGGGTTGAACACAGTGCTATGGGGCGCTGAAAAAGCATTGCCACAACTTGAAGTGGAAAGCACCAAAGGGGCACTGTTCCCAAGCTTTACGCTTAATAATGTGAAGTTTAAAGATGATAGCCTTCATATTGATACCAAAGTTAAAAAATTGGTACTGGCTATTAATCCTCGCTGTTTACTCGACCCTAAGTTGTGTGTCGACCGTTTAACGATTCAAGGTTTAGACTTCGCATTGACTGAATTGCCTCCTGCCTCTACAGAAGAAACAGAACCGGCTCCGCCAGTGACATCGGTGAAAACACCTTTACCTATAGTGATCAATCGCGTCGCTTTGTCTGATATTAAACTGAATATCTTAGGTCATGAAATCGAATGGGGCTTGTTCTCTACAGCTCTGAGCATGCAGGGTGAAAAGCTGACGGTATCGCCAACTTTATTCAATGATCTGAAAGTTAAACTTGCTGAGTCGACAGAAGAAACGCAAGCAGAAGCGGTCGAGCCAGAATCAACCGCTAAAACAGCGATCGAGCTGCCTGAAGTCTGGATTCCTTTACAGGTTGTACTGGAGCGTTTTGACCTAAACCGTTTCACTTTAGATCAAGAAACGCCAATTATCGTCAACCACCTTGGTCTCGAAGCTAAGGCAGGCAAACATACGGTCGATGTTTCAACTTTAGAACTCGATATGCCACAAGCAAGCGCTAATCTTGCAGCAAAGGTTGAGCTGAAAGAAGGTTACCCGTTAGATCTTTCTTTGGAGGCGTTGGTTAAAGAAACCGACCTAGCAGGCCAGAAATTATCACTGAAAGCACAAGGGAGCGTCGCCAAGCTAAACCTAGATTCTCAGTTTTCTGAATTGATTGAGGCAAAGTTGTCTGGGGATATTCAACCCTTAGAGCCGACTCTGCCATTTGACCTTCTTTTAGAGGGCGGGCAAGCGCAGTGGCCCCTTACCGGAAAAAGCGATTACCAAGCGACAATTGAGCAATTCAAAGCCGATGGTTCACTAGATGGTTTCAATGTTCTACTTAAAGGTGAAGCCGATGGTAAGGAGATTCCTAAGTTAGCCATCGATCTACAGGGTAAAGGTACGACGGAACAGATTGAGATCGAGCGTCTTAAGCTGAACACGCTAGGCGGTGAACTTAACGGTGTTGTTAAAGCGAATTGGAAGAGTCTCGTTAACTGGCAAGCTGATGTGACGCTCAAAGATATTCAACCAGGCCTCCAGTGGCCAGAAGCCGAAGGTAACATTAGCGGAAGCATCGTCACCTCGGGTGAGTTGACCGAAGCGGGAGGTTGGGCGATTGAGCTGCCTAAGTTGGATATTGAAGGGATCTTGCGAGAATATCCTCTGGATATCGAAGGCCAGTTGTCGGCGTCGGATCGCAGTGCGAGCGGTGAACCTAAACTGAAGACCAGTGGTTTGAGTTTGGCTCACGGTGTTAACTCAATCAAGGCTTTGGGTCAGCTTGATCAGCAATGGGACATGGGCGTTGAAATTTATGTCCCTGAACTTCTAAAAAGTATCCCCGAGTTGAAAGGTCGAGTGATCGGTAACATTCAACTGAGCGGCCCAACGAAAGAGCCGAAGGTCGATCTTGCTTTAAATGTCGATAAGGTTGATTGGAATAGCGAGGCAACACTTGAGTCGTTGTCGCTCAATGGCTCTGTGGTTCCACTACCATTACCTGAAGCTCAAGCTGATCTGGTATTAAAAGCCAAGAACTTAACCTATCAAGAGCAAAGCGTTGAAAGTATCGACTTAACGGTGAGTGGCGGTGAGAAGAAGCATACGGTAACACTTGATGTGATATCTGACATCGTGTCGACAAGCATAGCGATTTCTGGTGAATTGATTCAAAAGCCTTCTCTTATTTGGGATGGCTCGTTAGACAGAGTCAAAATTACCACTCAGCAAGGCCCTTGGGTGTTAGATCAACTTGTCGCAATAAAGGCGGATGTCGATAAGCAGTTTGCCGATGTTCAAGCGCACTGTTGGAAACAATCGGGTTCGAGCGTGTGTTTGGATGAAGACGCTCGTGTCGGAAAATCGGGTGAGGCGAAATTGGCGATCAACCAATTCAACTTCGAACAGATTAAAGCTTTTGTGCCTAAAGAGACGCAACTACAGGGCTTAGTGAATGCGACCGCTCATGCTAAATGGTCGGAGCAAGGTGAGCCTGAGGTTACGGTAAGCGTTGATATGCCGAAAGGTCAGGTTGTTCAACAAGTGGGTGAGCCAATCACACTGGGTTGGGAAAGCATTGCATTGAATGCCCAACTGAAAGACAACAAACTGGATGCCGATTTTAAGTTGGATGTTTCCGACAATGGTGACCTGTCTGGCACGGTGTCATTACCGGACATTCTCGCAGAAGATAAAATGGTTGATGCGGCCATTAAGTTGACGACCTTCCACCTGGATTTCTTACAGCCGATTCTCGGTGAATACAGCTTATTGAAGGCCGACCTTGAGAGTGATTTAAAAGTAAAAGGTGCTTTGATGCATCCTCAAGTTTTTGGTCAGTTCTCTGTTGATGGCATTCAAGTTAAAGGTGATGTAACGCCTATTGATGTTCAAGGTGGCCGTATCGACCTCGACTTTGATGGCTATAGTGCAAAACTGGATGCGAATGTTGAAACGCCTGATGGTCACCTTGATATAGAGGGGAATGGGGATTGGCAAGATCTTAAAGCATGGCACTCTAACGTTAGAGTTTTCGCTGATGAGTTGATGGTTGATATCCCACCGATGGTTAAGGTGAAAGTCGTCCCTGATATGACCATTGATGTCACCCCAGAATTGGCAAAAATCACTGGTGATATTGCATTACCATGGGGACGCATTGTTGTCGAAGACTTACCACCGTCAGCCGTTGGTGTCTCTTCTGATCAAGTTATCTTGAATAAAGACCTTGAGCCGGAAAGCGAAGACACGATCCCATTTGATGTGATGACCAATATTAATATCTCTATCGGTGATGACTTTAAACTTTCTGCGTTCGGCCTAGAAGGCGGTTTAGTCGGTAAGCTTAATGTCGCTCAAAAAGACCAAGGGCCGTTTATCACAGGTGAAGTAAACATTGTGGGTGGTACTTACCGATCATTCGGACAAGACCTGTTGATCAAAGAGGGTAAAATTTTGATGAATGGACCGCCAGATCAGCCATATGTAGCGATAAATGCAATACGTAATCCGGATAATACTCAGGATGACGTGATCGCTGGGATTCGAGTGACAGGCCCTGCGGCAGAGCCAGCCATCGAGATTTATTCTGATCCTGCCATGCCGCAAGCCAACGCGCTGTCTTATATTTTGCGTGGTCAAGATATCGATGGGGAGTCGAATGGCTCGATGACGACAACCTTAATTGGCTTGAGTCTGGCGAAAAGCGGTAAGGTTGTTGGCGAAATCGCTGAGGCATTTGGTGTACAAGATTTACAACTGGATACTGCCGGTTCAGGTGATGACTCTCAAGTGACAGTCAGTGGCTACATTCTGCCTGGCTTGCAGGTGAAGTATGGTGTCGGTATTTTTAACTCTTTAGGTGAGTTTACCGTTCGTTACCGATTAATGCAGGACCTTTATGTTGAAGCGGTATCTGGCCTAGACAGTGCCGTTGACCTGTTATATCAGTTTGAATTCGAGTAGCGACTTTGTGAGTTCGTCGAAGTGCAAATGTGAATAGGTTATGGAGTGTATATGCGACATCTTGTTTTGTATATGGCACCTTGAGACAAGGCCAGTCCAATCACCACTATGTGCAGGATTGCGAGTTGTTGGGGCGCTTTGATACTCCTAAGGAATTTGCTCTGTTCGATTTAGAGGCGTATCCAGCTCTAACTTGTGGAAGTAAAAGTGTTGTTGGCGAGGTCTATGTCATTAACGATGAAGTTCTAGCCTCGCTTGACCGGCTAGAGGATGTCCCGGTTGAGTATCGTCGCGAGCAAATAGAGACCACATTTGGATTAGCGTGGGTATATTTGTATCAACTTGAGCTAACCGCTAATCAAGAAATACTTTCGGGTGACTGGTGTAAGTAGAACAACCGGTAGTCGCTCTATATTCTCAATATCCTACAAAAAGCCAGCATGTGAATGCTGGCTTTTTAATGACGTTATTTTGAGAAGTTAATGAGAGGTTTAGTCTCGGTTAAGCTCAAGAAACTCTTCTACTTTTCTCACCATGTTCTTTGAACCGACAAAGAATGGTACACGTTGGTGTAATTCTGTTGGCTTGATGTCCATGATGCGCTGTGCACCATCAGAAGCGATACCGCCAGCTTGCTCCATAATGAAGGCAATAGGGTTGCACTCATAAAGCAGGCGTAGCTTACCTTGAGGGTGGCTTTCTGTGCTTGGGTATAAGTAGATACCGCCTTTAAGTAGGTTACGGTGGAAATCAGAAACCAAAGAGCCGATGTAACGTGACGTGTATGGACGGTTATCACTAGGCTCACTTTCTTGACAGTATTTGATGTATTTTTTCACACCTGTTGGGAAGCGGATGTAGTTCCCTTCGTTGATAGAGTAGATCTTACCTTCGTCTGGAATCATCATATTTTCATGAGATAGACAGAATGTACCCAGTGATGGGTCATAGGTAAAACCATTTACACCTGCCCCTGTTGTATACACCAACATGGTTGAAGAGCCGTAAATCACGTAACCAGCGGCTACTTGTTTGTGGCCAGGTTGTAGAAAATCTTCCTGTGTTGGTGGGGTACCAATCGGTGATACTCGACGGTAGATAGAGAAAATTGTACCAACCGATACATTCACATCGATGTTTGAAGAACCATCAAGTGGATCCATCAAAACAACGTATTTTGCGTTTTTGTTGAGCTCTTTATTGAAGGCGACAGCTTCGTCTTCTTCTTCACTTGCTACACCACAAACTTGGTCACGAGCTTCAAGAGCTGCTTTAAATTTATCGTTCGCGTAAAGGTCTAGCTTCTGTTGCTCTTCACCTTGAACGTTGTCTGTACCAACAGCGCCAGTAATGTCGACAAGACCTGCTTTGTTGATTTCTCGGTTAACAATTTTTGCAGCAAGGCGAATTGATGACAAAAGGGATGATAGATCACCACTTGCATGGGGGAAGTCACTTTGTTTTTCAACAATGAACTCACCAAGGGTGCGCATCTCAGACATGTTATTTCCTTAAACTTCTCTGAATATTAGGGGGGATTTGAGCACTGTAGAACTTGCCTCTTGTGTGGGCTTTATTCATCTAGACACTTACCTAAATTCTACGGCTTAGATCTTTTTAATGGTAATGAACTAAGCGACACAGATCTCACTTACTATGTCGACTTAATTTGTTTTGCATTGCTACTCGCTTTTAATTGCCATTTCATGATAATGAGTGCAGTAGTTTGATTTAGAC
The DNA here is from genome assembly GCF_027587105.1 of Vibrio sp. RW. Classification (NCBI taxonomy): domain Bacteria; kingdom Pseudomonadati; phylum Pseudomonadota; class Gammaproteobacteria; order Vibrionales; family Vibrionaceae; genus Vibrio; species Vibrio sp. RW. Next base: position 200,465 of record NZ_JAPPTM010000004.1, read on the forward strand.
ATGGTTCATTTAGCCAAGCGTTTGGAAGCAATTTATGCATATTCATATCTTAGGAGTTTGTGGCACCTTCATGGGTGGTGCTGCGGTATTGGCTCGTCAATTAGGTCACAAGGTTACCGGTAGTGACGCGAATGTTTATCCTCCAATGAGCACCTTGTTGGAGTCTCAAGGGATTGAAATTATTGAAGGGTTCGACCCTAGCCAATTAGAGCCAAGGCCAGACCTTGTGGTCATCGGTAATGCGATGAGCCGTGGTAATCCGTGTGTTGAGTATGTATTGGATAATAACCTTAGATACACATCTGGCCCGCAGTGGTTGCAAGAGTTCTTGCTCCATGACCGTTGGGTTCTGGCGGTATCCGGCACGCATGGCAAGACCACAACATCCAGCATGCTGGCTTGGATCTTGGAAGACTGTGGTTATGCGCCGGGCTTTTTAGTTGGCGGTGTGTTGGGTAACTTTGGTATCTCTGCTCGTCTTGGTGAAAGCATGTTCTTCGTGGTGGAAGCCGACGAATATGACAGTGCTTTTTTCGATAAGCGATCTAAGTTCGTTCATTATCACCCAAGAACTTTAGTCATGAATAACCTAGAGTTCGATCATGCCGATATCTTCGATGATCTTGAAGCGATCAAGCGTCAGTTCCATCATTTAGTGCGTACTGTGCCAAGCAACGGCCGCATTTTTTCACCGAAGCAAGACACGGCTATCCAAGATGTTTTATCTCGAGGCTGCTGGAGTGAGACGGAATCGAGTGGTGGATTCGGTGATTGGGATACCAAGAAGCGGGTTAAAGATGGCTCTAAATTTGAGGTGTACTTCCAAGGCGAATGTGTTGGAACCGTCGACTGGGATTTGGTTGGTGATCATAACGTTAGTAATGCTTTGATGGCGATTGCGGCAGCCAGACATGTGGGTGTGACGCCTGATTTAGCGTGTGAATCGCTGGCGAGCTTCATCAATACCAAGCGTCGTTTGGAGTTTAAAGGTGAGGTTGCTGGTGTCTCTATTTATGATGATTTTGCTCATCATCCAACGGCGATTGAACTTACGCTTGGTGGTTTACGTAATAAGGTCGACACGAAAAAAATCATTGCCGTTCTAGAGCCTCGCTCTGCCACCATGAAGCGTGGTGTGCACAAAGAAACCTTGGCTGATTCGCTCAAACAGGCGGATTCTACCTACTTATTCCAACCGGATAACATTGATTGGTCTGTACAAGATGTTGCCGATACGTGCCATCAACCCGCCCATGTAAGTGATGACATGGATGCATTCGTTGCTAGAATTGTCTCAGAGGCACAAGTGGGTGACCAAATCTTGGTAATGAGTAACGGTGGCTTTGGTGGTATTCATCAAAAGCTGTTGGATGGATTGGCACTCAAAGCTTAACTGATTTACGACTTGATAATTTGAAGTAATTGAGAACATGACAAAACACAATAAAGCGATAACTCTTGCTTTCACTGGCGCATCTGGTGCGCCTTATGGACTGCGTTTACTTGAATGCCTTTTGGCGGCCGATTATCAGGTTTATTTGATGATATCGTCTGCAGCGCGAGTAGTCTTAGCGACCGAGCATGAACTTAAGTTACCTGCTGGGCCGGAAGCGGCGAAACAAGCCTTGGTTAAGCATCTAGGCTGCGACTCAGAAAAGTTGATGGTGTGTGGCAAAGATGATTGGTTCTCCCCGGTTGCATCTGGTTCTGCTGCGCCGAAGCAAATGGTGGTATGTCCATGCTCTGCGGGAAGTTTGGCGTCAATTGCTCATGGTTTATCGGATAACCTGATTGAACGAGCAGCAGATGTCGTCATGAAAGAGCGAGGCCAACTGTTGTTGGTAGTTCGTGAGACTCCATTTTCTACGTTGCACCTAGAGAACATGCACAAACTCTCAACCATGGGCGTGACAATCATGCCTGCCGCTCCAGGTTTTTATCACCAACCTAAGTCGATTGAAGATCTGGTTGATTTTATGGTGGCGCGCATTTTGGATCACCTTGGTATTGAGCAAGGTTTAGTACCACGTTGGGGATACGATCAACGTAATTGATCCAAACTTGATGGCTTATTGTTAAAATTCGAATTACAATTCTGAACACTCATCGGGGAGCGAACCATTCAAATAATGAATGCGAGCTGAGATCAAGCACACGCTTGGGACCCGTAAACCTGAACCAGATAATGCTGGCGTAGGAATTGAGTTAGGAACAACCTCTACCGTTCTCCTCCCTCAAACCTGTGCCGCTCAGACCATGGAGAGCGTCCAGTGAAATTCACGTTAACTACCCTTGCTGTTACTACAGCGATCTCTTTTTCTGCCTTCGCTGCAGACAACACTTTGACTGTATACACCTATGACTCTTTTGCTGCGGATTGGGGCCCTCGTCCTGCCGTTGAAAAAGCATTTGAAGAGAAGTGTGGTTGTGATGTGAACTTTGTCGCGCTTGAAGATGGCGTTTCTATCCTTAACCGCTTACGCCTTGAAGGCGGCAACAGCAAAGCTGACATCGTATTAGGTCTAGATAACAACCTAATGGCTGAAGCGAAAGCGACGGGTTTACTGGCTGAGCACAAGGTTGATACGTCATCAGTAACACTGCCTAATGGCTGGGATGACAACACCTTTGTACCTTATGACTTTGGTTACTTTGCCTTTGTCTATAACACAGAGAAACTAGCAAACCCGCCTAAGAGCTTGAAAGAACTGGTTGAGCAGCGTGATGATCTCAAGGTTATTTACCAAGATCCACGTACTTCAACGCCTGGCCAAGGCATGATGCTATGGATGAAATCGGTTTACGGTGATGAAGTAACGGCAGCTTGGAAGAAGCTTGCTCAGAAAACAGTGACGGTAACCAAAGGTTGGTCTGAAGCTTACTCTATGTTCCTAGAGGGTGAGTCTGACTTAGTTCTGTCTTACACTACGTCTCCGGCTTATCATATCATTGCAGAGAACGATTCTAAGTACGCAGCAGCGAGCTTCGAAGAAGGGCATTACACTCAAGTTGAAGTGGCCGCTAAGGTTAAAGGCAGCAACAACGAAAAGCTTGCTGATGAGTTTATGGCGTTTATCCTAAGTGATGACTTCCAATCGGCGATGCCGACAGGTAACTGGATGTACCCAGTAACGGCTGTCGAGCTACCAAAAGGCTTTGAGCAGTTAACAGTTCCACAGAAAGCACTGAGCTTTAGCTCTGAAGAGATCGCTGAGAAGCGTAAGCCCTGGATTCGTGAATGGCAGAGTGCACTTACTTTTTAACTGACTATTTAAGAAAATGAGCTTTCTAACGTATTTTTTAAAACTAGCTTTCTGTATTTAAAGGTTCATTCGTTATGTTTGGAGTGAACCATTTACGGTAAAAAATCAATTTATGATAAAGAAAACACCTAAGGTCGGGGTTTGGGTTGCGATACTCATTACCGCCTTCGTGGTTTCAGCAGTTGGGGCATTGCTTAGCAATGCCCCTTCTCTTGATATCAGCCAAGTATGGTCCGATCCTTACTATTGGCATGTAACGAAATTCAGCTTTTATCAAGCGACACTCTCAACTTTGCTGAGTGTTGGCTTTGCCATACCTATTGCACACGCTCTGTGTCGCAGACAGTTTTTTGGGCGCGCTTTGTTGTTAAGGCTGTTCGCGTCGACCTTAGTTCTACCTGTGTTGGTCGGTGTATTTGGCTTGCTGGCGATTTACGGCAACAGTGGTTGGTTAGCTAAATTCTTGGCGAACTTCGACATTGAGCTACCATTCTCGATTTATGGCTTGAATGGTATTTTGTTGGCGCACGTTTTCTTCAACCTGCCTTATGCCAGTCGTTTACTTTTGCAAGCGTTAGATACTGTGCCTACCGAGCAGCATAAACTGTGTGCCCACTTAGGCATGAGTCATTGGAATAAATTTAAATGGGTTGAATGGCCGAGGCTCAGACAGCAATTGCCGCATGTGTGTGGCTTGGTCTTCATGTTGTGCTTCACCAGCTTTGCTACCGTGATGGCGTTGGGTGGTGGTCCAAAATCAACCACCATTGAGCTAGCCATCTATCAAGCAATCAAATTCGACTTTGACCTACAAGCTGGCGCGCTACTCGCAATATGGCAAATGCTGCTGTGTGGTGTCTTAGCGGTGAGTATTCAGCGCTTGTCTAAACCTATCTCCGTAACAGCCAGCCAACTGTCGGAAGAGAAATATCTGGTTAAGGACAGCTGGTGGTCAAAAGCTTGGGATAGCTTTTGGATCATCGTAGTCTCAATGCTGGTATTGCCGCCACTAGCCATGGTCATATTCAGTGGCATTAATTCACAAGCTTTGATAGTGCTGAGCAGTGAGCCGTTCTGGGCTGCGTTAATGACCTCAGTTCGTGTCGCTTCCCTCGCAAGCATTATCGCCGTTGGTATTGGTATTGCGATACTCCTGACCAGTCGCGCATGGCGTTTGCAGAACAAGAATTTTCGAGCCGATAAAATCGAACTGATTGGTACTATTATTTTAGTGACGCCGGGCTTAGTGATTAGTACTGGTCTCTTTTTATTACTGCGTTCCTTTACTGATGTGTTCAGCTTGGCGTTCTTTATTGTGATTGCAGTAAACAGTTTGATGGCGCTGCCTTATGTGATTAAAACCTTGGCTCAACCTATGCTGCATCTTTCTCAGCAGTATCAGTATGTGTGTGCAAGTTTAGGAATGACAGGATTCACTCGCTTTAGGCTGGTGGAATGGCGCGCACTTCGCAAGCCAATGGCGCAGGCTTTCTCTATCAGCTTTATGTTGGCGATGGGCGACTTAAGTGCGATTGCTTTGTTTGGTAGCCACGATTTTAGAACTCTGCCTTTGTATCTATTTCAATTGTTAGGCAGTTATCAAATGGAAGCGGCTGCGGTGGTTTCAGTGAGTTTACTGTTATTGAGTGTGGGCATCTTTAGTCTGATTGAATTTTTGTTTACTCGAAGCTCAAAGCTAAAGAGTTAAGGAACCGATGATGTTAGTGATGAAAGAAGTGGATTACCACTATCACCAAGAGTTGTTTAGTTTTGATTTCCAAGCAGAACAGGGTGATATTGTTGCTTTGATGGGGCCTAGTGGTGCGGGTAAATCAACGCTACTCGCATTGGTTGCTGGGTTTATTGAGCCGACATCGGGTGAGATCTCGGTAGCAGGACAATCGCTGATTGGCAAAGAAGCGCATCAGCGTCCATTGGCGATGTTGTTCCAAGAGCACAATCTATTTGCTCACCTCACGGTGCGTGAAAATATTGGCTTAGGCTTGCATCCGGGGTTAAAGCTTACCGCAACCCAAAAGCTCGATGTTGAGCAAGCCGCTGCACAAGTCGGTGTTGCAGAGTATTTAGATAGGCTGCCTGAACATTTATCTGGTGGCCAACGTCAGCGTGTCGCACTGGCGCGTTGTTTTGTTCAACCACACGACATTTGGCTGCTTGATGAACCTTTTTCGGCGCTTGACCCTTTGCTTCGTGAGGAAATGCTTAACCTTGTTAGGCGATTAGCAGCAGAGCGAAGCATTACGGTGTTGATGGTGACTCACCATTTAGGGGATGCACGCAGTATTGCCAATAAGTTTGTATTTGTGGCATTAGGTAAAGTGTTGGTTGCAGACTCGATAGAGACACTGACGGCTGATCATCCACAGCAAGAGCTAAGCTCGTTTGTTAAAGCGGGTGAGTGACGATTCACCAATCTTGTTTAATATCTCTTGATATTGAGTACGTAGAAAGCAAAAGACCTAGCATGCGCTAGGTCTTTTATTATCTTTATAAGTAAAGCGAGACGAGGATTAGTCGCCTAGCTTTAGCTCTTTTAAGATTTGAAAAATTTCACGAGAAGCCTTGGCTGGCTTGTTCGCTGATTTTTCTTTGTTAGCTTGGCGCGCTAGCTGACGAAGACGTTGACGGTCTGCTTCAGGGTACATCTCCATAACGTCTGAAATGGCAGTATCGCCTTCAGCTACAACACGGTCACGCAGTTGCTCAAGCTTATGTAGCTCAGCGGTTGCTTGTGAGTGCTTGTTACGTACTTTATCCAAAGCCGCTTGAATTGGCTCAGGATCGACACTACGCATTACTTTACCAATGTATTGAAGTTGACGACGCTTCGCTTCATTTTTAAAGCGTTGTGCATCTTTTATCGCTTGTGCCAAATCTTCAGACAGAGGAAACTTGTCTAATACAGAAGGCTTTAAACCAACAAGCTCTTCTCCCAGCTTTTGCAGGGCATCCATGTCGGTTTTCATTTCTGTCTTACTTACCCAGATGATTTCTTCTTCTGGTTCCCATGGGGCTTTTTGGTTTTTGCGAGCCATCTTTTCTGCCTATGTCACTATCTCAAACGAATATATTGCCTATTTTAGCAAGAATCTTGGGGAGAAAGCGAAATTCTTGTTATCCTACGTAATATTGACCTACAAAATTAGAATAGATATGGATGTAAAACAGCAAGTCGCTCAGCAAAGAGTTGAGCTAGAAGCCGCAGTAGCAAAAGCATTGGACATGGCCTCTGTGAGTGCCGACGCCGCTGAAGTTGCTATTACTAAGTCAACGGGTTTAAGTGTTTCAACACGTATGTGTGAAGTGGAAAACGTTGAATTTAATAGTGATGGTGCGCTAGGTATTACTGTTTACCGTGGCCAGAAAAAAGGCAGCGCATCTACATCCGATCTAAGTGAAAAGGCGATTGCTCAAACGGTAGCGGCTGCGCTTGATATCGCTCAGTACACGTCTGAAGACCCATTTTCAGGTCCTGCGGCAAAAGAGTACATGGTAAAAGACATTCCAGACTTGGATCTTTTCCACCCTGATGAACCTAACCCAGACTATGCCGCTGAGATTGCGATTGCTGCTGAGAAGCAAGCGCTAGCTTATAGCGACAAAATCAAACAAAGTGATGGCGCGAGCTACGACAGCCATTACGGCGTTAAAGTGTACGGTAACAGCCATGGCTTACTAGCGAGCTACGCTTCAAGCCGCCATAGCACGAGCTGCTGTGTGATTGGACAAGGCGCTAACGGTGAAATGGAACGCGACTACAGCTATACCGTTGCTCGTCACCGTGACGAGCTGTGGACGCCTGAGCGTGTAGGCCAAGAGGCTGCAGAAAAGACTATCAGCCGTTTGGATGCGAAAAAGCTATCAACAGGCCAATACCCAATTATGTTCGCTAACGATGTTGCCACAGGTCTAATTGGTCACCTTGTGATGGCGATCAGTGGCGGAAACCTTTACCGTAAGTCGTCGTTCTTACTGGAGCATCTAGGTCAGAAAATTTTGCCAGGTTGGTTCAATATATCTGAGCGTCCACATATCTTACGAGGTTTGGCTTCAAGCCCGTTCGACAGTGAAGGTGTTTACACTCAAGATCGTGAGATCATCACTGATGGTGTGTTAGCAACTTACCTACTAACGAGCTATGCCGCGCGTAAGATGGATATGACACCAACCGGCCATGCTGGTGGTATTCATAACTGGTTCGTTAAATCGACCGGTCAAAACTTTGAGCAGATGCTGAAAGAATTGGGCACAGGTTTCCTTGTTACTGAAGTAATGGGACAAGGCGTAAACACAGTGACAGGTGATTACTCTCGTGGTGCTGCAGGTTTCTGGGTTGAGAACGGAGAGATCCAATACCCAGTATCGGAAGTGACGATTGCAGGTAATCTAAAAGACATGTTTAATCAGATCGTGGCAGTCGGTAACGATGTTGAAACGCGTTCACAGATTCAAACGGGTTCTATCTTGCTTGAGTCGATGAAAGTCGCAGGCGAGTAATTTAATTAACGCTATTGGATGAATTAAAAAAGGGAGCCGATGGCTCCCTTTTTGTATTTACCGAGTAGGTAATCAAGCTAGATCAGTATGGTCGCTAAGCCTAAGAATACCGATAGGCCAATAACATCCGTTACTGTGGTGAGTGCCATACCACCTGCCAATGCAGGATCGATGTTCATTTTCTTCAACATTACCGGGATGGTTACACCGGCAATACCAGCGACAAGTAAGTTGGTCATCATCGCAGCGGAGATGATGCCACCCAGTATCCAGTTACCCTTCCAGGCTACTACGATACCACCAATGATAACGGCCCATAGAATGCCGTTTAGGAAGCCGATAGCCGCTTCTTTAAGTAGCAATTCACGCTTGTTACTATCACCAATATGACCGAGCGCTAAACCACGAATCACCAGCGCAACGGTTTGGTTACCGGCAACTCCGCCCATTGAAGGCACGATAGTCATCAGTACGGCAATTGCGGCCATTTGGTCGAGCGTTGCTTCAAACATGTTCGATACTGAAGCCGCTGCCAGTGCTGCAAGTACGTTGGCCCCAAGCCAGACGCTACGACGACGAGCGGATTTTACGACCGGTGCGAAGGTATCTTCGTCATCGTCCATACCCGCCATACTCATCATGGAGTGTTCAGCATCTTCACGGATAACATCAACCACGTCATCGATGGTGATACGACCCACAAGGTGCTGGTTACTATCGACTACAGGGGCAGAAACCCAGTTACGACGTTCAAACAGGCTCGCAATATCGGAAGCGCTGGTTTCAACGGCGATAGCTTCGTCTGCATCTTCCATCACCTCAGAGACTGCAACATCCGGTTGTGTTGTGATCAGGGTCGTTAATGATAAGTTACCAATCAAACGCTCTTCTTCATCGATGACATATAAAGTATCGGTAGCGTCCGGAAGTTCACCACGCATACGTAGATAACGCAAAACAACATCAACATCGACGTCACCACGAATCGTGATCACGTCGGTATTCATTAACGCACCCGCAGAATTTTCTGGGTATGATAGCGCTGTCTCAACCAAAGCACGGTCAACGGAGTCCATCTGAGAAAGGACTTCGCGAGAAACATCGTCGGGTAGGCTTCGAAGTACGTACGCGACGTCATCGGTCTCCATGCCTTCGGTTGCTTCTGCCAACGTTTCTGGTGCCATTTTTGACACAAGAGCATCTTTGACGTCTTCGTTTAATTCATCAAGAATTTCACCGAAGTCTTCAGGATCGGTGAGTTGCCAGAGTACATCACGACTTTTGCGAGGGGAGGCTTCTAAAAGGTGTGCAATATCTTCAGGCTCCATGTCCTGAAGTTGTCGGCGTACGTGAACAAATCGCCCATTTTCTAGGGCTTCGCTGACTTCTTGGAGGGTTTGGTGAGCTTGGTCAAATTCTAATTGCTCTGCCATATGTTCCTCCTATCTCATTATTCTAACAATACTTAGAATAGTAACTTAATTCTAGGGCTTATTTAAATCATTAACTTAGGTAGAACTAATATTTAATATTGGTTGGCTATTTATTTAAGTCTTAGGCGTTGTGAGTAACGCCTTTTCTCTTATTCGCCCTCATCAAACTTATCTTCAATGAGATGACAGACGGCATCAAGCGCCTGCTGTGAGTCGCTGCCGATGGCTTGAATTGTTATGTGTTGCCCTTGTGCTGATTCCAGCATCAATAGCCCCATAACGCTGTCTGCCGTCGCGATCTTATCGTCTTCGCTATGGATAGTAATGGTGGCATCAAAGCTTTGTGCAAGTTCAACCAACTTTACGGCTGCTCTAGCGTGAAGACCCAAACGGTTTTGTATCAGTACAGTTCGAGTTAATTCCATGGTTAGCCCTGTTGGTGCTTCTCTAGGGAGGCGTGTCTGATTTGTACTTGATGACCAAGTTGTTCGAAGTACTCACCAATTTTTTGTGTCAGATAAACCGAGCGGTGTTTACCACCAGTACAGCCAATCGCGACCGTTAGGTAGCTACGATTATTCTTCTCTAACATTGGTAACCACTGCTCAACAAAGCCTTGAATCTGTTGCTTGAGTTCAATAACTTCGGGGTGTTTTTCTAGAAAAGAGTGAATCGGAGCATCAAGACCGGTTAATGGCCGTAGGTCTGGTTCCCAGTGAGGGTTTGGCAAGAAGCGAACATCAAACACATAGTCAGCGTCACTTGGTAAGCCAAACTTAAAACCGAACGATTGAAAGACAATAATCAGCTCTTGCTTCTCTTTGCCTTCCACTTTAAACCGAACCTTTTCACTCAATTCGTAAAGGTTGCATTCACTGCTGTCAATTACAATGCTGGCTTGCTCTGCAAGGGGAGCCAAGAGTGTTTTCTCTAAATCGATAGCTTGCTCAAGTGATAGCTTTTCTTGACCAATAGATAGAGGGTGAATTCTACGTGTTTCGCTATAGCGTTTGAGCAGTGTTTGCTTACTCGCATCTAGGAACAAAACGTTCACGTCAATATCAGTGGCAGATTTTAGTTGTTCTAGTGTATCTGTGACTAATTGAGGCTCTTTCGGTAGGTTACGAATATCAATACTAACGGCAACGTTTTGATTGATCTCACTGACGGATTTGACGAAGTCGTTGAGTAGATTTACTGGTAGGTTATCGACACAGTAATACCCCAAGTCTTCGAGGACTCGTAGCGCAACACTTTTACCGGCCCCCGATTGGCCACTTACAACGATTAGTCGCATATTATTACTCGCCAGGTGGTACTTGAATCATGATGTCATAAAGCTCTTGATCGCTTTGAGCATTACGCAACTGTTTAAGAGTCTGCTTGTCGTTAAGGCGTTCTGCCATGCAAGAAAGGGTTTTTAGGTGTTCCTTACACTGTTCGCTAGGGACAAGAAGAGCAAATAATAGGTCGACAGGGCGGTTGTCAATAGCGTCAAATTCGATTGGAGCTTGGCATTGCAGCAGCACTGCGATCGCTTTATCACTGACACTCATACGAGCATGAGGAATAGCGATACCATTACCAATACCAGTACTGCCCATTTTTTCACGGCTCAACATGCACTCAAACAGTTCTGTTGAATCTTGACCGCAGCTTTCTGCTGCAATCTGGCTGATGAGTTCAAGGGCTCTTTTTTTGCTCGTGCATTGGACAGCACTTTTAGTGCAGTCCAATGAAAGTACTTCGCTTAATTGCATGTTAGTGGCTACTTAGCTTTTCTTTGTGCTTGTTGAGTTGACGGACTAGTTTATCAACTAATGAATCAATCGCAGCATACATATTTTCATCTGTTGCTGTTGCATGGATTTCTCCTTGATTAACATGAAGAGTCGCTTCTGCAATTTGATCAACTTTCTCAACTCGTAATACAACCTGGACGCTATTGATATGATCAAAAAAGCGCTCAAGTTTGTCTAATTTAGTGTGAACATAGTCTTGCATTGAATCGGTAAGATCAACGTGATGGCCTTGAATATTGATTTGCATAGACTTTCCTTTTCAGTTGGTTGCCTGGCTATAACTAAATTAAATAGCGAGTTAAATTATTTTACAGCAGGCGTTTACGCTGACTTGATGGGGCAATACCCAGAGACTCACGGTATTTCGCTATGGTACGTCGAGCTACCTGAATTCCTTGATCAGCCAGCAAAGCAGCAATTTTACTATCACTGAGAGGTTTCGCGGTATTTTCCGCCGCGACCAGCTTCTTAATGAGCGCGCGAATTGCTGTAGATGAACACTCACCACCATTGTCGGTACTAACATGGCTCGAGAAAAAGTATTTGAGCTCAAAGATGCCGCGTGGTGTATGCATGAACTTTTGAGTCGTCACACGGGATATTGTGGATTCATGCATCTCAACAGCTAATGCAACATCGTTTAGGACCATTGGCTTCATTGATTCTTCGCCATGTTCGAAGAAATCGCGCTGATGTTCAACAATGCATCTCGCAACTTTGAGTAACGTCTCATTTCGGCTTTCTAGGCTTTTAATTAGCCACTTTGCTTCTTGCAAATTCGATCGAATGTACTGATTGTCGGCGCTGTTGCCTTTACTACCAAGAGCTGCGTATTGCTGATTTACCTTAAGCTTAGGCACGCTATCAGGGTTTATGGTGACTATCCATTTACCGAGCTCTTTGAAAACTGAAACATCAGGAACCACATATTCAGTTTCATCCGGTGTAATTTTGCTGCCAGGGCGAGGATCCAACTGCTGAATTAGTTGCATAACCTCACGCAGTTCTGCTTCCTTCAACTTGGTTTCTTTTATTACAAGTTTATAGTCACGATTACCTAGTTGATCGATATGGCTAGTAAGTACTAACTTAGCTTCACTAAGCCAAGGGGTATCTTGAGGGAAGGTCGCGAGTTGCAGTAACAAGCAATCTTGCAGGTTCACGGAACCAACGCCTAATGGGTCAAATTGTTGAATTCGTTTGCGAACGGCTTCGATCTCATCAAGCTCGATCTCTTCGTTATCAAAGTTTTCAAGGATATCTTCACAAGAAACAGTGAGGTAGCCATAATCATCAATGGCATCAATCAGCGCGAAGGCGATACTTCGGTCAGTGTCAGTGAAGGGGGTTAGGCCGAGTTGCCAAAGTAGATAGTCGTGCAAGCTTTGTGTGGTTTCGCCTTGATAAACGGGCATGTCGTCATCAATAGCAATACCAGTATTACCCGTGTTTGCGCTGTAGACATCTTCCCATGTTGTGTCGATTTCGAGTTCGTTGCCAATCTCTGATTTTTCGATTAAATCTGAGCTATCAGGTAAGTCTTGCTCTGTGGCTTCAACTGTTTCTTTCTCGTCACTGCTAGGTTTTTCTTCCGATGTCGGCGTATCTTCATTGCCTTCTTCGACATCGAGTAGTGGGTTAGATTCAAGTGCTTCTTGGATCTCTTGTTGCAAATCTAAAGTAGACAATTGCAACAAACGAATCGCTTGCTGCAATTGAGGGGTCATTGCTAACTGTTGACCTAGCTTAAGTTGTAATGAGGGTTTCATTCAGTGTGACTTACCTAGTTATTATTCTTAGAACTCTCGATACTCTCTATCTAATCATAGACGGAATTGTTCGCCTAGATAAACTTGTTTAACTTGTTCGTTATTGAGAACATCTTCAGGAGTTCCCTCAGCGATCAGGTGTCCTTGGCTTACGATGTAAGCTTTTTCACATACGTCTAAGGTTTCACGAACGTTGTGGTCAGTAATCAAAACGCCCAAGCCGCGATCGCGCAGGTGAACAATGATTTTCTTGATATCGATAACCGAGATCGGGTCAACACCAGCGAACGGTTCATCCAATAGAATAAACTGCGGGTTTGCTGCTAGTGCACGAGCAATCTCAACACGACGACGCTCACCACCCGACAGAGCCATACCATTACTGGTGCGGATATGTTGAATGTGGAACTCTTCTAGAAGGTCTTCTAGCTTATCTTGACGCTGTTCGTTGGTCATCTCATCACGGGTTTGTAAAACCGCCATGATGTTGTTCTCAACAGACAACTTGCGGAAAATCGATGCTTCTTGAGGTAGGTATCCGATACCAAGGCGAGATCGACTGTGCATTGGCAAGATACTGATGTCTCGGTCATCAATGCTGATGGTGCCTTCATCACGAGCAACCAGACCAACTATCATATAGAACGACGTGGTTTTACCTGCGCCGTTCGGTCCAAGCAGACCGACGATCTGGCCTGACTCCACCTGCAAGCTAACGTCGGTTACTACCTTACGTTTGCTGTATGTTTTCGCTAGGTTTTTTGCTTTTAGAACAGCCATCGTTACTTATTCACTTCCGTTGGTTGTAAAACCGTTGACACACGTTTGTTCTCACCACTGTCAGCGACTAATTTCTGAGAGCCGATCTGGTAAGTGATCTTAGAACCACGAATGATGCTGCCATCTTGAGATAGCATTGCATTCTTGGTCATGATCAATCGGTCAGCAACAAGCTGGTAATGTAAATCGTCAGCTTCACCGTAGAGTGTTTTCCCGTCGTCAGTAAGCTGAGAGAAGGTTGCTGGCTTACCGAAACCTTGAATTTCTTCAATCTCACCGTTTACGGCATTACGGGTAACAATGATCTTATCGGCATTGATGTTGATGCTACCTTGCTTAAGGTTTACATCACCAAGGAACGTCACTTGATTACTTTTCATATCCAGTTGCTGGCTGTCTGAGTCAATGTAGACAGGCTGCTCGCTATCCGAAGAAAGGGCATAGACATTAGGTGCCGCAAGGGTCAAAGCGAATAAACTAAGGTGTAAGAGTTTCATATCTACCTTGAACAGAATTAAAGAGAGTTGCATTGTTGGTACCGAAGTTACCTTTCATTGCTTGCCCCTCAGTTTCAAAAAATGTACCGATCATATGGACCGGAGTCTCTGAATAAAAATCTCGGCTAGTTAGCTCAACAACCATTTCATCTGTGGTCATCGTATCGAAGCTTGCTTCGGGTAACAGGTTCTTGGCCACTACGTTGTCATAAAAAGTGACAACTTGATTCTCATCCATAATCGCGCGATCGGCGGTAACTTGCCATTCAATTGTGTGTCCTTCTCGAAATACCGAAAGAACTGGATTTTGAAAGTGCGTGTCGCCCACCACTGAGTAGTGTTCTAAATAGGTCGATTCAACCTGATAGCTACGGATACCTGATTGGTCATAGCTAATGTTGTTTAGACTTTTGCCACTAAACGCGGGCAACTCCAAATTTGGAGCTACTTGTATCGTCGATGTTTGCTCTTTGTCGTATAGATAATAGGTCGACCAAGAGGCAATAAATATGAGTATTAAATAGATAATACGAGTAAAACTCATATGCTTAAACCTTTATGCACGTCGAGTTCATTTCTTGCTTGTAAAATAAGGTCGCACACTTCACGTACCGCGCCATGACCACCGTGAATGGTTGTTACGTAATTTGCTCGCTGTGCAAGTAGTGGGTGACCATCTGCTACACATACCTTCAAGCCAACTTTTTCCATTACAGGCCAATCAATCAGATCGTCTCCGATGTAACCCGTATTTTCAGGATTTACAGAAAGCTTATCGCAAATATCTTGGTATGCTTTAACTTTATCGTCCTGACCTTGGTAAATCAGCTTAATGCCCAAAGCCGTCATTCTATTTTCAACAATCTGAGATTTACGGCCAGTGATGATCGCGATTTCAATACCTGCGTTCATCAGTGATTTAATACCGTAACCGTCACGAGTGTGGAACGTTTTTAGCTCTTCACCATTGTTACCCATGTAGATGCGGCCATCAGAAAAGACGCCGTCTACATCGCAAATTAGGAGTTTGATCTCTTTTGCTACTGCGAACACATCAGAATCTACTGTGCCGTATAGGGTTTCGACTGTCTGTGTCATTACATTACTCCTGCTTTCAGTAAGTCATGCATGTTTAAGGCTCCAACCAATTTACCTTCTTGGCACAACATCAGGCCATTGATGCTTTTAGCTTGCATCAAGTTTAGTCCCTCTACCGCAAGCATGTTTGGTTCTGCTACCGTTGGGTTAAGTGTCATCACATCGCCGATCTGAGTGTTATGGATATCAACGCGTTTGTCTAAGATGCGGCGTAAATCACCATCGGTAAAAATACCGGCCATTTGACCATCTGCACCAACGATGGCTGTCATGCCTAGGCCTTTCTGAGATATTTCTAGTAGAGCGTCTCTTACTAGTGCATCTGGTGCTACAACAGGAAGTGCATCGCCTGTGTGCATGATGTCGTCAAGTTTTAACAACAATTGACGACCTAAAGCGCCACCAGGGTGAGACAGTGCAAAATCTTGAGCAGTAAAGCCTCGCGCTTGTAAAAGTGCGACGGCTAATGCATCACCCATAACCAAAGTCGCCGTGGTACTGGTGGTTGGTGCTAAGCCCAGTGGACACGCCTCTTCCGGTACTGAAATTTGTAAATGGATATCAGACAAGGTCGCCATGTTTGATAAGGGCTTACCCGTCATGCTGATGATCTTTATGTTCAGACGCTTTAATACTGGGAACAGGCTAAGGATTTCTCCTGATTCCCCAGAGTTGGATATCGCAATTACTATATCGCCAGGTTCAATCATGCCTAAGTCACCATGTGCCGCTTCACCTGGGTGTACAAAGAAAGCCGATGTGCCGGTACTTGCAAGAGTTGCCGCGATTTTGTTACCAATGTGGCCTGATTTCCCCATGCCCATCACAACGACTTTACCTTTGTTGTTCAGGATAAGGTCGCAAGCCTTGCAAAAATCATCATTAAAATATTGGTCTAATTGGGTGAGACCTGCAACTTCGGTGTCCAAAACTTGTTTTGCAACACTGCGGTAATCAAATGGCTGAGACATCAAATACTCCAAGTACGAGAAGTTAAATTAACAATTAAGCCGACATATTCATTAGTAGGTAACTTTGATAGGCCACGAACGTCACGATTAACACACCGCCTTCAATACGATTCACGCTACGAGACTTCCCTAGAGCCATGACTACAAGCAGTAGCGAGACGCCTAGCATTACCCAGAAGTCACGGCCCATAACAAACTCGCTCAAGATTGAAGGGTTTAGGATGCCCGGGATCCCCATTACCGCAAGGATGTTGAATACGTTTGAACCGATGAGGTTACCAACGGCCATATCATCTTCACCTTTCATCACACCAGCAAGCGACGCTGCAAGTTCAGGTAAACTAGTACCAACGGCAATGATGGTTAAACCAATCACTAGATCACTCATGCCGAAATATTTCGCGATGATCACCGCGTTATCAACCAGCATGTCGGCGGCCAAAGGCAGAATGATCAAACCAATCACGACCCACATCGCGGCTTTAGGATTACTTACACCTTGAGGAATTTCGGATTCTTGTTCATCCAGGAAGGCATCGCCGTTTTTCTTCTCACTGCGGCTGATTTGCAGCATGGCAAACAAGAACGCGGCAAAAAGTACAAACAGTAATACACCTTCATAGAATCCTAAGTGGTTATCCCAAAGGATTGCGCCTGCTAATAAAGTGACACCAATCATTAATGGTAGTTCACGGCGAATGACGCCAGAGCTAATCGATAACGGCTTGATAAGTGCTGTAATACCTAAAATCAGGGCGATGTTTGCGATATTTGAGCCGATCACGTTACCTACGGCGGTATCTGTTTTGCCGTCAAGGGCTGCAGTCGCAGAAACCATCATTTCAGGAGCTGAAGAACCCATTGCTAAGATCGTCATACCGATAACTAGTGGTGAGATACCGAAGTTGCGAGCAAGAGCCGCGGCGCCGTAGACCAGCTTATCTGCGCTCCACACCAAAAAACCTAGACCGATAATAAGAAACGCAATCGCTTCAAGCATGATGATTCCTAAAAAATTAATAAAAAACGAAGAATTAACCGCTAATTTTGACCTGTTGCTAGGTAAAAGGGAAGTCACTCGGCAAATTAATTACCAGTTAGTCGGTAAGAAAAAGAGCTGAATAGATAATTTTCTAATGCTTTCAAATCCCTGCATAGATTCATGTTTAATATGAATTAATTGAACAGTGCTTTTAATTCTAAAGTAGACTCATTATTATTGCAGCCATAATTGGCGTTTTTTAAAGCAAGGAAACAACAAAAATATGTTGAACACTGAGCTTGTGAAAGTTAAGAACCTTAGCTTCTCTCGAGGAGAGCGATTTATCTTTGATGATATTAGCTTGGAGGTGCCTCGAGGAAAGATTACTGCGATCATGGGACCGTCTGGGATTGGCAAAACAACCTTGCTGCGTTTGATTGGTGGCCAATTGCCGCCAGATGAAGGTGAAGTCTGGTTTGATGGGGATAATATCCCTGCATTATCACGCCGAAAGCTATATCAGGCCCGTAAAAAAATGAGCATGCTTTTTCAGTCTGGTGCACTTTTTACGGATCTCAATGTTTTTGATAATGTGGCTTTTCCATTAAGGGAACATACCGAACTCAATGAGAAGTTTATTCGTACCATCGTATTGCTTAAGCTTGAAGCAGTAGGGTTACGAGGGGCTGCAGAGTTAATGCCGAGTGAGTTGTCTGGCGGTATGGCGAGACGAGCGGCGTTGGCTCGTGCTATTGCGTTGGATCCGGAGCTTATTATGTATGATGAGCCTTTTGTTGGCCAAGACCCTATCACCATGGGTGTGTTGGTCGAACTCATCCATAATCTTAACCAAGCCTTGGGTTTAACCTCCGTCATTGTGTCGCATGATGTTCCTGAAGTGATGAGCATTGCCGATTGGGTTTATCTGATGGCTGATGGGAAAATCATTGCAGCAGGTTCACCTGAAGATCTGTACAGCAACAGCGATCCACGAGTGCAGCAATTCTTGCAAGGTGAAGCTGATGGTCCGGTGCCATTTAGATTCCCAGCAAAGAGCCTAGAAGAGGATTTGTTTTAATATGATTGCTAAAACTATTGCGGGTGTCGGTAGACGCACACTTGCGATTTGCGAGTCATTTGGTCGAGCAAGCCTGATGTTATTCGGGGCTTTGTTTGGCATTCCGAGACTAAAAAACTTCCCTTTATTAGTTAAGCAACTTTA
Source organism: Vibrio sp. RW (assembly GCF_027587105.1). NCBI lineage: Bacteria > Pseudomonadati > Pseudomonadota > Gammaproteobacteria > Vibrionales > Vibrionaceae > Vibrio > Vibrio sp. RW. The sequence continues at coordinate 218,800 of NZ_JAPPTM010000004.1, forward strand.
TAGCGTTGGTGTTCAGTCATTAGCTATCATTTTAGTTTCGGGGTTGTTTATTGGCATGGTACTTAGCCTGCAGGGTTATGTCGTGTTAATTGATTACGGCGCTGAGGGGAACCTTGGTCAAATGGTTGCACTTTCATTGTTACGAGAGCTGGGGCCTGTGGTAACTGCTTTACTATTTGCAGGTCGTGCGGGCTCAGCGTTAACGGCTGAAATTGGCTTAATGAAAGCAACGGAGCAGATCTCTAGCCTTGAGATGATGGCTGTCGATCCTATCAAACGTATTATTGCGCCGCGTCTTTGGGCGGGGCTTATTTCAATGCCACTGCTCGCTATGATCTTTATGGCGGTCGGGATTTGGGGCGCTCAGTTAGTTGGTGTTGATTGGAAAGGTATTGATCACGGCAGTTTCTGGTCTGCGATGCAGTCTTCAGTTGAACTTGGCCGAGATATTGGTAACAGCATGATCAAATGTATGGTCTTCGCTATCACCGTAACTTGGATCGCACTTTTCAATGGTTATGATGCAGTACCGACCTCTGAAGGTATTAGTCAGGCTACCACACGCACTGTAGTGCACTCTTCTCTAGCGGTATTAGGGCTAGATTTTGTTCTTACCGCATTGATGTTTGGGAATTAATCATGCAACAAACTCGAAAATTAGAATTATGGGTCGGCACCTTTGTTATTGCCGGAATTTGCGCAATTTTAATCATGATCTTTCAAGTCGCTGACGTAAAAGGCATAGGTTCGAATCATACTTATAACCTGAAAGCGACATTTGATAACATTGGTAGCCTAAAAGTTCGCTCTCCGGTGAAAGTGGGTGGTGTGGTTGTTGGCCGAGTGCAAAGTATTCAACTTGATACTGAAAGCTATCTCCCTATGGTTGAATTATCTATTGATGCGAAGTACTCACAATTTCCAGATACCTCTAGTGCTCAAATCTTAACGTCTGGCTTAATCGGTGAGCAGTACATCAGTCTGGTTCCAGGATTTGTTTTTGACGACGAAGAGATGTTGGTTGATGGTGATTCCATCGAAGACACTAAGTCTGCGTTAGTGTTAGAAGACTTGATTGGCCAAGTGTTGTATAGCGTTGGTGGCTCTGATGAAAACGAAGCTGAGGAGTAGTCTCATGTTAAAAAACAGTATCCTGTTGAAGAACTATAACATGCTTAAAGTGAGTGCCATCTTGAAAAGATGGTTTATGACAATGGTTACTTTGCTGATGTCGACTCAGGTTTTTGCGGCCGAGCCTATCGACCGCACCCAGCCTTACCAAATGATGAAACAGGTCGCTGAAGTTGCCTTTGATCGCTTAAAGAGTGAACAAAAAAATATCCAGCAAGATCCTGAATTATTGAAGGTCATTGTGGAAGAAGAGTTAATGCCCTATGTGAATGCTCAATATGCGGCGCTTAAACTACTCGGGCCTAATTTGAAAGGTGCGGATAGAAAAGATGTGTTTGTATTTATCGATTCATTCCGTAAATATCTCGTTTCTTCTTATGCTCAGGTGCTGACCCAATACACAGATCAAACGATTGAATTTGGTCCAGAACCCAAAATCAAATCGGATAGCCGTATTACAAGTATCAAAGTCGATATTATTGATACACCACGACCAAATATTAAGCTTGAATTTAAGCTACGCAAAGACAAGAAATCGGGCGAGTGGAAGGCATTTGATATGGTTGCTGAGGGTATTAGCCTACTATCCAGTAAGCAGTCAGAGTGGAATACTAAGATTCGTCAAGAAGGTATCTTACAGGTGGCTGCTGAATTAGAGAAATTGGCTGCACAACCGATTCGTTTTGAGAGTAGCAAATAATGAGTCACTCTCAATGGCAAACGCTAAGTTCTAGAGAGTATCAGCTTCATGGCGATTTGGACCGTGACAGTGTTCCTGCAATCTGGCGTATATTGGAAAAGTGGCAAACGACGGAATCGAGCGTTGAAATTGACCTTAGCCATATAAATCGAGTCGATTCAGCAGGAATGGTGATGCTAATTCACTTATTAGAGCATGCAAAAAATCAAAACTGTCATATAATGCTCAGTTTCGTGCCAGAACAATTACGAACGTTGTTCCAATTGAGCAATATCCAGCCAATGATGGCAGAACACACAAAAAATTAGGCAGGAGCTATTTGTGGACAGCACAAAAGTACAAGAATTATTAGCAGAGGCACTGAACCTTCAGGAGATTTTCGTGAAGGGTGAAGGCAGTCATTACGAAGTTGTTGCGGTTGATGCATGTTTTGATGGCATGAATCGAGTTAAGAAGCAGCAGCTAATCTACGGCCCATTAATGGAATACATTCAACGCAATGACATCCATGCTCTTTCTATTAAGGCTTTCACGCCGGAAGAGTGGGAACGTGATAAGAAACTGATGTCACTTTAAGGTTTATGATGGAAAAGTTTCGAGTTATTGGATCAGACAAGCCGTTAAGCGGTGAAGTGACGATCTCAGGCGCAAAGAATGCAGCGCTACCTATTTTATTCGCATCAATCCTTGCTGAAGAGCCAGTTGAAGTGAGTAATGTCCCCCACCTACGTGACATTGATACGACGATGGAATTACTTAAACGCTTAGGCGCGAAAGTATCACGCAACGGTAGTGTTCATGTTGATGGCAGCGAAATCAATGAGTTTTGTGCGCCTTACGATTTGGTAAAAACAATGCGTGCTTCTATCTGGGCTTTAGGTCCTCTAGTGGCTCGTTTTGGTGAAGGGCAAGTGTCACTTCCTGGTGGCTGTGCGATTGGTGCTCGACCTGTTGATCTACATATCCATGGCCTAGAACAACTAGGTGCGACCATTACATTGGAAGATGGTTATGTGAAAGCAAGTGTTGATGGCCGTTTGAAAGGCGCGCACATCGTGATGGATAAAGTAAGCGTTGGCGCTACGATTACTATCATGTGTGCAGCAACACTAGCGGAAGGAACTACAGTATTAGACAACTCTGCGCGTGAGCCTGAGATTGTTGATACTGCTGACTTCCTAAACAAACTGGGTGCTAAGATTTCTGGCGCCGGTACTGACACGATTACTATCGAAGGCGTTGAACGTCTTGGTGGTGGTCAACACTCTGTGGTTGCTGACCGTATCGAAACGGGTACCTTCCTTGTTGCTGCGGCAGTGTCTGGCGGTAAAGTGGTTTGTCGCAATACCAACGCTCATCTTCTTGAAGCTGCCTTAGCGAAGCTTGAAGAAGCGGGTGCGAAGGTTGAAACGGGCGAAGACTGGATCAGCCTTGATATGACAGGTCGTGAGCTGAAAGCGGTGAAAATCGTCACAGCACCACACCCTGGTTTCCCAACCGACATGCAAGCACAGTTTACGCTGCTAAACATGATGGCAAAAGGCAGTGGTGTGATTACAGAAACGATCTTCGAAAATCGCTTTATGCACATTCCTGAGTTACAACGAATGGGCGCAAAAGCTGAGATTGAAGGTAACACGGCTATCTGTGGTGAAACAGAGAAATTGAGCGGCGCTCAAGTCATGGCTACGGATCTTCGTGCATCTGCGAGCCTTGTTATTGCTGGTTGTATTGCTCAAGGTGAAACCATCGTTGACCGTATTTATCACATCGATCGTGGCTACGATAAGATTGAAGATAAGCTGTCAGCTTTAGGTGCTAACATCACACGATTTCATGAGCCTAACTAACTTAGGTTAGTGTCTTCATGAGTAAATAAGATAAAAACACAAAAGTCGGAACCTTGGTTTCGGCTTTTTTATAGTTGTATTTACCGTAAATGACTCTGTTACTATTCTCTGTTAGCAGATAAACGAATGTTACGGTTGGTGAGGAACAAAATGATAGCAATCTTACGTATTTTCGCTTTAGCGATATTTGCGATTCTTATGTTTGTATTTGGGTGTGGCTACTGTTTATTAAGCCCCCGTAACCCGAAACACGTATTTACTTTTGGCCGTTACTTTGGACGTATGTCAAGAGTCTTTGGTATGAAGCTGGAGCTGCGTATCCCGGAAGATGCATACTCTCGCGGGCAGCATGTTTATGTGGCCAACCACCAAAACAGCTGGGACCTATTCACGATTTCATCCGCGGTAACACCTAAAGTTGTCACCGTGGGTAAGAAAAGCTTAGCTTGGATGCCTCTATTTGGTCAGCTTTACTGGTTGACGGGCAACATTCTGATCGACCGTGCGAACCGCAGCAAAGCAGTGGGTACGATTGATCAAGTGGTTAATAGCCTAAAAGGCAGCGATGTGTCGGTATGGATGTTTCCTGAAGGAACTCGTTCTCGTGGCCGCGGCCTGTTGCCGTTTAAGACGGGCGCTTTCCATGCTGCGATTGGTGCTGGCTTGCCTATTATTCCTATCGTGTGTAGCTCTACGGGTGACGTGAAGTTGAACCGCTGGAATAATGGTCACGTGATTGTTGAGATGTTGCCACCTATCAGCACTGAAGGTTACAGCAAGTCGAATGTTCGTGAACTGGCTAACCTAGCTCGTGAGCAGATGGCTACTAAGCTTGAAGAGTTAGACAAAGAAGTGGTTGAGCTTAATAAAAAGTAATTATCTAAGCGAAGCGATGAACAATAAAAAGGTTGCCATCTAGGCAACCTTTTTTGTATCTCATCAACGCTTAGTTCTACGTTAAGCCGACAACTAAATAGAGCGAAATCTATTTGCGAACCGCAATAGCTTCGATTTCGATACCTACATCTTTTGGTAGACGAGCGACTTCTACACATGAACGTGCTGGGTAGTTTGCAACGCCGTGCTCATCAAAGAATTTACCGTAAACTTCGTTTACTGTGCCGAAGTCGTTTAGGTCTTTAACGAATACCGTTAGTTTTACGATGTCTTTTACAGTCAGGCCTGAAGCTTCAACAACCGCTTGAACGTTGTCTAGAGATTGGCGAGCTTGCTCTGCGATGTCAGCAGATACTTCACCAGTGGCTGGGTTTACTGGGATTTGACCAGAAGTCAGAACCATGTTTCCAAGGTCAACACCTTGTACGTATGGGCCGATTGCAGCTGGAGCTGATTCTGTGTGAAGTACTTTAGTCATTAGTTATTCCATCAGTTATTAGATAAAAATTGATTTTCAGTGTGCCTTCAAACTTAGGCTAGGTAAAGCGCAAAATACCCCGCACAGGCGAGGTATTTGATAGTTTTTGCGTTCGATCGGTGTTGCCGTATCGTGTCACCTTTCTGTCACGATTTCGCGAGAGAAAACTTTTTCACAGTACTTACATCTTAATCGAATATCTTCTTTCTTTTCAAAGATCTTAAAGCTGCTTTCAACAGGCTCGTTGTGGGTAATACAGTTGGTGTTTGGGCACTCAAATACGTTGTTGATTTGCTCTGGAAGTTCTAATGCCAGCTTTTTAACGACTGCGTAATTTTCGATCTGGTTAACGGTTGCGTGAGGCGCGTAAAGTGCCAACTTGCTTGCTTGTTCTTCCGTAATAAACACATTTTCAATTTTGAGCAGGTCTTTTCCACCTAGCGCAGAAGATGGCAGGTTTAGGCCAATCGTTACTCGCTGATTTGAGTTATGCATGTCGAACAGTTTTAGTACCTTGATCCCGATGTTAGCTGGGATATGGTCGATAACCGTTCCGTTTTTGATTGCTTCAACTTTTAATTGAGTCTCTTTAGACATGATATCTCTCCTCTACAGTGTTTCGTTAAGAACAAGGGCTAGCAGTGCTTCACGTGCGTAAACACCGTTCTCTGCTTGCTGGAAGTAGTACGCGTAAGGTGTTTTATCGACATCGACAGTAATTTCATCAACACGAGGAAGAGGGTGAAGAACCTTTAGGTTATCACGTGCATTTTCCAACATCGGAGCAGTCAGGATGTACGCTGATTTGATGTGCGCGTATTCCGATTCATCAAAGCGCTCTTTTTGAACTCGAGTCATATACAGAACATCCAGCTCTGGAATCACATCTTCCATGTCTGTCAGCAGTTGGTACTTGATACCCGCTTCATCAAGTTCTTCACAAATATAGTCTGGCATCGCCAACGCTTCTGGCGCCACAAAGTAGAAACAGATGTTGTCGAATTTCGCTAGTGCTTGAGTCAGCGAGTGAACCGTACGACCGTACTTAAGGTCCCCAACAAATGCCACGTTTAGGTTATCTAGGCGGCCTTGTGTTTCAGCGATAGAGAACAGGTCTAATAGCGTTTGTGTTGGGTGTTGGTTTGCTCCGTCACCTGCGTTAATAACAGGCACACCGTTTGAGAACTCAGAAGCCAGACGCGCTGCGCCTTCTTGAGGGTGGCGCATTACGTAAGCATCAACGTATGAAGAGATAACCTGTACTGAGTCTGCTAGCGTTTCGCCTTTCTTCGCCAGTGAAGTGTTACCACCACTGTCGAAACCAATCACATCACCGCCGATGCGTTGAATAGCCGTTTCAAAAGAGAGGCGAGTTCGCGTTGAAGGCTCGAAGAAGCAGCTGGCAACAACTTTGTTCTTGATGAGTTCTGGGTTTGGTTCAGCTTTAAGTTGACCTGCCGTTTGAACAATTAATTCTAGCTCTTCACGAGAAAGCTCTGGAATTGAGATGATGTGCTTTTGATAGAGCGAATTCGCCATGATCTTCTTCCCCACAATAATGTATTAGCCATAAAAAAGCCCCCCATAATGGGAGGCTTTAAAAAAGTGCTGAAAAGCAGAATAGACGACCTGTTAAGCATCTTAGCTTGTGAGCAATATTAGGTGTTTTCACAATTTTATTATGTGTTTTCACAATATTGGTTGGCGTCATTTTCACTACTCTCAGACAAATTGCCGAGAATTATACGCTTTCAAATTGTGAGCGCAAGCGATTACATCAAGCTTTGTTTACTTTCATTCTTCGTTATTGACCTAAGGTTGCCACCATTACGGCCTTGATGGTGTGCATGCGATTCTCTGCTTCATCAAACACAATAGAGTAATCAGATTCAAACACTTCGTCTGTTACTTCCAAACCGTTCATTCCATATTTGTCTGCGACTTGCTGGCCGATCACGGTTTCATTGTTGTGGAAAGCAGGCAGGCAATGCATGAACTTCACTTGAGGGTTACCAGTCAACTTAATGACATCCATATTCACTTGGTAAGGCGTCATTACAGCCACGCGTTCGTCCCAAGCTTCAGGTGCTTCACCCATTGAAACCCAAACATCGGTGTAAAGAAAATCACAATCTTTCACGCCTTCAGTTACGTCTTCAGTTAGCGTGATTTTTGCACCAGTGTTTTGTGCAATGGCTTGGCACTCTTCGACAAGTTGTTCTTCTGGCCAAAAGGCTTTTGGCGCGACAAGGCGGATATCCATGCCCATTTTCGCGGCACCCACTAACAGAGAGTTCCCCATGTTGTTACGTGCATCACCAAGGTAAGCAAAGCTGATTTGGTGCAGATGTTTACCACGACCATGCTCAAGCATAGTGAGGAAGTCAGCCAAGATCTGGGTTGGATGAAATTCATCGGTTAGACCATTCCAAACCGGCACACCAGCGTATGCGCCTAGATCTTCGACAATGCTCTGGCCAAAACCGCGATATTCAATACCATCGTACATACGACCTAGTACACGAGCCGTATCTTTCATTGATTCTTTCTGACCAATCTGAGAACCAGAAGGACCCAAATAAGAGACTTGAGCACCTTGATCAAAGGCGGCGACTTCAAAAGCGCATCGAGTTCGAGTTGATGCTTTTTCAAAGATCAAAGCGATGTTTTTGCCGTTAAGCTTTTTCTGCTCTGTACCTGCATACTTAGCTTTTTTTAGGTCAGCAGACAGATCGAGTAAAAACTGAATCTCTTTAGGAGTAAAGTCGAGAAGTTTTAGAAAGTTACGATTGCGAAGATTAAAGGCCATCTCTCGCTCCTTGGGTATATAGAATCAATGAAGAACTCAGTTAAACATAAAAATGCTGTATTTGTGAATACTTATTTTATTTTTTTAATAAAAAAGGCCAGTAAAATAATACTGGCCTAGATACGCTATTGTTTCCGATTAGCTGAGCTATTTGACTTAGATACCGTCTCTTTCGATAGGACAACTCATACAACGAGCGCCACCACGACCACGACCGAGTTCGTTGCCCGGAATTGTCAGAACTTCGATACCGGCTTTGTCGTACTTCTCGTTGGTGTAAACATTGCGTTCATAACCGATAACGGTACCCGGTTTCACCGTTAGTACGTTGTTAGCGTCATTCCACTGTTCACGCTCAGCTTCGTAGTTGTCACCACCCGTGGTTATAATCTTCAGTTGATCGAGTCCTAATGCACCTTCAATAGCAGAAAGGTAGTTGTCAGCCTTTTCTACACGCATCTCGCCATTTTCTTTTGGCGTTAAGCGCCAGGTGTCTAGGTCTTTGCGAACAATTTCTGGGTAGACTGAGAACGTGTCGATATCCATATGAGTCATTACCGTATCAAGGTGCATGCAAGAGCGGTGCTTTGGTAAATCAATCGCAATGACTTCTTTCGCTTGACCGGATTTGAATAAACTTGCCGCTAGGTTTTCGACACCCTGTGGTTTAGTTCGCTCTGAAATACCGATAAGTACGGCGCCTTTACCAATAACTAGGACATCGCCGCCTTCAATATTGGCGTTGTCGTAATGAAGATCTTCATCACCGAAATACTTAATAAAATCTTGGCCAGCGAAGACAGGGTGCCAGCGATATATTGCTCGCAAGTGATTCGTTTCTCGTTGACGAGCTGGCATCATCATCGGGTTAAGAGAGACGCCTCCATAAACCCAACATGAGGTATCTCGTGTAAATAGATGGTTAGGGAGCGGTTCGATAACGAAATCGAGTGGTCGATGCATCTTCGGTAGCATTGAAGATGATTTGATAGGAAGCTCTGAGTAGGCTAAACCACCAAGTAGGAGCGTGGCCAAGTGCTCATTGTCCATTTGAGCAAGGTACTCTCTTAACTCACGTGCGAATGTAGGGCCGTAACGGAAATCAGAGATTTGAGTATTAAGCAGCCATTCACGAGCTTGAGTCACTGCGAGTGTCTCAACTAATAGGTCATGCAGTAACAGCACTTCAACGTCTTGGTCACGCAGTGTTTCTGCAAAGGCATCATGCTCTTCACCAGCAGCTTCAACGGCAAGTACATCATCAAATAGAAGTTCGTGACAGTTTGAAGGGGTGAGGTGGGTGAGTGCTCTTTCAGGTCTATTTAGGAGAACTCGTCTTAATTGACCGACTTCGGAGCCAACGTACAGCTTACTCATTTTGCATCCTTACTATTAATCCAGCTTCTATTTATGACAAGCTTGATCGTAATATGCAAGTTTTGAAGATTGTGTAAAGGCTGTGTTGTTCTGATATTTTTGGGTTTAAATTCTGAGTTATTTAAGTTTGTTGGTATTAAAATCCAATCGAAAGGCTTAATTCTGGAACAAACTTTTTGCGGTTCTATGCTTAAATTTTAGTTATTCGATGATCCACTATGCTTGGTGAACATGATTTTCCATTCAAAAAATATGCAGTTATTTACTTTTTTATGAGGTTTTATGCATCAGTCAAGTGATCGTCAGTATGCATTTGATATGACTAACCACTCAATTCTTGAAGACTAAGACTAAAAGTAACAATAAAAATGAAATGCTAAAACACACGACGGTTAATAAAATGTTGAAAATTTGTTTATGTGATTTTGATTTCACTTTTGAATCGATATCGCCTTTGCTATCTCGCGATAAACTTACCTTTCTAAGCCTGATCTAGGTGGCTTTTCTAGACGATCCGTGCCATATTTCGTGGCAATCAAATTTGATCTTTTCATAGTCAACACTCTGGAGCAGACACATGTCTCACGAAGATGAATATCTATCAGTAGCGGAATTAATTGAATTTCAAAAGGAAGAGACTCGCGACATCATTACAGCATTAATTGAAGATGGTAGCGATCCTGAAGCTCTATACGATATTGAGCATCACCTATTCGCTGAAGATTTCGACGTACTTGAGAAAGCGGTTGTTGAAGCATTCAAAATAGGCTTTGAAGTGCTTGAAGCTGAAGAGACAGAAGACGAAGATGGTAAGAAGCTACTTTGTTGTGATGCAACGATGCAGTGTACTCTGAATGCAGAAGCGATTGATGAGCAAGTTGAAAAGCTTGTGAATCTTGCAGAAAAATTTGACATTATCTATGACGGTTGGGGCACTTACTACGAAGGTGCAGATGCTATCTACCCTGAAGAAGATGATGAAGGCGAAGAGTAATTCTTTCCCAATTTTAAAAGAATGCCAGCGACTAGCTGGCATTTTTTTGTCCTCAGAAAAATGAATGTCTTTATATGCATTCATTCATTATAATGCGGTCAAAATTGATCTAGCTCAAGGAATGACATGCAGCTACCTCTCGATGGTTTTTGGCAAATTTCGCCACTGACGGATCTCTCAATCCCACAAGATGACATTACCTTTCCTGCTCCGTTAAGCTCTAAACTCCCTGATCACTTGAGTGAAGAGGAAATCGCAGAGCAAGAGTGGCACCTGATGCATGACATCGAAGTGGATGATGCCATGTTGGCGTGCTCATTTGTTGAGCTAGTTGTCGCAGGCGTTGATTACTTTGCAGAAGTACGACTCAATGGCGTTGCCGTGTTTGACTGTGATGGTAGCGAAGCTGAATATCGTAAAGACATTCGCCCTTATATGCAGCTTGGTCGCAATCGTTTTGAGATCCTTTTCCTTGAAGAAGAGGAGAGCCTGTTACTTGAAGAGGATATGGATGACTCTGTATCTTCAGCAGCCGTTACTAAATCAGATTCACGTATTGGGATTTGGCACGTACCGTATTTGCAGTTTGTTCGTAATGTGAAGCTTGAACAAGTCGTCACCGAGCAAATCTGGCACCACGGTGGTGGTTGTGAGTTTAAAGTGGATGTTATTTATCGGACATTAAAAGCAGGGCTAGTCTCTGCATCAATCAAATTCAACGGTATGACATTAGTCATGCCAATAGATGTACGAGCTGAGCATACTGGTGTGGTATTTCAGGTTGAAGCTCCGGTCCTTTTTGATCTTGATGACCCCAACCCTAAGCATTTGTATCAATTAGAAGTTGAATTGGATGGACAGAAAGAGAGCTCTTTTGTTGCCTTGAATCCAGCCTCTTGCGTGAGTAATTTTTTGCGTAACTAGTGTTTCTTCAATTAGCCTGTTACGCAATGCATCAATTCGTGTACTGGCTTCTCATCAATGAACTGCCGACGCTAACCCTATTTCAAAAACACATTATAGCGTTTTGGCCATGACCACTTCACAAGCGTCATGGCCTGTTTCTCCCCAAGCTGAATCAAGGTGATCAAAGCCCAGTTTTTCGTAAAGTTTAACGGCGGCATTAAGGCATTCGGTCGTTTCTAGATACATATGTTGATAACCCAGAGCTTTAGCTTTCTCCATCGACATATTAACCAACTTCTTCGCTAAGCCTTTGCCTCTGGTTTCTGGCAAGAAGTACATCTTTTGCAGTTCACAGACTTCTGGCATACCGGCTAATGGTGCAAACCCGCCACCACCGACCACCTTTCCATCAAGCTCAATCACCCAATATTGCGATCTTCCATTGTTATAAACACTGAACATGTCTTCTAAGGTGGGATCCGCCACACCATAACCTTTGTCTTCGGTTAACCCGTTTTCATAAGAGACTTGGCGAATCACATTGGCAACTTCGGTGTTGTCGTGCTGTTTTAGGGGGCGAACCTCCACATTACTTGAGGCGTGGCTTTGTTGCAGTGCTTTTAGATATTGCTCTATTCCGCCTGCGACTTGTTGAGTTTCCGTTTCGGTTAAACGTTCGAGTACCGAATCGTAAAATTGATTTTGTTGCTGGTGTAGCTTGGTCAGTGTCTCAAGACCTTGGGGGGTTAATGAGGCAACAACACTGCGCTTATCATTGGGGTGTTGTGAGGTTTGAATCAGTGAGTTCTTTACTAGATTATTGACTGCTCTACTGGCGTTAGATTTATCGATATTGAGCTTATCCGCCAGTTGATTCACGGTTAATGGCTGCAGTTCTAACTCGATAAGCGTATGGGCTTGAATTGGAGGTAGGGCAATATCACCACAATCTTTGTCGAGCATTCCAAGGTGTCGAACGAGCTGACGTGATAATTCTCTAAGTTGTGCAGAAGTCATGTTACCTCCTCAGTATGATTTTAATACATATAATGTAATTGCGACTCGCAACCATGTCAATAAGCTATGTCACTGGACTACGTCAATAAGTAATGGTCATTTCGTTTATTGCTAACCTTTGGAGGAGTTATTTGAGGGGGAGGGTTTTCTTTAGGTCATAAAAAAGCCGATGTTTTCACACCGGCTTTCAATTGGTACTTAATCACTCAACTGAGCATTGAAGATTATAGAGCTGCGATGGTCATTTTTTGCTCTTCAAGCTTAACAAGAGTCTCTTGGTAGCCTTCTAGCTTTTCACGCTCTTTCGCGATAACCGCTTCTGGTGCTTTAGCAACGAAACCTTCGTTACCTAGCTTACCTTCGATACGATTAATCTCACCGTGAGTCTTAGCAACTTCTTTATCTAGACGAGCAAGCTCTGCATCTTTGTCGATAAGACCTGCCATTGGGATCATTAGCTCAGATTTGCCAACCAGTTTGGTTGCGCAAGCAGGAGTCTCTTTATCATCAGCTAGAACTTTAATGTCGTCTAGTTTAGCCAGAGAGTTAAGAACGATCTTGTTCGCTTCGATACGAGCAGCGTCTTTCTCATCAGCTACTTTGATCATTACTTCTAAGCCTTGGCTTGGTGCAATGTCGTATTCCGCACGTAGGTTACGGATCGCGGTGATGAAAGTCTTAACCCATTCGATGTCTTCTACGATCTCAGCATTGAAGTTATCTTCGTTAAACTGAGGAAGCGCTTGAGTCATAATTGTCTCGCCTTCAACACCATCTACTAACGGCTTAACGCTCTGCCAAATAGATTCAGTGATGTAAGGAAGAACAGGGTGAGCAAGACGGAGAGTCTTCTCAAGAACCGTGATAAGCGTGTAACGAGTCGCTTGTTGTTGAGCTTCAGACCCTTTCCAAAGAACCGGTTTAGTGAGCTCTAGGTACCAGTCACAGAATTGGTTCCAGATGAATTCGTAAAGCGTGTTTGCCGCCATGTCTAGACGGTAGTTGTCTAGGTGAGCGTTAAACTCTTTCGCTGTAACTTCAAACTGAGATTCAATCCACTTATCGGCTAGAGAGAATTCCATGTTTGCACGGTCTTCAACAGACAGTGACATGCCACAATCGTGTTCTTCTGTATTCATCAGTACGTAACGGCTTGCGTTCCATAGCTTGTTACAGAAGTTACGGTAACCTTCAAGACGCTTCATGTCCCAGTTGATGTCACGGCCTGTTGAAGCCATAGCAGCAAGAGTGAAACGCAGTGCGTCAGTACCGTGTGGTTCGATACCGTTTTCGAAAGTCTTACGTGTATTTTTCTCGATTTTAGCGGCTAGTTTAGGTTGCATCATGTTGCCACAACGCTTCTCTACTAGCTCTTCAAGGCCGATGCCGTCAATCATGTCGATAGGGTCAAGTACGTTACCCTTCGACTTAGACATCTTGTCGCCGTTTTCATCACGGATAAGACCTGTCATGTAAACGGTTTTGAAAGGTACTTGAGCTTTGCCATCTTCATCTTTCACGAAGTGCATGGTCATCATGATCATACGAGCAACCCAGAAGAAGATAATATCAAAACCAGATACTAGCACTTCAGATGGGTGGAATGTTTTCAGCGCTTCAGTATCTTCAGGCCAGCCTTGTGTGCCGAACGTCCAAAGTGCAGAAGAGAACCAAGTGTCTAGTACGTCGTCGTCTTGCTTAAGTACAACAACAGGCGCTAGGTTGTTCTTTTCACGAACTTCTTCTTCAGTGCGACCTACGTAAACTTTACCATCGTTGTCGTACCATGCTGGGATACGGTGGCCCCACCAAAGTTGACGAGAGATACACCAGTCTTGCACGTCACGCATCCACGCGAAGTACATGTTTTCGTACTGCTTAGGCACGAACTGGATTTGACCATCTTCAACGGCTTTAACTGCAGGCTCAGCAAGAGGTGCTGTGCGTACGTACCATTGGTCAGTCAGCATTGGTTCGATAACGACACCACCACGGTCGCCGTAAGGCACGGTTAGGTCGTGATCTTTGATCTCTTCAAGAAGACCAAGTTCTTCGAATTCAGCAACAATAGCTTTACGAGCAGCAAAGCGCTCCATGCCTTGGTATTTAGCAGGGATATCTGTTGAGTAAACATCGCTTTCTTCGCCGTTGGTTGTGAATATTTCAGCAGCATCACGGATATCAGCGTTGAACGTTAGGATGTTGATCATTGGTAGATTGTTGCGCTTACCCACTTCGTAATCGTTAAAGTCGTGAGCTGGTGTGATCTTCACACAACCAGTACCTTTTTCCATGTCTGCGTGCTCATCGCCTACGATAGGGATAAGACGGTTAACAACAGGAAGCAGGATCTCTTTACCGATAAGATCTTTGTAACGTGGATCTTCTGGGTTTACGGCTACGCCAGTATCACCAAGCATGGTTTCTGGACGCGTAGTTGCAACAACAATGTAGTCTTTGCCATCAGCCGTTTTAACACCGTTCGCTAGCGGGTAGCGGAAGTGCCACATGAAACCTTTTTTGTCTTTGTTTTCAACTTCAAGATCCGAAATTGCAGTGTGCAGTTTAGGATCCCAGTTTACTAGACGCTTACCACGGTAGATTAGGTCTTCTTCGTACAGACGAACAAACACTTCTTGAGTTGCAGCCGATAGGCCGTCATCCATAGTGAATCGCTCACGATCCCAGTCTACAGATGCACCAAGACGACGAAGTTGTTGAGTGATCGTGCCACCTGATTCGCCTTTCCATTCCCAGATCTTGTCGATGAAAGCTTCACGGCCGTAGTCGTGTTTTGTCTTGCCTTCTTCAGCAGCAATCTTACGCTCAACAACCATTTGAGTTGCGATACCAGCGTGGTCAGTACCTACTTGCCAAAGCGTGTTTTTGCCTTTCATACGTTGAGCACGGATAAGCGTATCCATGATCGTATCTTGGAACGCGTGACCCATGTGTAGGCTGCCAGTGACGTTCGGTGGCGGGATCATGATGCTGTAAGCTTCTTTTGATGTGTCACCGTGTGGCTTGAAGTAGCCTTTCTCTTCCCAAGTCTGATACAGAGCTTGTTCGATTGATGTTGGGTTGTATGTCTTTTCCATAGTGCTCTTAAACGGATACTGTGAATGGTTAATCGTGGTCAAACTTCATAAGTGAAGCTTCTTGAGTTTAAAGTCAAAGAGAGCTTTAACTATGAGGTTTGACTATGGATGTTGAATCTCGATAGTTTGTAGCTGATATCCAGCCTGACGGTAAATTTTATACCTTTCTCTAGCGAGTTGCTTAGCTTTTTCTTCGCAAGGAACGAAGTCTATCACTTGAGCAAAGGCGTTCGCAAAGGTTGTATGATTATCGGCCAGATTAATTATCAGCTGACGATTCCAATTGTGTTTTACACCTTGGTAGCCGATTTCAATGTTGGTTGAATATTTCGGACCTTCGCCAACTAAGTTATGTGCCATAAATTCACTGGGTTCGACTTGCCAGAAAACCTCTGCGATACGCTCGGCATGTTCTTTATCATTACAGTTGAGATAAAGTTTAGCGCCTTGTTTCGCAAAGTGCTGAACAAGAAACAGTACATAGTGAGCAAAACCCTCTTCGCTGGCTTGCGGGCTACCTGATGACACTATGTAAAACGTAGCTGTCTGCATACTTTATACTCGAACTGAAAATCGTGGCTATCAATCTTACTCGGTCAACTGACTCTAATAAATAGCGCTTATTAAAAAAGGGCCCGTAGGCCCTTTTCATTATTTTGAAGATTGCTCTTCAGTCTCATGGCCGCTGCGGTTCAATAAGAATTGGACTAGCATTGAGACAGGACGACCTGTCGAGCCTTTTGCTGCTCCAGATTTCCAAGCTGTACCTGCGATATCCAGGTGAGCCCAGTGGTATTTCTTAGTGAACTTAGACAGGAAGCAACCAGCAGTAATCGTACCGCCAGGGCGGCCGCCGATGTTCGCCATATCAGCAAATGGGCTGTTTAGCTGCTCATGGTATTCGTCTGCCATTGGTAGGCGCCATGCACGGTCACTTGCTTGCTCAGAAGCATTCACAAGTTCGTGAGACAGTGGGTTGTGGTTTGATAGAACGCCACTGATGTGGTGACCTAAAGCAATAACACACGCGCCGGTTAGCGTTGCAACGTCAACCACACATTCTGGTTCAAAGCGCTCAACGTAAGTTAGTGCATCACACAGAACCAAACGACCTTCAGCATCAGTATTTAGAACTTCAACGGTTTGGCCTGACATCGTTGTTAGGATGTCACCTGGGCGATAAGCATTGCTACCAGGCATATTTTCACAGCCTGCTAGAATACCAACAACGTTGATTGGCAAGTTCAGTTTCGCCAATGCTTTCATTGTTCCGAATACAGACGCTGCACCACACATGTCGTATTTCATCTCATCCATGCCTTCGCCTGGCTTAAGTGAGATGCCGCCTGAATCGAACGTAAGGCCTTTACCAACAAGTACAATCGGCTTTGCATCTGAATCAGGTGCGCCTTTGTACTCCATGATAGACATCATAGATTCGTTCTTAGAGCCACGACCTACCGCTAGGTAAGAAGTCATGCCTAGTTTTTCCATCTCTTCTTCACCGATGATCTTAGTCGTTACGGTTTCGAAGTCGTCAGCTAGGCGACGAGCTTGAGAGGCAAGGTATGCTGGGTTAGCAATGTTTGGTGGCATGTTGCCAAGGTCTTTAGATGCTTTCACACCGGAAGCAATAGCAAGACCGTGAGAGATCGCTTTTTCACCAAGGCTTAGCTCGCGACGTGTTGGTACGTTGAACACCAATTTACGTAGCGGACGACGAGTCTCTGGCTTGTTGCTCTTGAATTGGTCGAATGTGTAAAGACCATCTTTAGTCGCCTCAACCGCTTGGCGAACTTTCCAGTAAGTGTCGCGGCCTTTAACGTGAAGTTCTGTAAGGAAACATACTGCTTCCATAGAGCCTGTTTCGTTTAGTGTGCTGATGGTTTTTTGGATGATTTCTTTGTATTGACGCTCGCCTAGCTCACGTTCTTTACCACAGCCTACCAGTAGAACACGTTCTGAAAGTACACCAGGTACTTGATGCAGTAGTAGCATCTGGCCAGGTTTACCCTCTAGGTCACCGCGACGAAGCAGTGAACTAATATAGCCATCGCTAATCTTATCTAATTGCTCGGCTACTGGAGAAAGGCGGCGCGGTTCGAATACACCGACAACGATACATGCGCTGCGCTGTTTCTCTGGGCTGCCACTTTTTACACTGAACTCCATGCGTACTCCTACATCCTGAAGACAAATCAAACTAAATGTTAGATAATGGGTTCTTACTTGTTGGATCCTATAATGGAACTAACCTTAAAGAAGAACACTGACACTTAGCTAAAAATTGAAAAAAATAAAAGGTTCAACGGGAAATTATAGTGATTCAATCAAAAAAACAAGTTTTGTATAGGTAATTTGAGTGTGATTATTGTTAGATATTTGATCCGCGAGACAATCAAGAGCCAATTTGCGATCTTTTTTGTTCTCTTTCTCGTGTTTCTCAGCCAAAAATTCATCAGTGTTTTAGCGGACGCCTCTGATGGTGATATTCCTGCGAGCCTCATATTGTCGATCGTTGGCCTAAATATGCCAGCGATGGGCTTACTGATGCTTCCACTCAGTATCTATATTGGTATTTTACTTACTTTTGGGCGTCTTTACGCTGAAAGTGAAATAGTCGTAATGAACGCCACGGGTATTGGTAATAAATTTCTTATCCAATCTGCGCTTTATTTGGCTTTGATTACTGCATCGGTTGCCGCTTTTAACTCATTTTGGTTATCTCCTTGGTCACAAGATAAAGTTGAACAAATGTATGAAGAAGTGGCTGCAGAGAACAGCGTTGATTTGCTGCCAAAAGGTAAGTTTGAAGGTACGCCGGATGGTTCTTCTGTCGTTTTTATTGATGATATCGACGGTAATAAGTTAAAAAATGTGTTTGTTGCTCAAATGCGCCCACGTGATTCTGTACTGCCGAGCGTGATGTTCTCTAAATCAGGCGATGTCAAAGAGCTTAGTGATGGTCGCCAAGTTATTGTGATGTACGATGGCACTCGACATGAAGGTGTTCCAACACGTCTTGACTATATGGTGACGCACTTTGAGGAGTACGAAGGCCTAATTGGCCAACGTGAAGTCGAGAAAAAAGGTCGAGATTGGGAAGCGATTCCTACGCTTGAACTGATTGGTAATCCAGAAAACAGTGCGAAAGCAGAATTACAATGGCGAATTTCATTGGTGCTTTGCATTCCATTGTTGACCATGCTTGTTGTGCCACTGTCTGCGGTGAACCCTCGACAAGGTCGTTTCGCTAAAATTGGCCCAGCCATTCTAATTTACCTAACTTATTTCTTAGCAATTAGTGCAACCAAATCTTCGATTGAAGAGGGGAGTATCCCTGCGGTAGTCGGCATGTGGCCAATTAATGCGTTATTGTTATTTGTCGCAATTGGTGCAAACTTTATGGATAGTGTGCCAATAAGGCGTTTGAAAGAAAAATTCAAGAATAAAAGGTTAGCTTAAGCCGTGTTTAAGATTCTCGATTTATATATAGGCAGAACCATCATCGCAACGACGTCGCTGGTATTGGTGACGTTTGTTGGTCTCTCTGGGATTATCAAGTATGTAGAGCAGCTGAGAAAGGTTGGTCGTGGTACCTATGATTTATTACAAGCGCTGTATTTCGTTCTATTGAGTGTTCCTCGTGATATAGAAATGTTCTTTCCAATGGCGGCATTACTTGGTGCATTGATTGGATTAGGTATGCTTGCTGCAAGTTCTGAATTAGTGGTGATGCAGGCTGCGGGTTTCTCTAAGTTAGATATTGGCTTATCAGTACTCAAGACCGCGATTCCACTAATGGTTGTCGTGACTCTTCTTGGTCAATGGGGAGCGCCTCAAGCACAAAAAATGGCTCGCGACTTAAGAACTATATCGATTGCGGGTGGTAATATTATTTCCACTCAAAGCGGGGTATGGGCGCGTGATGCCAATGACTTTATATTTGTTGTCAAAATTGACGATGAAAAGCTATATGGTTTGAACATGTGGCGCTTTGATGAAAACAAAGCACTTAAGACGGCGATATATTCTGAAGAGGTCGATTACGTTGGAGACAACGTTTGGACAATGAACGATGTCGAGATCACATCTTTCGAAAATGAGCTCCAGATTACCAAAGAAAGCCTCCCTACATATTCATGGAAGACATCTCTTGCCCCAGATAAACTTGCGATTGTTACGGTTAAGCCTGAAGAGCTATCTTTAAGTGGGTTGTATGATTATGTATCTTATCTGAAGGCGTCAGAGCAAGATGCGTCACGCTATGAACTGGCGTTATGGCGAAAGATAACTCAGCCTATTTCGATAGCGGTTATGATGTTGATGGCATTGTCGTTTATCTTTGGCCCTCTACGTAGTGTGACCATGGGGGCTAGGATTCTTTCTGGTGTTATCGCTGGTTTTACTTTCTATATATCCAGTGAGTTTTTTGGTCCTGTGAGTTTGGTTTATCAAATTCCCCCCGCTTTTGGTGCGCTAGCCCCGAGTGTAGTATTCCTCGGAATAGCAGTCATGCTCTTGAGGCGGAAACTGTAAATAGAAAAAAGGAAGGTATAACGCCTTCCTTTTTTGATCTTGATTAGAGCTAACTTAAATCACGCTATCGTGCTTGTGGTAACACAACGACTTCGGTCTTTGCCCAGATATCGTGAAAACCACGCTTTTGTGGATCGAATGGAACACATAGGTTCGCTAATCCAAAACCTGAAGTGCCTAAACGAATCAGCGCCTGAGTTACTGTAATAGCTGAACCGTCTTTGTTTTGAACGCGTAGCTTCCAGGCTCTCATTCCCAGAGTTTGTCCTGCTCTTGTCCAGAAGAACACAAAGAAGTAAACCCAAACCACGACTAAGTAAAAAGTATACGCTGGGCTCCAAATCGGATGGTTTGTTAAGAAGTCACTAACATCTGCATATCCGCTATGGTTAAAAATACCAAGAGCCATTAGAGCGTGCAGCAGAGCGACAATAACGCCAGCTGCCAACATTTCAATAGCGATTACGATAAGAGCGTCATAGAACAAGGCACCAAATCGGCGCATTACTCCTGCTGGTGGCAGAGTGTTTGTTGATGTCATGGTGTTATTACTTCTTCAAAAATTGAGGCGTCAGAATATAGTTTAAGGCTTAGCGTGAAAAGAGACATAACGCACAGCTTATGACTTAGTGGCGAAATTATCGGCAAACACACATGAATTCAAGTTTTTATACTTGCCACATCAGTTCGCATACGTATAATGCCAAGCATCGAAAGGGCAACGCCTCAAGATAATGCCGGTATGGTGAAATTGGTATACACGACGGATTCAAAAATTTCCTTAGTTACTAATTTATAAAGAATTTTATGAAAAGCCTCGATTTTTATCGAGGCTTTTCTGCTTTCAGAATATGCAAAAATACAACCTCTATCACATTTCAAAATATCCCTTCTTAATTTCTTTTATCTCTTCTTTACTGACAACTTCCTGTCCAACTTAAACATAGAACAGCAAAACCAGAACCTAAGCTTTACTGGTCACTGCGGTCAAAGCAGTAAACCGAAAAGCGTTACTGTGTTTCTAATTTAAAATATCTTCAAAGCTTGATGGTTAGATGCTCAAGACAGCAAAACCGAAAAGGTACTGTCACGCTACTGTCTAGTTTTGGATTAAGTGAAATCATATTTGCAATCATATATGATTATATCTATAGTTGTTTTAATCATAGATTGGAGGTGAGCATGCAGATAGAAATTAGCGACAGTACATACAACAGACTAGAGAAGTTAGCTGAAGGTTTTGATACTCCAGATACAGTGATATCAAGACTACTGGACTCTGTTGAAGGAACTGTAGAATCGAAACCAGAAATTGTTCTTTGCCCTAGTGATGAAGAGCACTTTAAGCGACTGCTTTTACGCGATCAATTAGCAGAAGTAGCAATCTATAAATCAGATATGTCTAGGGAAGTCTCTCAGTGGGTTGCCAAAAGGTTTACCGAATCCTCTAACCTAAAAGCAAACTTGTGGTCTGGTTATCTTCGAGACTGGAAGAAAAAAGGTATCACCAAAATTGAACTGTCGATTTACCCTAAACCAACCGTCATGGACGATGCTGTTGAGCTTGAAAGGGATAAGAAACTCGCATTAACACTTGGATTAACATTTGCCGAAATGAGAGAGCTAGATGGGGATTACGAAATAGATACAAATGAGAGCAATGATGGGCTAGTTTACGAATATATTGTGCGCTTTCATGATGGTTGTGACTCCAGAATTTTGGATAAGATTGATGGGCTTGAGAATAATTGGGTAGCTGTCCCAAGCCATACATTCGAGTAAATATTGCACAATCAAACATATATAAATACCTCGGTTAACCACTGAGGTATTCACATGAGTAAACTATTCAAATTTACCCCAACCAAACTTAACAACATTCCACCCCACGATAGACACTCTAAATCCACCAACAATGAAGTCTCTGATACCGAAGTGCAGGGTTTGAAATTGCTTATTGGTAAATCTGGTAAGAAGCGCTTCCTACTACGGTTTATATCGCCAATCTCAAAGAAAAAATCCAGCATTGCACTCGGTCAATGGCCTGATATCGATTTACCCACGGTTCGAAACAAAGCTCGTAAGTTAAAGGTACAAATCGCCGATGGTATCGACCCTAAACTTGAAAGAGATAAGCAGGTTGAAACCCAAGTTCCGACCTTGTACGACTTCTTTCACGATACCTTTATTGTTTCTAAGAGAAGTAAAGGTAAGAAAACGTGGCGTGATGATATTGCGAGGTTTGAGCACTGGAAGCACCTACATACGAAGCCTATCGATAAGATAACTGGCGTCCATCTTCATCAAGTTCAAGCAAAGCTATTAGCAACAGAGTATCGCCCCGGTAAGAAGTACGCAGCAGCCACGGTCGATCGTACTATTGCCTTGATGAAAACAATCCTAAAGGAAGCATACCGCCTTTTAGACATACCCTACATTGGCGATAAGGTGTCGCTTATCAATCCAGATAACATGAGGACTCGCTACTTAACCATGGAAGAAACAGCAGCAGTGATACGTACATCACGAGATTACTATTGTCGTGTGACTGGAAACTTCATAGCGCTTCTGTTTCTTACCGGATGTAGGGACTCTGAACTTCGAACCCGAAAGTGGAAAGATATCAGCCTCATTGATAAAACCATGTTCGTTCCTGATACCAAGAACGGATCTAGTATGACGGTGCCGCTGACGCCATTTATGGTCGAACTGTTCCGGGAACTATTAAACATGAGACAAAAAGGCAATCCATACGTCTTCTTTGGTCGAAAGGAGAGAAGCTACATATCACAACCGCGCAATGCTTTTACGCGTATCAAAGAGAGGGCAGGGATCAAGAACCCTCATGAAGTTTGTTTTCATGTGGCACGTCATAGCTTTGCTACAAATTTAATCGAGAATGGTGTTGATGTGCTGACTGTACAGCGTTTAATGAACCACAAGGATTTAAGCAGCACTCAGAGGTATGTTAAGCATTCTAAGGAAAAGCTGCTCAACAGCTCGGACACTTTGTCTTCGGTATTGAAAGAACAGGCTCCAAGGCTGGCACACCGCATCAGTTAAATAGTTTTAACCTAAAAATCAAACATATATAAAAATTACATATATGCCCCTACTGGCTCTCGCTAGTAGGGGCTTTTTCGTATCTGCAATAAGGGAAAATACATGCAAGTAATAAAAACTTTTACGGAATTGATGGGCTTGAATTTGCCTAGCTCTGATAAGGCTAATCTCATGACACATTTAACTGAAGTAACAGATGGCGATTTGAATGAGTTGGAGAAAAGTTGGGACGAAATAGGCATCACTCTGATTTTGTTCGATGAGAGCGATACCAATCAAGACCTCGATGATATGGATGAACAGACCAAGTACCTGATTGATTTCGTCACTAATCACCCAGAGTACGTGCTGCTTATCGGCTCTATGGTCATAGCGTTAGGTGTACTTAACGACTATGGCTCGGGTTGTTACCTAACCGGATACACCAGCACTCAGCTCCATCCAATTCAGACGCTATTGACCCAGGTTGATAGCTAGTCGTCACTCACGCAGCAATATTTCACATTATTACCGACAGGAGAATATCTATGAACCAACACAAAGTAGACCCAGACTTTCCTAATGCTGACACTCAAGACGAGCAACGCCAAGAGATTAATCATTTCGAACAAATCGTATTAACAGGTGCAGCATCGAAACTAGCAGGGACTGGCAAGGTCTTGTACGAAGTGGCGTTGCATAATGAAGAAAAGCAACTCTACTTCAGGATTGCAGGGCAGGAAGGTGGCGCAGGACTTCATTCAAAAGAGTGGCTATCCGTTACAGCCATGCTTGAACTGATAGAAGCGCAGAAAGATAAACCATGGAAAAGTCAGCTGTACAAGCAGTTGTTTAATGGAGGCTCAGCAAACAACCATTCGTTCTGTTCCGTGATAATTAGGGACTTAGGTTTAGCATCAAAGACGGATTCATCTCGCTACTTACATGTACTTTCAACAGACTTCGAAGATAAGAAAAGTGCATTACTGGCACTCGCCAAATCTCAAACCACATCTAAGAAAAAATAACCCTACCAGACAGTAAGGCGACAGAAGAAATTTGCTGGGGCGATGAGTCGTAACCTGTTTACTTCATCAGGTGATTACCACCAATGAACGATGAGTAATACGGTCATCACTGATATCACTACTCGACGGATTTCAAATTTCTTGAGTTATCACTGGAAGAGTTAATGACGAGATCAGAATACTCACCTCGAACCAAGCCATTTCCCAGTTTTCATACCTCGCACTACACAAGAGTGTATCCATAACAAACTAAAAGAGAATTTATTATGAAACTATGCTTTTCAAAGAATAAGCTGACTTTACCTGTCAGTGTCGATCTTCAAGATACTTTAAACCGAGTGATCACCGATTCAGGTAAATGGACACCCATGATCCAATCGGTCGTGATTAGCTTCCGAGATTCGAGCTATAGCTCTGAGAACGGTGGATACCACCCTATTGAGATTTCCATTAGTAGACTTGGTGACCAATGGGTTTTCGACTACATCACTGACTTTAGTTACTGTGGATTGATGCCTGAACTTGAGAAAGAAATCGACTTTGATTTTGGTCATGGTGTGGCTTTCATTCGATACATGGGTGAAGTTCCCATTACTGAATCCAGTGTCGCTGAGTTCTATTCGATGTGGGAAACCAACTTTCTAAGCTACATCGGAATGGACTGCTTTGATGAGATAAAAGTCACGGTGGATTAGTCCATCACTAACGAATCAAGTTGAAAGCACCATGTATGCACCATAAAATCCGCCTCTCACTTCCTAGTGAAACCAAGGCTTCCTATTGCTCCATGTAACTCATGGTGTGATGGGAAGCCTTTTTCATTGGGGTAACGTTCTACAACGGATTACTTAAACGTTGCCGTCGGGATTTAGAGTGGACGAAGTTGCTGGACTGTAATGGACGGTGGAAACACAAAGGAAGGGAGACTAAATTTTAACGAGTTTGGTTAGCTTGCACTGGTGTTTTGTTATTAAAGACTCCCATTGCTATCTGGAAGCAATGGGAACGAGTGTTTAGGTTTAGCCTGCTAGTTCAATCAGGGCTTGTTGAGCTTGTTGCTCTTTACTGTCAAGGCTTGATGGAAGAGCGTAACTCTTAATGTTCGGTAGTGAGTTCAAGTACTTGAAAAAACCTTGAGTTGTCATAGGTTGCACTGCTTTAAAGTGTTCCTCTTCATCATCACCAAATGAAAACTCTGAGCAGTACATTACAAGATCTTCTTTCTCGTAAATCAGAGCGATAGAGCGAGAGTCTTCAAAATCACTATACGCTTTGAACTCTAAGTGTAGAACTTCTTGACCCTCAACGTTCGATAGGAACTCTGCTCCAGCTTCAATCGTGTAGTGGTCAGCGTCGACTGACATTGTCATTATAGATACAACGGCTTCATGGCTATGAGCCGCAGCAGCACATCGAGCGATTTTTTCACTAGCACAACCATTTAGTAGCCAATCTTCTTTGTTGAATTGAGTCATTATTGTCATTTCCTAACTTACCAATTTAATAAGCTACTGTAATGGGTGTTAATCTACTGATTTTCAAGGGTTATAATTTGTTTGGTAGATATTTATTACTGCATGGCAATGTTCTTTTGAGTCTTATGGTCAGATAAGCTCCCATTGCTATGTCGAAGCAATGGGAGTGAATGTTTACATCTAGGTGTGACAACTTGGCCATTTTCACTTTTGGTACGAGAAACAAGGTCAGAACGGGCGTTTTACCACGACACCGAGATAAGCATTGATTGGAATAGAAACTTGCCTTTATAAGCTCAATGACAAGTTTAATCCATTAAAACCACTCTCGCTAAAACAACCAAGTTATCTGGCTCAAGAGAACCACCACAGCCACATTGGTAATATCGACGATAAACAAATATGGGCTGAATTCAGTGATTTGGAGTAGTGTTCTAGCATCAGTTCTCATAGTAATTCCCCTATATAATAACCTGCTCAAAGCGCAGTTATTTATTAGTTAGTCACCGTTCGCTGAAAAACAGCATCGTTTTGAGCCTTCCCTTAACTGGTATCGGTTCGAAGTTTGGTAAAATACTCCAGTTCCCATATCTAACATCGAAAGTTTAAAAAGCGCTGCATAGTGGTTTCTTTATGATATGGAGTGACTACAACAGAGAGCAGAAACAACATTATGTCTTGGTGGTTGCATTTCATCTCAACGAACCATCAACAAACCCAACGACGTACTTCAATCTACTCTGTGTCTTCTACTTGGTTGAGTCTAGATAAACTTGGAGTTCTTGCTTCAACAAATAACGTATCCAATCAGGTGAGAGCACCTCTGCATGAGGTAGCCACGTTTTAAGTTGGCGTATTAACTCTGGAATATTCTTGGTTTGGTGACTAATGAACACATCCCCCGAATCTAGTTCTTTCAACACTCTGAACTTATCGGCATTACCTTCATTTAAGAATGCTTCTACCCCCTTAACGCTCATCTGTATAAGAACTTCAACGGGATTGGGGCGTTCATCTTCATATCCACAACCAGTCAGCTTCTGCTCAACGCTAGGGTCGGGAGAGTATTTATCCTCGTAACGCACTAACTCACGAATCTTAGCCACTCTGAGTGACTCTAGGCGGTTTCTGTGTGTCCCGACAATGAACCACAATCCGCGTTCATTCAACAGTTTGTAGCTGTGGAACTCATCGTAGGTTTTCCCTTCATGGCTAAAGCTAATCACGTTTCGTCGTTGTATCGATTCGATAAGTTTCTCGAACACTGAAGCACATTCACTAATGTCCTCGACTTGTGGGTTCTTGAAGAGAAAGGGTGGTGTGGTTTTGTTGTTCAATACGCCATTGCTTAGATAGTGCTTACCCGAAAACAAAGTATCGAACCCCATGTTTAACAGCAGGAGAGATAGCTCATTATTGGTCTGTCTGCCTAAGAACTTAGGGTCTAACGAGTAGCAAGCACCATCACGTTGTATAGGTAGGTAGTTCAACCGTTCATTGAAGTCACGATTTAACGTCCTCCTTGCTACTCCAAATTCACGACTTAAATCATCTAGATGTAACTTCTCACCCGTATTCAAACGGGTCAGGATGATGCCAAGTCGTTTCGCTAGTTTGTCATGCTCTTTCATTCTACGCATTGTAGATAGGTCGCTCGTCAGGTGGTGTCGTGGTCGGAAAGAACCTGATTATTTCTAGCTAATTTTCATAAAGTTACTGATATTGCTATAGCTTTCATTAGTTAGCTCAAGGTATGCCTTACAAGGCATTCATCAATCATTTCAATATTTCTACACCTGAGCGACACACCCTGTCGTTCACCCTCTTTAAACTAATCATCAATCACGTTAACGCCGTCTCTTATAAGCGGCGTCATTACGTATTTAAGGAAAACAAAAATGAAAAAATCAATCATCCTGCTAGGTCTAACTTCACTATTCGCATCTTCGGTATTCGCAGGTGGCACGTTCGGCGGTAATCCGGGCGATATCTCTAAAATGAAAGAACTGCTAGAGCCACAATGGAATGGTAAAGCAGGCATTCAGAACACATCGTCTTACGGTGTCATTGTGCAGTGGAAAGCCGATGTCTGCGGAACAATGAATGGTCATGTCACTGATGTAACTCAATGCGCCCCTGACACCCCGAAAGGTAAAGCACAATAAGTTTTGTTGCGGAGCTTGGCT
This sequence comes from Vibrio sp. RW, assembly GCF_027587105.1. Classification (NCBI taxonomy): domain Bacteria; kingdom Pseudomonadati; phylum Pseudomonadota; class Gammaproteobacteria; order Vibrionales; family Vibrionaceae; genus Vibrio; species Vibrio sp. RW. The sequence continues at coordinate 246,327 of NZ_JAPPTM010000004.1, forward strand.
CTCGATATCTCAGTTTCGAAATTGGAACTCTCTAGGCTGAGGTATCAATGAGCTCCGCAACACCCAATAAACCAACAAGAAGGAGCCTTTACATGGCGATTAAATCGATTACAAAGTTAGTAACTACTTGTCCAGCATGCGGTGAGCGTGCATATGATGATGGTAGCTGTCAGGTGTGTGGTCACTCTCACTAAAGCTGTATTGGTAAAAATCTAAGGGGGCGTATTCTTAATTGAGTACGTCCCTTTTTTCATATCTATAGGAAAGGAGTAAGTACGTGGATAAAGACAACTATTCTGAACCACAAAAAGGATCAGAGACTCTATCTAAAAGTAGGAAGGAATTAGGATTTAAAGCTGCTCAGCTTGGTGGTGCTATAGGCCTTCGATTTGGTGGGCCGTATGGAATGTTAATTGGGACAATCTGCGGATTTTCAGCAGGAATTTTGATTGATGAGGTACTGGAGGACTAGAAAGGGTTGAGGTGTTAACGTCTTGGTTAACAGTTAACACCTCGATGTAGGCAATCATCGGCAATAAATCTGGGTAAGGTCTGGTCAATAATACGGGCATATTTTTTTCTTTTTAGAACATGTTACGTCCCATTACCTCATTGATGGTTTCTTGAAGTTTCTGGGTCGTTTCCTTGTACCCAAATGAGTTGCGCTTAGGCTCATAGGAGTGATATAGGTTATCGGGTAGCTTACGGAGAATCATACCTAACCGTGGGATTTTACCGTGTAGAGATTCGACTTTTTCAGCTGCACGTTGTACTTCATTCTTTCGCTTGATACGTGGTTGATTACCTTTATTACAATCCTTTAAAAACGTATCTACTAGTCGTTTATAACGTATCGGTGTTTTAGGTTTCATGAGTCATACTCCAGAGTTTATTAAGGGCTAATCTGAGCAACATTAAGCTGCTTGGTTATAGAAATTCCAGTTTGGCTTGTAACGGCGAGATGGGGTTTTACTCTCAGTCGCTTTGTGCATTTCTTGGATAATTAAATGTTGCATATCCAAATCATCACAAGGGATGAAAGACAAAATACGGTTGTGTTGGGTACGGAGAATGACACCGCTGTATTTAGAGCTTTGATGTTGTTCGTAACCCAATATAGAGTTCTTACGTACCCAGCTACCCGTTGGAAGGGTTATCCAGTAGTTAGCATCACGAATGCAGAGCTTTTCCAACTCAGAATGCAAGGCTTCGAGCTTTTTCTCACTCTTTTCATCTTTAAGTTTTAAGTGGGCTAACTGCTTCCCGTTTCCTGCTCTGACACTAACGTGGTTTTTGTTCTTGTTGATTGATGCTATGAGACTCGATGACACCTGTAACTTGTCACTGAATACAGTCATTGTGCTCTTTTTTCCTTCGGTTGCCATGAATGCTCTCCTTAATAGGTGATAGAAAAACCGAAAACGGCATAATGTCGTTTCGGTAACAAGTTATGCAGCTTCAAAGGGGGATTGACCTTCTAACTGTTGGCGTAACTTATCGTTCTCGTCTTCTAGTTCTTTCAAGCGAGATTCCATTTCAGTCAATTTATTCAGAAGGTCATTACTTTCAGATTGATTAGCTCTTTCTTTCTCAACTTTTAACTGAGTTGCAAAGTCTTTCAACATTGCATTGATGGTGTCAGAATTAACATCGGGGTGTTGTTCTAGATGTTGTTTAATTCGCTCACGTAAAGGGGCATAACGTTTACTCGATAGCTTGTAAATGTTGGTAAATCCCACTTTGCGGCATTCTTCCAACGTTCCAAAATCAGATAAACCTGTCCAACGCGTTAACGTGCGTTTATCAACCGTACGTCTACCGTTGCCGATAATATTTTCATCACGCCATTTACCGAACTTATTCTTGTTCCCTTGGAAGAACTGTCTAGCTTCATGCATTGCAGCACCAATATCGTACTGAGCTTGTTCACACTGTTCTTTATCAACAACACGAGCAGCTCCAGCGTTCGACAAATCGTTAACTACTGCATCAGCTAATTCTTTTAGACGGCTATCGGTGGGCTCTACGGCTTTATTTTTATCAGTCATTTTCTTTACTCCAGATTAGAAAGAGCTCCATTTAAACTTCTTTTACCCATGTAGTCAAATGATAAATTTCATATAATTCAGGTACTTATGTTTGTTTTTGAATGTTTCTAGAGAAAGAGCGGGAAGTGGATTACAAGGGGGCGCATGAGCGTTTAAAAGGTGTTTAAAGAGGGGATTACCGGTTTGCTTGTCACTTAAAAGGCAGATTTAATCCCTCGGTAGAATCGGTTTAAGAGTCTGTTAGGTATGTGTCGGTATGTTTTTTGAATAGGAAAATCCAAGGTTCTTTATGTTTTATTTCTGTGATTTAGATCTCATTCGTGAGGTTGGTCATTAATAGACAGTTAGTTACCTGTTTGCCATTGATAGTGTCAAAAATCACGATAGACTAACTCAGCGTGAATTGAATAATTTCATTTAAATCATAGTATTAGGAAAGAAAATGGATGTTGCATCTTGATAGTGTAATTAGGTCACGCAATTCACCGCTGATTACATCAGTAATCTCACCACGAAATCGTAAACCTAATCTCCTATCAAGACACAACATCCATCAATAGGTTGTTTTTTCTTTAAAGTCAGCAGTTTAAACAATTACACCTTAGCGATAACCACTGCTTTTTCTGCTATCTATAACCACTATCACGAGTCCTTCAGCATCATTTTAACTTCATCCAGCTCGTCTTTATGGAAAAAGTGTTCTATCTCCATGTCAGGGAACGTCTCAATTAACCAATGTAATAGCGGTATGAGTCTTGGGGTTGCAGCGAGTACATTAGGACGGAAAGCTGCCTGTCGTGAATTACTGATAGCGTTCGGAGCGATTTCAAATCCTGCATTGTTAAACAGTTCGGTAAGTTGTTTGAGGGTGAGTTTCTTGCCCTTAATGGTTTTGGTGAGTCCGTAGCTCTCTTTAGATAGTGCTCTCAATGCAAGCTTGAGTAAGACACCGTGTGAACCATCTTCTTCATATTTAATGTGTGAGCCTTTAAGTAGTGGCTTCGTCTTGCTGTAGTCGATCCAGTCTTCCCAATCGCTCATATTTTTAAGGCAGTTAGTACGTCTCCACCCATCGAACAATGCGCGAGTCTCTTGTCCCTCTTGCTCGTTCTTCCAAGGTACGGTTTCGAAATAGATATGCTCGACGATGTGACCTTTTGGATGGCGGATTTTGGTCATGCGAGGATTTACGGGTTTACGCTTAAAGTCGAACTCTAAGTTGAGTGTCTTTTCTCGTTGGATTTCTATCAGATCCATATCCTTGAGATACATATCGCGTGGAGAGATCAACGAGTTGTTAGGGATCTTCTGTCCGGGATAGCGATCTAAGAACAGTTCGACCATATAAGCATTTTCTTTTTCAGGTGATACTAATGCAGCTTCTGGTGGTTTGACTCCTGCTTTTGCGATTACAGGTTCTGTTTCACCGTGTTCACCTGTTAGTTGACCACGGGTTTTCATGGCGATGATCTGTTTTGTATGGTGTTTTAGTTTGATCATCTTTCCGTCACCCGTTTGCTCACAGATTTTGCTGAATCGTTTGCTGATGGTTCCTGAAACGTGGAGCTGTTCTTCAGTACAGTCTACGAGGTATCCATCTGTTGTGGCACTAATCACCGTTGCAGCACTGTGATTACCTTTATCATTCTGCGTCGATAACCCTGCTAATTGCTCTGAGAGAACGGCTCTGACAAAGCCTGTCGCATGTGCTGCAAAATATGGATTGGTGATAGGAGAATGAGGTATGTTTTTACTTAATCCATCTGATGAGTTGAAGCCCCGCTTTCCCTTCAGCCCTTGCCCTAACTTACCGTACGCTGTATTTCCGATCTCTTTCCAAAGCTTCTGTCTAAATGTATCGTTCTCATCGGTGTACTTTTGTCTTTGCTCTCTGATGAGTTCAGTGAAGCCTTTAAAGAGTGGTTCTTTATCTTCAATCCATGGAACAATAACCCCGAACTGAATTTCAATATCACATCCCATGTTATGTGCGACTTCAATTTCGGGAGCTGTACAGTAAGAGTAACCTTCTAGTGGATAATATAATCCATAGAGTTCAGTTCTTACTGGAAGGGATGGAAACTTCGTAGTGTCTTTATTGAAGCTGAACTTAACATAAGCAAACCCCATCTTGTGACCAAGATAATCCTTGATGTCTGTTGAGGTGAAGCTTCTCTCAAACGAAACGGGTTTAATGTCCATTAACGCATTGACGTATGCCGTAGCCAAGTCGAAATCGTTGTAATTACTTAAGTTTGCGCCACCAAACACGTAACATTCGTTTCTGCCACCATGAAAACAATCGATAGCCAGCTGTTCGAAGACGCGACGACCAGCTGTAATAACAGTTTCTTTCTTCTGCATTACTCGACCTTTAGTTTGATTCCAATATTGAATCGTTTTGGTCTCCATACCGAGTGCTTGGTTTAATGCGTCTTTATCACCTGTGAGTGCTTTGAAGAGTGATACTGAGAAGTTACCTAGTGTTGATGGTAGATGTTTAAATTGAAGTTTATCTAACCGTTCTTCTGGAACTTTATCTTTGAGTGATGCTTTGATGTCTTCGAGGGCGAAATGTTGCATCTCTAATCCGTATTTAACTGTTATTTCGGCATCTCTTAGGGCATAGCGGAGGAAGAGTGGTTCATCTGAAACTAACAGTTCATCCATTCGGTCTTTACGGTAAGGCTCTGGGATTACTTCTTTAGGTATATGAATCAGCTCCCCTATTCTATCAAGTCCACTTTGCCCCGGACTGAGTAGTAATGTATCTACAAAGCGCACGCTACTCTCACGTTTCTTACCATGCTTGTCTGTAAAATGAATAGGTTCTGAAGCCTGTTTTGTTCTGCCTACTGCGTCTAAATCGATGCCGTATGCGCCACGGGTTGACGCGACGGTGCCTCTAATGACCTCCAGTTTTGCTTTTTGGCTGGTATCCCAGAACGCTTCGAAGGACACCATATCTGCTCTGAGGTAATGTGCGTAGATATAGGTGTCTTTAGGCCAGCCTTTAATGAATCCACGACCGATAGCAGCTTGAAGTGTCTCAACTAAAAATTCTTCAAACTTCTTACGGGGTTTCTTAACTTTGTTGATGGCTTTGAGTTCATCTTCACGACTCTTGTTTGCTGCTCTAGATTTCTTAATTACCTCAGTAACAGGGGTCAGTATCACATCGCTCATGTGGTGCTCACCTGCGATTAGGTAATACTGATAGGACAGAATGTCGTTTCGGTTTTCTTCTTCGTTGTAGACATATTCGCTGTCTATACCAATGTGAACGGCTTCATCATTACCTTTGAGTGCTTGCCACGGTGATTGTTTTTCATTCTCGAAGTAGATGTCGAGCTCTTCATCTACCTCGTCGCTAGAATATTGGTTGGTTTGCTCTTGCTCTAGAAACTCGTCAAGTTCAATGTCGGTTGATTCTGTGGTCTGGTCGGTGGTTTCTGCTTGGAAGTATTCGTCGAGTTCTTTATCTATGACTTCAATATGGTTAGATTTATTTTTCTGACTCATCGTTATTCTCTTATGGCCAAGTGTTTTATAAGTATCTGAAGTGTCAGTCTTTATACCACAGTGTAAATCTGGTGTTGAATGTAACTTCGAGTAGGCTTGGTGTTTGAGTGTCGTGGCTATGTGAGGTGAATGAGTGGTAGTGCGATGATTTTAGAGTTTCCGAAGTTGGGTATGGGAAGTTGGAATCTGGGCTAAGGTGGAAACTCTTGGCTGATATGGGAACTTTGAAAACGATGCTGTTTTTCGTCGAACGTAACTAAACTAATAAATAATTCTGGTAAGAGGTTGAATATTAATGCTAATTAGCATAGCAGTGAGTGCTGGGTGGTTGAGTCTGAAAGTCCTAGGAACCTATGTGAGTTATGAATGACCTAATCTCTGAGTGGGATTAGGTAACATCAGTTAACTGTGGAGCTATTGGTCAATCTATTATTCTCACTAGCTATTATTTGTGATTTAATGCATTCAAATGCTTATTGGTAGAGAGTTAAATGGCACGGCGTAAAGATGGGATCATATGGCACTTAATGGACGCCCCATGGTGGCTTAGTGTGTTGCTAGCTGGTGTTATATACCTAGGGCTCTCATATCTATTACCTAGCTTAGCGGCTAGCAGTGATAATTTTATCTTTAACGCTATTGCTCCCAACCTTCCTTTGATAGCCCCTTATTTTACCTTTCTATTTTTACTCCCTGCGCCGATAGCATTCTTTAAACAGTACACAAGAAAGCAAAGTTATCTAACGACAAGTTCTCAAATTAAAGCTTGCAAGAACAATTCACCGTTGAAAGACTTAAGTTGGATTGAGTTTGAAAGCTACATCGGTGAATACTTTAAATTTCAAGGTTATGAGGTCAAACAATCTTTCTCTCAGAAGGCTGATGGTGGCGTTGATATTTGGCTGACGAAAGAAGGGGAGTTAAGTCTTGTACAATGTAAGCACTGGAAGATTCGTAAGGTTGGCGTACAAGTTCTAAGAGAAATGTACGGTGTCATGATCGCAAACAATGCCAGTAAGATGATTATTGTTACATCAGGCGACTTTACTTCAGAAGCAATTGCCTTTGCTGTTGATAAGCGCTTGTGGTTGGTTAATGGCAGTGAGCTGGTCCACATGGTCGAGGATGGACGAAGCTTTCTGAATAAACCCGTAATACCCAAACCTGAAAGAGCGTCGGCGGTTGAAGATAGAGTTTGCCCTAGCTGCCAGTCTAAGCTTGTGATGCGTGTTGCTAAAAGGGGAGTTAATTCGGGTAAGAGTTTTTATGGTTGCTCGACTTATCCGAAGTGTCGTTACACCTGTGATTGTTAATATATGTGCAAATTGTAATCGCAGGGATTAGGACAGAATTGCTTGGTGATTACGCTTTACCCAAAGTACTTTCTAACTCCAAAATGCCCCATTTCAATTCAGCGCAGATTTTCCTAACATTTTTACGATATCATCTTTGCCTAATTTATTGTAATGCGACAAACTAAATACACCCCCTAGATTTAGTATGAGCATGCATGCGTACAGTGCGAGTAAAAATAGAACAAAATGAAGATGGTGATCACTACTTCTTAATACCTGATGTGTTGCAGAAAGATTTATCTTGGAATGAAGGTGATTCAATAGAGTGGATTGATAATGGTGATGGAAGTTGGACTTTAAAGAAGCTTAGTCGGTTGGAATCATTAAAACTCAAAGCATTTGACGACCCAGATGTTAAAGCTGAGTATGACCGATTAAAAGATGACTCTGAGTTTGATCTTTAGCCAGTCAAGTCAAGCTATTCTGGTCGTAGTCAAACTACCAAACAACATGCTTCCCAAATGTACAATAGCCCGCTCCACAACTCATCTTAACGTACTTCTTCTCCTTTCTTTGTTGTAAATCCATCACGCAGGGTGCGTGATGAACTTACTTTTGCCCCATTGCAAGTCAGTTAGACTTTGCACCGATAAATTCGTTCCCATACTGGTCGATCATGCACGAATGACAGGGAGTACTCAAAACTCTCAGAAATGAGCAGGAACATTTCTTTTCTTGATGATCATCGCAATGCATATTTATGCTGGACGCTTAGGCGTATTATAGCCAGTGTTCGCTCCCCATTTCTTTGTATGCGTATTTCGGAGTGATTGCGATCGCCTGTTTCCAGAAATCAGTGATCGGATAATCCCAAAATGACTGTTTGGAATGCTCCGAAAAACGGATTTGTAAATGCTTGAATACTCGATTGTTGTATGCAACCCCAAGTTTGATTTTGTTGATATCCATCAACAGACGTTGTTCTTTTGAGAGAGCTATTAAAGTGGAGCACAATTAGAATCAGTTCTTTATTGGATCTATTCAGGCTTACATAGTTGAATTATTTTGTGGATGCCGATTATGTGTAAACGGCTGTCAAAAAGCGCGGATATTTGGTTGCGAGGATTTTACCCTATTGACTTTTTCTCATAATAGTCTACTCGTAATTACAAGGGCTGGAAAAGCTCATACAAGGCCAAAACAAAATGGCTGAAGTGATGTCAAGGTGGAGTCTTGAGCTTGCGAGAGAGGCACCTTGATGCTTCAACAGCCATTTGTATAATTTTGAGGATGAGCTTACCATTTCTTGATTGATTTTCTCGTCGCCGTTAATCCGCGCTTTTACACAGCCCGTTAACAATTATGAAATGAATCTTGGGGAAAAAAACTAAATACTGGGCCCTGATAGAGCCTAAATGTAATTGTACATTCGTTGTCTCACTTGATAACACTATAGTGGCTGTCTATTTCTGGAGTTCTACCTTCGACTCAAGTGAGGTAATTAATGCACTCAACCACAATCGAGACTATTCAGATTAGAAAGAATGCCACATTGCTTGACTGTTTTCTTGCCAGAGCAATTATTGCGTAACGATTGGAGTTGCTTGCGAAGGGTCTGCAAGTCATTGATGCGCTGTTCAACTTCGGTTACATGGTTGTCGATCATTATATTAATGTCATCACAATGCGCGTTAGGCGAGTCGTTTAGTTGTAATAGTTTACGAATATCTGAGATAGAAAGATCAAGGTTACGACAATGCTTGATAAACAGGACTCTTTCGATGGTACTCCTATCATAAAGGCGAAAGTTACCTTCACTGCGTGCCCATGTGCAGATAAGCCCTTCTTTGTCATAGTGGCGAATGGATTGGACTGTACAGTTAGTTTGCTTCGCGAGCTCTCCAATTTTCATATTTATTATCACCGTGCTTGACTCTATAGTTAGTATAGAGTTTAAACTGACAAAAAATTTCGCACAAGGACAATTATGACTAATCAATGTTGCGGGGGGTGTCAAAGCAAAAGTCCCTCTGAACAAGAAAGTTACACGCCTAATTTAGCTGATATGAATCTAAATATTAGTCACATCAGTGAATTTACAGTACCCAAGATGGATTGCCCAGCTGAAGAAAGTATGATCCGAATTGCGCTTGAACCAATTCAGCCAACGGTCATTCTAGATTTTGATACACCCAATCGTAATTTGACGGTTTATCATTCTGAGAATCTACAGGAGGTGGAATCACGTTTATCATCTGTTGGGTTGGGTGCTCGATTGAACGATACGAGGCCGATATCAGAAGACGAGTTGAATAAAGCTTCACTATCGGACTCAGAGGTGGACGCTTCGGAGTCGTTAGTACTCAAGAAATTACTCGCCATCAACGCTGTTATGTTCTTCGTTGAGATAATCGTTGGTTGGTGGGCTCAGTCTACTGGATTGATTGCTGACTCTCTCGATATGTTCGCTGATGCCGCAGTTTATGGGGTAGCATTGTACGCAGTGGGTCACAGTATAAGAATGAAAGTTCGTGCAGCTCATTTTGCCGGTTGGTTACAGTTAATTTTAGCCTTCGGGGCACTGTTCGAAGTCGGTAGACGCTTCTTATACGGTAGTGAACCCGTCTCAATGTTGATGATTGGTTTTGGTGTAGTTGCTTTGATTGCCAACACCACTTGTTTATTGTTGATTGCAAAGAAGAAAGACAGTGGGGCACACATGAAGGCAAGCTGGATATTTTCAGCCAATGATGTCATCGCAAATCTAGGTGTTATCTTGGCTGGTGCGTTGGTGGCGTTAACAGGATCGAGGTACCCCGATTTAGTCATTGGCTTGCTAGTAGGATTGCTTGTTTTAAATGGAGCCCGTAAAATACTTAAGCTGAAACATAGCTAAATAACCTACTATGAAGTTCTATTAATATGGGGGTGCTTTGAAGATATTTACAAACTCGGCACTTGTTGGAATGTTTTTACTTTTTTCAAGTGTTGGTATGGAGCTGTTTGGGCTATTTACGCAATACTATCTTGGCTTCGAACCTTGTGCGAACTGCGTACAGATTCGGCTCTTTATATTATTTATCGGTATTGCAGGTATACTACATCTATTTTCTAATGAAAATTACATAATTAAGATTTGTACATTACTATTATCAATCATCGGTACCTATTTTTCTTTGCAGTTTTCTTGGGATAACCACTTGATTGAAACTGGTCAGAAGCTTTCAAGTTGTAGTTTTGGACCTCCTTTCCCGAGTTTCATACCGTTGGATTCATGGTTACCTATATTGTTTGAGGCTAAAGGCCCTTGTGGGACAGCCGCACCACTGTATGAAAGTATTACTTTTACAGATCTTTCTATCTTTGGCTTATCCCTACTGCTAGCATTAATAACTATAACACTTGTTACAACTCTCTATAATATGAAGGAAAAAACACCTAATGAATCAGAATAAGATTGTACTTTCGATCACCTTGCTGATGGGGATAGTCTTCGCTGTTTTTATTTTTAGTTGGTATCAACAACAAGAAACTAATACTATTTCAATGAAAAACAACGAGCTTGAGCGATCTTACTCTCAGAGCTTTGGGCCTGAAAAGGCGAAAGTTACAATAGTAGAGTTCTTCGACCCCGCCTGCGAAGCATGTAGGGCATTTTACCCTTTCGTTAAGAAAATTATGGCTGAAAACCCAGAAGATATTCGTCTTGTGTTTCGCTACGCGGCCTTTCACGCAGGTTCGGACGAAGTTGTTCTAATGTTGGAGGCTGCACGACGTCAAGGGCTTTATAGAGAAGTGCTCGTAGCCATATTAGCTGCGCAGAGCTCATGGGCATCACACGGTGAACCCAATATCGCGAAAGCTTGGGAAATCGCTAAAAATGCCGGACTAGACACATCTAAAGCTCGCGAAGATATCAATGATCCACAAATAGTAAAAATACTTGAACAAGATACAGCGGATGTCAAATCGTTAGGAATTCAAAAGACACCAACATTTTTTGTGAACGGGAAACCTTTGGAAACCTTTGGTTCACAACAACTCTATGATTTGGTACAAAGTGAATTAAAATAAAATTGACGCACCCCCGCTCTGAGTACCTTGAAGATAAATCTCAAGGTACTTTTTTGGCATAATTCTATCCTTGCCATCCTTCTGTATTCCAGCGGATATTTAATAAAGAAGAGGAAAAAACAGAGCCAGTAGTGTTAAATTAAATAACTCAGTTAAATAACAAATGGCTCTGGAATTAATACAGTTAATTATAGGTTTCGTTTGATGTCATCCAGCTCTTTTTGGGTGATTTCTCCCTTGGCATAACGTCCTTTCGCGATATCCAAGGGCGTTTCTCTATTCATTGATGAAACACCTTTCGGAGAAAGTACTACCCAAAGAACTACCCAAAGAACTACCCAATAACAACGATCCATATTAACATCATAGGCATTTGTCCCGCTCCAAACCAAGAATTACAATATCCGTGCATATTGACCTCACAGACTACTTAGAAGCAGGAGCTTGTTCATTGTTAAAGCGGTTTCCATGACATCTAAAACCACCCTTCCAGTTTGCAAAGTCTTCACCGTGAACCTGCTTCATCCATTCTCTCATGGCTTCTGGGTCGTCGTGCATGCTCTGCATCCAGTCTTGCATTGCTTCAGGGTTACCTCTCAGTTCGAGCATAGCCTGATACTGTGGACTGTCAGTATTCATCATTGAATGCATATATCCAGAGTTGCCTCTTCCTCCGTTCATATGCGCAAATCATCAAGATATGTTTCTACATTGGAGACTCCAATAAACACTACCGTCATTATTAGCCAGAAAAACATACCATTACCCCATAGAATGTGTGATCCATTGCGCTCATCACCCCACGGTTTCGCCCAAAGACTCTTTGACCATTGTAGTAGTCAACTATTTCTTAATGCTTTTCGTATCTGAAGGGAACCCTGCTCGCATAAAAGTGATAATCTTCCACATATCATCCCGTGATAGCTGGCCTTTATATGCTGGCATAGCAGTTCCAAAGGCTTTTCCCCCCTCAGAAATTGACCATAGTAAATACTCATCCACAGCCATGGGCATCTGGATCATATACGCCAGAAGTGCAGGAGAAGGGTTTAACGAATTAGCAATCTCTCCATCCCCCATACCTTGTGCACCATGGCAGGTCGAACACTTCTGTCGGTACAATTCGCCACCTTCTCGCACTACATCTGGCTTTAGTACAAACGGGTTTCTTACGTTTAGATATTCTTGTGGAATGCTTGAATGCATAAAAGTCCAATGTCTTGTCATTCTCTGTCGCTGCCCGCGATTCATCATACCCGGCCCCCACATTTCGCGTTGAGTCCACTCGGGGTTCCATCTATCGTTGCAACAAGGTGGCTGTGATTGAGCGCTGGCAGGATCACTATAGGTTGGCAGTAAAACCAAAGCAGCGAAGACACTGAGCATTGGTAGCATACAAAGTTTACGACACGTTACTTTCATTTTGCTCTCCTTTTTCTGGACATTTTGAGTTCAGTTTGTGCCTGTTGTATTACTTGTATAACAGTGCTTTGATTTAGATTTGCAATAGACGAAACAAATCGGCAAGTTCCGCCGCTGCTCCTTCATCACGCTGATGAACTCTTGATTCAATCAATCTTTAAAATCCATGACACACAAATACATGAATTATTTATTCATACAAATGATAGCTTGCCTGTGCTGGTCTTCAAGGAGGCGATGTGATGAGCCGCTAGCATTAACAGCAAGATGCTCCAAGAGACTTTAGATAACCCTAATATTTCAGAGTAGATCGTTAATGTTGTGAACTGTGCATTTTCCTATTTGCGAGCGTAGTAGTATGAATGACGATATAGGTAGTAATCGAATAGTACTTGGCTGTTTTAGAACCATTAAACTAATCAGAATTGTCATTTATTACACTTGTGGTATTACTGCCGTTAACGAAATAGCCACTTGTTCGAATGAACTAGTGGCTATTTATCTTTATAGATTGCGTTTAATTTCATTGAGTTCCTCTTGAGAAATTTCTCCCTTTGCATATCTCTTTTTGGCAATATCAAGCGGAGACTCTCCCCGTAATGATGAAGTTCCTTTTGAGGAGAAAATAGCCCAGAAGACCAAGCCAATGATCACTATCCACATGAGCATCATAGAGACATGTCCTATACCAAACCAGAAATCGTAAAATCCATGCATATCAATACCCTACTTGATTATTCAGCATTGTCGTTTGAACTAAAACGATTTCCGTGGCAACCGAAGCCCCCTCGACGATTGACAACATTTTTACCATGCATTTGTTCCATCCACTGCTGCATAGCTTCCGGATTTTCGCGCATTTGTTGCATCCACTGCTGCATAGCTTCCGGATTTTTCTGGAGTTCGAGCATTGCTTGATACTGTGGATTATTGTTATCCATCATTGGATGATGAAAACCGAATTGACCATTATTGTTTCCCATGTGTGCGTATACGCCAAGGGAGATTGTCATTACAGCAACAGCGGCCAGTGTTTTTGTTATAGTTCTCATAATGAGATCCTCCATTCGTTATCTTCACCATTATTACAGCAAAAATTACTGTCAGAGGTGTGTCGGAAACGCCATTGTTTCTTTCAAAGTTTGTCTTCCTTTGAGTTTGACAAACTTTGTCACACATTTTGTAAAGAACTGTATATATTGAATATAAAGATGAAATATCGGGAAGAAAAATGAGTAGCGCTTACCATATCCTTATAGTCGATGACCATGCAGAGATAAGAGATCTGCTTAAACGATTTTTTCAGCAGCATGAGTACAAAGTGTCAGTTGCCTCTGATGGAAATGAGATGGAAGAGTATCTCGTACACACAAATTTTGATCTGATCATCTTAGATCTGATGCTTCCGGGTAAAGACGGGATTACTCTTTGCCGGGAGATCAGGGCAAGTTCGAATATTCCGATCATTATGCTAACGGCATTAGGTGAAGATGTAGACCGAATTATTGGACTAGAAGTCGGAGCTGATGACTATGTCTCGAAGCCATTTAACCCCAGAGAGCTACTGGCCCGTGTAAAATCAGTATTGAGGCGTCATTTTTCTATACCTAACATTCTCGAAAAAATTGCGAGTAAGCCTACACATTACTCATTTTCAGGTTGGAAGTTAAACTCGACAACAAGAGAGCTTCATAATTCTGACAATATTCTAATTACTCTTACTTCTTCAGAGTTTGAGCTATTAGTTGCCTTTATAACTCATCCCAATGTTGTTTTGTCACGCGAAGATCTACTGAATCTTGTTCAGGGTAGAGGTGGCGATGTCTATGATAGAGCGATTGATACCTTGATAAGTCGATTAAGAAAAAAAATTGAAATTGACCCGAAATCACCCAAATTGATAAAAACCATATGGGGGGGTGGGTATCGGTTAAGTTGTGAGGTAAGCCATGACTAGGTGGTTTAGCAGGCAGACATTGATCTTCCAGATTGGCATTGTGATTATCTTGGGGTTTATTCTCAGCCTTTGGTTATTCTTTTATCTTTTATCTAGTGAAAGAGCCGAGAGCTTAAACTACCTATCTAGCACTAGCGCAGTTCAAAGGGTCATTTCAGTTTCAGAGGCATTAGATAAAACACCTGAAGCTCTACATGAAAATATTATCAGGATCAGCACAACACCTGATTTATCGCTGTCAATATCTGTCCGTCCCAATGTAGTTACAACCTCAAATAGCAGTTCAGAAGAGAAGCAGCTTCTTTCTCTGTTTCGCTCAGCCAACCTGAATCAAGCTCATGTATCTCTTGTCACTAGTCAAAGAGCCATACTCGATATGGAAGATATGCATAATAGCATGATGCGTAATGGCATGATGCGTAATAGCATGATGCGTAATGACATGATGAAACAGATGAGTATGCGACGATTTGGTTATATTGCAACTATCGATGGTTCGGTGAGGTTACCTTCCGGAGAATGGTTGAACTTTTCTTCAGGGGTTAGGGAAGAAGCGACAGAGTGGTCGTTTGCATTACTATTTTCGCTTTTCGCGGTTGCAACAATAGTAGTTTTACTCTCTCTTTGGATAATTAAACAAGCGTTAAAGCCTATAGCTGCACTTGCTGATGCAGCTAAGAAATTTGGTATCGAAAAAGAGTTAGTACCCCTAGATGAAAAAGGGGCAAGTGATCTTTTGCCGACTATCGCTGCATTTAATGAGATGCAACGTAAGCTAACGTCTTATATAAATGATAGGACAAAGCTTTTAGCGGCAATTTCTCATGACTTAAAGACTCCGTTAACCAGTTTGAGGTTACGACTAGAGTTCATTGAAGAGAGTGAAGATAAACAGCAGATGCTGAATACTTTGCAGTTGATGGAAAAAATGCTCAACGCAACCATGTCTTTTGCGAAGCAGCAAAATGAACTAGAGGCCAGACAATTAACAAATATCAATACACTATTTCAAACAATCGTTGACGAATATGCGGAAAAAGGGGTATCGGTTATATATGAAAGTTCACACGAAGATCCGATTAGCTGCCCTCCAGTTAGCATTAGGAGAATGGTTGAAAATTTAGTGAATAACAGCATTCAATATGCTGGAGGATATGAATCTGTAATTTGTATCGATGTTGAATTGAGTGGTGAAATGATGATTATTTCTGTCACTGATGAAGGCCCCGGTATTGAAGAAGATAAATTTGAAGAAGTCATCAAACCTTTTGTTAGGTTAGACAGTGCCAGAGATACTACGTCGTCAAATGTTGGTCTCGGTTTATCTATCACTCAATCAATCGCTCAATCCTATGGAGGCAAATTATCTCTTCAACAAAACACACCAACAGGGCTCCGAGCTATTATTGAACTTCCAGTCTTAAGTGGTGATTGATCTTAATGAATTTTTCAACAAGCCCTTATATATATCAAGACTGTCAGTCAATGGCATGAAGCTCTGTGACCGACAGTACCAGATGGAGCTCATATCAGTATGAGTAGATCACATGCTAATGAAAACAATACTTAAAAGGGTTAGATTAGTCGCGATTTGGCTTGCGGTAGAATCACTTTTCCTTGCGTCTTAGGACAGATGTTATGAAGCCCAATCATATTTCAATATCAGCGTGCTGCCGTTTACTATAGAACAACTTGCCAAGGGGTATTAGATTCTTATGAAATTGAAAAAGTCACTCCTTTGCTACTTTCTGATTATTATGATCGCTGTATTTCTACTATGGATTTGGCTGTATCACTTCAGCATGCCGCAATGTGGTTGTTGTGATTGGCCTGCTGATTGCGACGGGTATTTGGCATCTCCGTTCGGACAAAAAATAGCGAACATGCATAAGTAATCACCATTTCTTATATTTTCAAATTTGATTGCTAAATCAAATATTCAGAGTTTCTCGTTTGCAAGCGAAGCTGTTTCAATGACGATAATAGCAGAACAGTATTTTTTGTGAAGTGGGATACTTTTTCTTATCTGAAGCGCCCAGATTAGGGTGTATACTCTAACCTATTTATGTCCAGAAATGAGTTTGAAAGTAGTTCGACTAGAGATGCTTTGATGGAACCGCCACGCCCGAAGGCAACGGGATTTTGAAGAGGTAGTGTGTTGAAGTGATTGGAGGGGTGTTTATGGTCTATATATGGTTCATCGATTTCGTCGCCAGCTCTGCGGTAGCATTTCCAGCATTTCAATAGCGATTACGATCAGAGCGTCGTAGAACAAGGCACCAAATCGGCGCATGACTCCTGCTGGTGGCAGAGTGTTTGTTGATGTCATTGTGTTATTACTTCTTCAAAAATTGAGGCGTCAGAATATAGTTTAAGGCTTAGCGTGAAAAGAGACATAACGCACAGCTTATGATTTAGTGGCGAAATTATCGGCAAACACACATGAATTCAAGTTTTTATACTTGCCACATCAGTTCGCATACGTATAATGCCAGACATCGAAAGGGCAATGCCCCAAGATAATGCCGGTATGGTGAAATTGGTATACACGACGGATTCAAAATCCGTTGCCTTCGGGCGTGGCGGTTCAAGTCCGCCTACCGGTACCATATTTAAATGATAAAGCCTCGACTTCTGTCGGGGCTTTGTTGTATCTAGGCTAATCAAAAGCTTAGCTCAGTTTTCCTTTTCTGTTATCTACACTTTTCTCCCTCAATAGACTCACTTTATCAGCCTTGAATTTTCTTCCATGGTGCATCTATGGTTCATCACATGTCGATTCTGTGCTCAAGGGAATCCTAGTAAATCCAACAAATGCAAACTTCTGCAAACTTCTGCAATCTTGCAAGCCAGTATTACCAAAGGCTGTGGAGTCAGAGAACCATGGTACGACCATGGTGACTTTACGGTGCTATGAATTTTTAATGTGGCCTTTGGTTGCGAAAAGATCGTTTTTATGGGGTTGTTGTTAAGCCTTTTATCATGGGCGTTGTTGGGTAGTGTGTCACTAGCGCGCTGGGGATATACATTAATAACCAATCACACGAAATAAGTGCGCAGTTGCATTTGTCGTAATGATATGCATTATATTTAACTGGCTTTAAGTGAATGGAATTGATTTGAATGAAAGCGATATTTGTTGATGCGGAAAATGTAGGTTTAAAGGAGCTTGAGAAGATCAACGCTACGATTGTCGATAAGGTATTTGTATTTTCGAAATCAGATGCTGTTAAGTTGGTTTGCCAAAAATCGTTATACCACTTCTTGGGTGATTACCCTACTGGACCGAATCAAGCCGACTTCTACATTATTGCTTACCTATCGAGAGTGCTACTGGCTCTGGATAAGAAGCAACTAGGTTCAACACATTTTGAGCTATATAGTAACGATGAGAGCTTGATAACAGCTTTTGAATTTCAGTGTGATGTGCTTGGTGCGAAATTCGAGAGTATCCGTACAAGAAATAATACCGTTGTATCGATTTCCGATTCGAAAATATCCCTCTCAACGGCACAGAGTAAGCTTCTTAAAGCCTTAAAATCACCTCACCCACTCGACCAAGAGCTGCAAAATCGACTGGGACTATCCAAGCCAGATTTCACTAAGGCGGTTAACGAGCTATCTAAGAATAATCAGATCAAGCGTACCTCTGATTGTAAGAAAAAGTGGGTATCTTGTTAGCCATGTATTTTTACATGTAAATGTCTCGATATTCTCTTTAGAAACCTATCAACGAATTTCACTACAGCCACCAGAAACGATTCTAATGCGATGATTCAGTATCGTTATTACTGACTTTAAATGGGTGAAAATCACGGTTGTAAGCTCACTGAGAGATTGTCAGGGGTGTTTCTGTGGGGAAGTGGGTGAGATTACCGAGTCGAGCACTGCTGGGAGAATTAATCTATATTACTGATGCGGTTGCTATGCGAAATATGGATTTTAATTGGGGTAGTGGTATCGGTGGCTAGTTGATTGCGCGAATGTAGTGGGATGAATTGAGAGTTAGGTTTCAGATAGAGTATTGATATTAAATATATAATAACCAGTACAACAGCTTGCCGTAGGCCGCTGTTGTACTGGTTATTATTAATACTTTGTTAGTGGTTCTGCTGACGAAAATCAGACACTAAGCCCTTAGAAAACCTCTTTTGCTAGAAGAGCTCTTTGCGTGTCAGTTACCCCAAAACCTCGACATCACTAAACATGTAGCCGTGTTCTAGCAGTGATTGCTTAACTGACTCTCTGAGACTGATATCGATATGATCTAGTAGTTCTTCTGCTGCTAGTTTTGGCTGTATTGTTAAGATTTTTTGGTCGCAGATGCTAGCTTCTTGAAGAAGAATTAGATCATTGTTGTCTAAAGAATATATTAAAGTTTTTCCTTGGACTTCTCTTTCTGTAGAGAAAGCTAATTTACCACCAATTTGAACTGTATGAATAACTGGTTCGGGTACTTGTGCAGTCAACATACCTTTGAGTCCATCGAATAGTTCTAACTCATGTTTATTTCCGTCTAAAGCAATTTTTAGCTGGCCTGATTTCAAAATGCTATCGGCTATAACAGATAGGTCATTCAGGCGAGGATCTAGAACCTCAAGCTCTTTACCTGATGTTAGAGCTTCACAAGCTTTTTGGTGGAATACTTTGTCGCTATCTAGCTTGGAACATAGTCCTAGTTCTTTCGCTTTAAAGTTAAAGAGTTCTGAGTAGCGATCTTGCTGTTCCTCTATAAATTTTTCAAAGGTGCCTTGAAGTTTTTTAGCGGAATCAATTGCGAATTCGATATCGTCAAATTCGATGAAGTCTTCTGGTTTCGTAATAGACTCAGGGTAATACATGTTTTGGTTTTCTAGCCGTAACATACCGTACTTAGGACCAAATTGACTGTCATCGAGAAATTGAGCAACTCTCTCCATAATGCTTGCGAGCTGTTTTAGAGAGTAAGAGAATTGCGAACCTGAGTATTTGAAATCTTGTAGAGCTTTGTCGACTTGTTGAAGAAGCTCGTCTTTTATATCTTCAAGGTTTAGTTCGGGGTTTCGATTGTATAGGGTTCTTTGTAAGCTACTCGAAATGGAATGTTCAATAGTACTCTTGAAGAATTCTCGTTCGTTTTTCTCACGCTGATTTTTATTTTCTATCTGTTCTTCAGTCTCTTGAATTGTTTCTTTAAGCTGTGCGAGTACGGCTTGCATAGTGTTTTGGTAACTTGATGGTAATACGCCAAATGGTTTTACATATGGTGACATTTGGTTAATCAAGTGTTTTTGCCTCTTAGAGAAATAGAGGTCGGAATCCACTTCCTTGCATACATACAAGTGATACTGAGCTGCGATAATCTCATTTAATAACTCTAATGAATCAGCACTATCGAACTTCTCACGTAATTCGAAAGGAAGTGACTTGAGCTCTCCTATAAAGGCTTTCATTTGCTTTACCAGAAATAGGTCTAGGTCTTCTTTAGATAAAGCTAAACGCACGCATTTTGAAACTTGGAATGTTTCTGCTTTATGGTTCGGTAAGCGGAGGTTTAACAATGCTCTTAGTTTTTGAAGATATTCATTGCTAGCTTTCTGACCGTCTTTCCATCCGTTGATTCTGGACTGTTTTACGCCACATCTGCGAGCGATTTCTGATGGGGCTATATTTAACGATTCAAGTTGCTCGACAATGCTTTTTGCGCAGTCCTTATCAAGCTTTTGATTGTGGGTTATTGATTCTGACATAGACACCTCTGTTTGGATTAAGTTTGAAATGACTATAAGTGCATGTGATTATCAATGGAAAGGAAAACTTACGGAAATCTGTCTTTTTAATTTACTGAAATTTAAGGGGTAATTTTTATTTTCAAGAAATTAACAAAGAAATTTTGGGTGTTTTGAAGGTGTTTTGGACTGAGAGATACCTTGCTATTCGTTATTTTTGGGAGATTTTTTACATGAGAGGAGAGTTTTTGGATTTAGATGTCTTTGTGCGTAAATTTTACATAAATAAATCTCTATGTTTTCTTTGTATGTTTTGGTTCTAGTTTGTTTTTACGGAAGTTTTGAGTAACTTTGTGATATCTCTAACCGTATCGCGTCGCCGTAACAAACAACTATTCAAACAGATATTAACTAATTGAATATCTAGTTAATGGAGGTTTGAATGAGCAAATCACAACGACTCACCACCACTTTCCTCAACAATCTCAAGCCCAATCCTGCCAACGCTAAATCCGCTGATTACGAAGTTAACTTGTCAGCTATGAAAGATAGCGGCTTGCCTGTGGGCGTTAGATGTCTGGTGGGTAAAGGAAAGGGATCTGTCAGGTTCATATTTAGGTTTACTAGCCCTGTAACTGGTCGCAAGGCGTCGATCGGTCTAGGGCGGCTCAATGACACTGACCTAATCACCTTGCGCAAGAAAGCGAAAGAATATCGGCAGCAAATTCTTGAAGGTATTGATCCGAAGATCGAGCGTGATACTGAAAAGGTCGATAATTCTATGACCCTTGAACGGTTTTTCAATGAGGTCTATTTACCACTGGCTAAGCAAAAGCGAAGCTGGAAAGATGATCAAGCGAGGTTCCGTCATGCTAAGTCGATATTTCATGTTCCCATTAATGAATTATCGGCGGCACATATCGTTAAGATCCAAATGGAAATGCAGGGAGCTATAAGTAAGACAACAGGGAAACCTTATGCTGTAGCTACGATTAATCGTGTATTAGCGCTTTTGAAAACGGTAAACCGTCAGGCTTACAAGTTGATGGACGCGCCGTTGGTTGCTGATAAGGTCAGCTTGTTGAAAGAAGACAACATCCGTACTGGTTACTTTACCGAAGCACAGTTAAAAGAGTTCATAGGTCATGCTCTCAATCATGAAGATAAAAGTATTGGGGCATACCTAATTATTCTGTTTTTGACCGGATTACGCGATAGTGAATTACGATTGAGATTAAAATCCGATGTGAATTGGGAGGAGAAAACACTCACTATTCCGCAAACGAAAAATGGTAGTAGCCATGTTATTTACTTAAGTGATTACATGCTTGATATTTTGAGGTCGGTGCCTCATGTGGCGAATAACCCATATCTCTTTCCTGGACGTAAAAGGGGTAAACCCGTAGGTCAACCTAGGCATGCTTTCAAGGCTATCAAAGCCAAGATGGGACTGCCCGACATACCCGGAGATAAAGCGAACCTAACCCTACATTCAGCTCGGCATACGGTTGGGAGTTTATTAGCTAGCCAAGGAGTCTCGTTGCACGACATAGCCAAGCAGTTGAATCACGCTGACCTTTCATCCACAAGGCGCTACTCGAAATTGACCGTTGGACGTAGGAGGGAGATAGGTTCTCGTTTGTCGGATATGGTGACTGCGAAACCAGAGATACGTTGGGGGTTGAGAGATAATGAGAATGAATTACAGAGGGATATAGATGAAATACGATGATTGGTCCGATTGGACAGACTGGGTATTGCTGTCCAGTGTTGACATAAATTCGATACCTAAGGGACCAGGAGTGTACATCATTGCTGCGGAGAAAGAGCTCAGTAGAGCCGTTGGTGTTGATGAGCATGGGATTTTGGATATCGGTGAAAGTGTGACGTTAAACTTTCGAGTTCGTGCTTTTATAAGTTGTGCTACTGGAACGAGCCAAAAAGGACATATGGCTGGATGGCGATATTGTAATTTTAATTTTGAGGATGTATTTCCCCTCGATACTCTCTATGTGTGCTGGAAATCATGCAAAACGAAGGAAGATGCATATGCATTGGAAGGTAAGTTACTCAATGGGTATGTACGGCAACATTACGAACTACCGCCGTTAAACTACAAGTTTAATTGGTCTGAATAAAGCAATACATATTAGAAAAGCCCCTGTTTAGCGAAGAGCTAAACAGGGGCTTTTTCATTATTAGGAGAAAATAATTATGAAAAATGTAAACAAGTTTGAAGATATTCAATCATTGCCAATGCCTGATGGTGTGAAAGTAAAACTGCTAGAGCATCTAATAGAACCATTCGGTGATGAAGAAAGTACGAAAGCGTTCTGGGATGAGGTCGGTACGACTTTGTACTTGATTGAGGCCGATGATACCGATGAAACCTTGAGTGAAGAGTCAGAGGAAGCTCAACACTTTCTACGCTTTGTTACTAACTACCCTGAATGGGTTCTGTTACTAAATGATGATGACTCTCCTTGGCTAATTGCTGTTGCCATTGTCACTACGGCTGGTAGTGGGGTGTATTGCTGCGCTCCAATGAACAGTCCAACGTTCCCTGTCGTCAAGCTTGCTGATCAAGCTGAATCTTAATCTCGAATTTAATCTTAATAGTCACTAATAGTATGGAGGTGTCCCATGGCACGTAAAACCAATCAAAAACAAGAAATCGTTCAACCTGAAGCAGTAGAGAGTAATGAACAAGTCACGGTTACTGACGATAGTCCTGTAGACTATTTCACTAATGTTGTGCTAGAAGGCAAAGCGAAAAAGTTATCACCGAAAACTCAGAATCATGTGTTCTATGAGCTTTCGGTCCATGATGATCTAAATGCTCTATTCCTTAGACTTTCGGGTAATGAAGGTGGCGGTCTTCATAGTAAAGAGTGGATAGCCTTTGAAGATATTGTCGCCGTGTTAAATGAGCAAGACGAGAAACCGTTTAAGAGCACTGTATTCAAGTCAGTGTTCAAAGGTGGGTCTGCTAATAATGCTGGATTTATGGCGGCGGCACTGCGTGGGTTATTACTTATCCTGCCGTCGGAGAAATCGGTGTTTCTCCACGTTCTTGCGCCTGACTACGAGCAACGTCGTGATGAGCTCATGTCATTAGTGGACGGTGAAACCGAAGCTAAATAACGTCGAATTTCTTATCAATCCTTACCGACCAAACTACTTCCCAAATTTCATACCGTGTACTACCCAAGAGTGCATCCCTAACAAGCTAAAAGAGAATTTATTATGAAACTATGCTTTTCAAAGAATAAGCTGATTTTACCTGTCAGTGTGGATCTTCAAGATACTTTAAACCGAGTGATCAGCGAATCAGGTAAATGGACACCCATGATCCAATCGGTCGTCTTTTCTTTCCGTCAGAAATCTTACAGCCCGGAGAACGGTGGCTACCACCCTGTGGAGGTTCGTATCACTAGGCTTAATGACCAATGGGTTTTCGACTACATTACTGACTTTAGTTACTGTGGATTGATGCCTGAACTTGAGAAAGAAATCGACTTTGATTTTGGTCATGGTGTGGCTTACATCCGTTACATGGGTGAAGTTCCCATTACTGATCCCAGTGTCGCTGAGTTCTATTCGATGTGGGAAACCAACTTTCTAAGCTACATCGGAATGGACTGCTTTGATGAGATAAAAGTCACGGTGGATTAGTCCATCACTAACGAATCAAGTTGAAAGCACCATGTATGCACCATAAAATCCGCCTCTCACTTCCTAGTGAAACCAAGGCTTCCTATTGTTCCATGTAACTCATGGTGTGATGGGAAGCCTTTTTCATTGGATCAAGTTTCTACAACGGATTACTTAAACGTTGCCGTCGGGGTTCAGAGAGGGTGCAGTTGCTGGACTGTAATGGACGGTGGAAACACCAAGGAAGGGAGACTTAATTTTAACGAGTTTGCTTGGTTCTCACTGGTGTTTTGTTATTAAAGGCTCCCATTGCTATCTGGAAGCAATGGGAGTGAGTGTTTTGGTTTAGCCTGCTAGTTCAATCAGGGCTTGTTGAGCTTGTTGCTCTTTACTGTCAAGGCTTGATGGAAGAGCGTAACTCTTAATGTTTGGTAGTGAGTTCAAGTACTTGAAAAAACCTTGAGTTGTCATAGGTTGTACAGGTTCGAAGTAAGCTTCTTCATCATCACCAAATGAAAACTCTGAGCAGTACATTACAAGATCTTCTTTCTCATAAATCAGGGCGATAGAGCGAGAGTCTTCAAAATCACTGTACGCTTTGAACTCTAAGTGTAGAACTTCCTGACCCTCAACATTCGATAGGAACTCAGCTCCAGCTTCAATCGTATAGTGGTCAGCGTCGACTGACATTGTACACATTCCCATAATTGCCTCATGAGCATGTGCTGCTGCGTTGCATTTAGCTAGCTTTTCACTAGTACAACCATTTAATAGCCAATCTTCTTTGTTGAATTGCGTCATTATAGTCATTTCCTAACTTATTAATTTAATAAGCTATTGTAATGGGTTCTAATCTACTGATTTTCAAGGGTTATAATTTGTTTTGTAGATATTTATTACTGCATGGCAATGTTCTTTTGATTCTTATTGTCAGATAGGTTCCTATTGCTATGTGGAAGCAATAGGAACCGTTAAGGTCGTTTTCTCTAGTACGCGTATAGGGAGCCGATTAGAAATGTAATTTACCCTGAAATTCTTCATGGGCATCTGTTCCTAATTAGGCACCAAGAGTGCACCTAATCGGTTGTTAAAAAATCCGAGTTAAAGTTGAGTTTTAGTTAAAGTCTATCCAATGAGGCATACAACTCACGCATTAACTCAAGTTTCAAAGTGGTAGGTGAAAGAACCTCTATGCGTGGCATCCATTGTTTTAAAATCGGCATGATATCGCCTAGTTTGGATACTCGACTGGAGACTAATAAGCTTCCATCGGGTAGTTCCTTCAATAGTTGTTGGTTAGGGAGAATAACATCATCAATAAAGTGTGAAGCTACCTCAACATCAACCTGTAATAACACATCTGCATTTTCAGCAGTTAACCACTCCATTCCCACCCTACGGATGTTTTCTAATACCTTCGGTGCTGGATAGTATTTATCTTCAGTGGTGTGAATCTGGGAAACCTTAGCAAGACGGTACGAATATAGCTGATCTGACGCTACTCCACTGAGGTACCAGATACCCCTGTCATTCACCAATCGGTACGGATGCACCTGAGTTATCAGGCGACCTTGGTAGGTAAGGTCAATGATAGCTCTAGAGGTAATCGCACTATTTATCTGAGTAAACATACCATCAAACTTGTGAGTGTCTTCGATACGTGGATTTTTAAATAGGATGGTTGAAGCTGAGGTACTGATATTGTGCTTTGGTGGAAGCAGACTTGATAACCCTGATTCCTCAAGAACACGCTGGGTGGTTGTTATGCTTGAGCTAAGCTGACTTTCTAACTGGTATCCATGTTCTGTTTTCATGATAGGAGCATTAATCAATCGCTGGTTGAAATCCCGGCGCAAGGTCTTTTCACTCACACCGTATTCTTCCATTAGCCAACTTATAGATAGCACTTCACCTCGGTATAACCGAGTCAGTATATCTCCAAGTCTTAGGGCTAGTTTTTCGCTCTTATCATTCATCTCAATATCGTAACGAACCAATTGGACGGGTTGTGTCCGTTAGATTTTTAAATCTTTCAATTCGTTACGCACTAAGAACTGGCATAGCTTTCATCAACCTAGGTGGAGCAGCGGCTATACAAAATATTCAATCAATTTCATCTTGTTGGACACACCCTGTCCTTAACCCCCTTTATTCTAACAACCAATAAGTCAACAAAGGCTGCGAGCTTGAGGCTTATTCACCATTAAGGAAAAAAAAAATGAAAAAATCAATCATCCTGCTCGGTCTGACTTCGCTATTCGCATCTTCAGTATTCGCAGGTGGTACGTTCGGTGGTAATCCGGGCGATATCTCGAAAATGAAAGAGCTACTAGAGCCACAATGGAATGGTAAGGCAGGTATTCAGAATACAGCGTCTTACGGTGTCATCGTGCAATGGAAAGCCGATGTCTGCGGAACAATGAATGGTCATGTCACTGATGTGACTCAATGCGGCCCTGATACCCCAAAAGGTAAAGCGCAATAAATTTTGTTGTGGAGCTTGGCTCACGATATCTCAGTTTCGAAATTGGAACTCTCTAGGCTGAGGTATCAATGAGCTCCGCAACACTCAATCAACCAACAACAAGGAGCCTTAACATGGCGATTAAATCAATTACAACACTAGTTACAACCTGTCCTGCATGTGGTGAACGTGCTTATGATGATGGCAGCTGTCAGGTGTGCGGTCACTCTCACTAAAGCGGCATTAACAAAAACTCCAAAGGGTCATGTTCTTCATTGAGCATGGCCTTTTTTCATATCTATAGGAAAGGAGAATCATGATGAAAGCATATGATCGAATCATGCCTCAACAACGATGGTTTAAGCCTAGCGTTTCAACTGGACTGAAGGGAGCACATTATGGGACGGCTCTAGGTGCTAGGTTTGGGCCTCAAGGTGTTGTCCTTGGTGGTGCAATCGGGTTTGTCAGTGGAGCTTTAATCGGCGGTGTTCTGGATGAGCTAGACGTTCTCTAATGAAAAAAGTAGAGGTGGTTTTTCCTCTACTTTTTTCTTTATCGTAATTTGTGTTTTTCGCTTTCCCTTACTGTTGCAAGGGATCCGGGTTAGTGTGTCATTAGCTCGTTGGGGATATACATCAACAACCAATCACACACCAGAACTTATCAACCAAAGTCCCACTCAATATCATCATCACAGATAAAGTAAAATTCTTCGTTCTCTTTGGAGTACCCAAGACCAAGCGCTTTCTTCGAGGCTAGGGAGCCTAGGTAATATGTAAAATGTGGGCAAGATGTTTTCAGTTTATCCAAGGCGTTCTCTAGGTTTTTGCGAAGACTATCCATTTCCTTGGTTTCCTCAACCTCGTCTACTTTAAGCATTTGCTTGAGAGAGTCATGGTTAGTTTCGAACCAGTCAATGTCTTGGCGTAATATGGCTTTTAGGTCGTCTGTTGTAAGTACATTATTATCACTGAGCATATTAATTTCAGTCAGTGAATTGATGGCAATGGACGCTAGCTTTTCTTTTTTATCCCAATCTCCAGCCTCAAAATATCGACTTAATAGATTGAAAAACTGATTGCGCAGTTTCTCCTCGTAACCATGTTTGGCATCCAACGTTTTAGTACTCATGCCTAACTCGTGCTGAATATCTTGTTCGATTTCGTCAGTAGAATAGCCACTACCCATGTTGTAAGAACTCTTGCGGTATTCTTTTAATATTTTATACAGTAGCGACATGCCCTTGGAATTGCGCACTGTGGTTCTCTTATCAGTTCCGAACTGAACTAAGAAGTTTTTGCCTTCTGGTTTTAAGGTTACTTTCTCTGGTATCGGAAATTCGGCTCTAACCTTGTCCATTAACCAACTGGCGAAGTTATCGCTCACCTCTATATCTACATACCAATATTCACTGACACTTAGTAAATCCCAATCTGGTTTGAATGGTGCTTTGTCGAAGTAGCTGATCATAGCCATGTGTCTTTGTAGACCTTCTTCAACGGCAGAGATCTCGTAATTCGGTATAGGGTTGTTGTGCCAGTATATCGGAGGTAACTCAACCGCTACCATGTGCTGATTATTTTCTGAAGTGATGGTTTCTTGCGTGTGGGTGAAGTGTGCGAACCCTTTAGCTGATATCTGTCCCGACTGAAGTAATTCCATCAATGTTAAATGAGCTGTGGAAGCGGCTAGAGGTGACTTGTCGGTATCACTACATAATGTATTGGTAAGTTCTTCCAGTGTTAGTTGTGGCAATTCTTTCCATGGTAACGATTCGTTTGAGTCGTGGTGTATATCACTGACTTCATCACGCAGAGGGTGAAAGAACTGACGATTGCGATTTGGTGAATAGCGATAAAAATCGTTGTCGTTTTCATCTGCGAACAAATGACCATCGATGAAATTACTCGCATCAATGCACACGTTATCTTCATCATCGTAGTATGAATAGAGCGTGTTGTTCTCGTAGTACGTGAAAGGTAAAGCTGTTACCAATTCTTCACGCTTCCAGTGGAAGGCTTTGTCTTTTGCTTCAAGATCCCATTCCCCTCGTTGTTCTTCGACGGGTATTCCTAGTTTTCTTTCGGCTAGCCAAAGACAGGCTGAGTAAGCCTTTTTTAATGATATAGACATTATTAGCTGTATTTTTTTAATAAGTTTTTTGGATTGTCTCATTTTTTCCAGTTCTTTCCAGCCTTGGGTTATATCGATTAACTGATATTTGGATGGATTAAATGAGCAGTACATCTATAGAAATGACCCAGAAGGTGCTCAATGTCTTGCCTCGTCCTGCTAAGGGCGAGCAAGGTGTTGAGTATCGATGGGCTAAGAACTCTCGCTTACGTTTATTGGTAACAGCTTCGAGTAAGCGCTGGATCGTTCGCTTTGGTTGGAAAGGGCAACGTTACTACGAGTCATTTGGTACTTACCCTGAAATGAAGTTTGCTGACCTTGAGAAGTTGGCTTACCAGTTTATTGCTGATGTTCAGTCTGGTGACTACCGCAAAGGTAGTCGCCTGACTGTTCAGCAGTTCTTTGATGAAGTACTCGTGCCTTTCAGTCAACGTCACCACCGTGATCATAAGACGTTTGTATCTCGTTCTAAGCGCGTAATGGTTGTCTTAGGTAACAAGCGTATCACTGATGTGACTCGTCGTGATGTGGAGAAATTTCTTAACTCTTTAACAGGCTTATCGCCAGCTACGGTAAATCGTTACCAAGCCTTTTTATCCAAGCTGTTCTCTATGGCAATAGAGCACGACATCATTGAAAAGAGTCCTGTAAAGGGCGTGAAAAAGCTGGCTGAGAACAACGTTAAAGATCGTGTGCTCTCATCGAAAGAAGTAGAAAGCTTTTGTCGTCATGCTTGCGCTGAACCTAACTTCATTCATGCCTATGCGTTGATGCTTAGCCTGCTTACAGGTATGCGTATTGGTAACGTTATTAGTCTTACTCGCTCCATGTTAGCCGATGACCTATCGTCTGCTTTATTGCCTATGACTAAATCCGGTAAATCGCAGCGCATTTACCTTTCAGAGCCTGCACAACGTCTTGTCCGAAAGTGCCTCAAGGTTTCTTTTAATGATTGGGTGTTTCCATCGTTGAAGAACCAAGGTGAGCATATTGCCTACCCACGAGCTTGTATGGATCGTATTCAGCAAGCCATGAAAGTGGAAGGTTCGCTAGAAGCGCCTTTCACTATCCACGATCTACGTCGTACCTATGCGACCCAGATGCTGATCGCTACCAATGATATTCGTTTAGCTCAACAGAGCCTTGGTCATTCTAATGTGAGCGTCACAGAGCGCTATGCCTATTACCAAAACACCCATCTAGCGCAAGCCTCTCAGCAGAC
This sequence comes from Vibrio sp. RW, assembly GCF_027587105.1. Lineage (NCBI taxonomy): Bacteria > Pseudomonadati > Pseudomonadota > Gammaproteobacteria > Vibrionales > Vibrionaceae > Vibrio > Vibrio sp. RW. Next base: position 275,826 of record NZ_JAPPTM010000004.1, read on the forward strand.
TGTTGAGGCAATGCTCCCCAATTTTCAATTCAGCTAAGGAGAACACGATGAAAAATGTATTAACAGTAGAAGAGTTTGCAGAGGCATACAGCCTTAACCCTGCCACGGTGAGAACGAATGTGACTCGAAAGCCTGACAGTTTACCCAAGGTATTGCGCATTGGCCGCAGTGTCCGCTTTTTAGTTAGTGAAATTGAAAAATGGGAAAAAGCTTTATTGGAAACGGCATAAACCACGAAATTTTCCAGTTCTTTCCAGCTATTACTTTTGCCAGTCGAGATTGGCTTGATTGGTACACAAACTTAAATAAAACATAAATCGATGGAGATTTTATTATGACGACTTCAACTCAACCACTATTCATCCGTAACGGTAACTCTGTAGTAAATGCGAGTACTGCAACGAGTTTGACTCATAACGGTGACTTTACTTTGTTACTGGATGATAAATGCCAAAAAGTAGCTTTTGACCAAAGCGAGAAAGCGCCTGAATTGTTTGAACGTGTGAAGAAAGCAATTAAACCGCATGACAAGTATGGATTGGCGTTAGATAACGGTGGCTTTATTGATGCACGTGTTATCTCAAATGTGTTCGTATCTCCGAAGACTGGTAATTTAGTTATGGTTGGTCTTAATGACCGTCCTCTATGTGTTCTTGATGCTAAAACTTTCTCTGACCTAGATGGATTGACCGAAGTGATCTTGGATGCTCTGGTTAGTGTCGGTGAGGGTGAGAAGTTCCCTGTTATTGAATGGTCTGCTTACAAGGCTCAGTAATCTGATTTCGATTTAACACTATGGCTCTGCGGAGCCATTTTTTGATCTAAGAGGAGGATAAAATGGAAGAATCAATGAATTACTGGGCTGAAGATGCGGACATTAAAATTGAAGAATCATTTGATGGTATCGAGGTCGATGAAAGCTTAGTTGAAGCTTGGGGCAATGCGAGTAACGATGAGCATGTAGATGAAACACTTGGTAGTATTTCGGTAGAGACTATACCGCCCGTTGAAAACATTAGTAAGTCTGAAAATTCGAAGGATAAGAGTAAGCGCTATAAGGCTCGTACTAAGTTCTTCGACCGTCCGATTATCTCATTCGATACTGAGTATGTGTTGTCGAAGTGTGGCAAGTACAACCGAGTTTTAAGCTATCAATTTGTCACTTTACATAATGGCAAAGTGTCTAAGTTAGTGTTGTATCCAGACTCAGCTAAAAAATCTGGTCGTTTATCGATGGATTACTGCTTTGCTCGTGTTATTGAAAAGGCCATTGAAGATGATGTACTTGAGCTTTGGCCTACCGATATCATCGTGACAGCTCACTTCATGAAAGCTGACCTATTTAACTTTAATCAGGCTTTTGAGCAAGTCAAAACTCATATCAAGGGGATCCGAAAAACTGTGGCGAGTTTGGGGGATGCGTATGAGTTGGATTTAAGTAAGGTCATGACTCGTCGTATAGATAAAGAGCCAGTTCAGATTAAAGATAAGAACCGCAATTATCACACCTTACATATGTCATTTTTCGATACGATGTTACTTGCTCCTGCTAGCGCTCAGGCTTTATCGGCTGTCGGAAATATCGTAGGCGTCCCTAAATTGGAAATACCAGAACCATACAGCATTGAACGTATGGATGAATATCTTGCCGGTAATAAGGCTGGATTTGAAGAGTATGGTTTAACCGATAGCCTCATATCAGCTCTTCATTTCAAGGTGACGGCTGACCTATGTAAAGAGCTAGGTTTGAAGTCAGTGCCTTATACGATTGGTGGTATGGCGGTCAAAACATTCATTAACTCGCTTGATGACCCTAAAAGTTATCGCAAGCTATTTGGTTTTGAAGAGAAGAAGCGAGAAATATGGTCGAAAGAAACTGGCAAGGTTCGTACAGTCACTATTGAAGAGCCTACTCAAGCTCGTAAGACCATGGAGTGGTTCGCATCGGAATGTTATAGCGGTGGCCGTAATGAAGCGTTCTGGTCAGGTGTTACACCAGTTGATACTTGGCTAGATCTAGACGTTCCTTCGTGCTACGGAGCGATTACGAATGGTCTGCGCGAAATTTCTTACGAAGACATGTACATGAGTAACAAGGTGGAAGATTTCTTTGGCGATAAAATGGCACTGGCTTGGGTTGAATTTGAGTTTCCATCTTCTACTCGCCATCCGTCACTTGTTGTTCGTGATAAGGACTCACTAATTTTCCCACTCCGTGGTGAGACTCACTGTACGGGACATGAATTAGAGGTTGCATATAATCAAGGCGCTAAAATTAAGATCAAGCAGGGTTTCATATTTCCATGGAAAAACGATGTGCGGATCTTCGAAAAGTACATGAAGTGGGGGCGTGAAAAGCGAAAGAGCTATGAGAAAGGCTCATTTCAGGAAAAGCTTGTTAAAGAAATGTTAAATTCTACGTATGGAAAATTTAGCCAAAACGTAAAACCTAAGCAAACATTTTCAGTGGAGGATGGATACAGTAAGCCTCAACCTCCATCCAAATTGACCAATCCATTTTATGCTTCGTATACATGTGGTCTGGCGCGTGCATTATTAAGTGAAATGTTAGCTAGTGTGCCAGATGATAAAACGGTTCTGTCAATTACGACTGATGGATTTCTGGGTAATACAAGTGTTGAAGACCTTGATTTAACTGGACCAATTTGCCAGCGCTTTCGTGAGTTGTTTCATCGCATGGAGCCTAATGGTGGTGAGATATTAGAAGTTAAGCACAAGGCTAAGCAACTTATCTGTGCGAAGACGCGCGCTCAATATACGGTAACTCCAATGGACGGTTGGGAGCCTGTACTTGCGAAAGGTGGGGTTCAGGTTCCTAAAGGTGTTTTTGATCAAAATCAGTACATGGTGGATCTATACAAAGAACGAACACCTGAACATATGACTGATTCGTCACACCTTACTTCGCTCCGTTCAATGTGTACCGAACGTAAAGATATGCTGATGGAACGGAAGCAATCACGCTTGAACCTTGAGTTTGATATGAAGCGTGAACCAATCAACCCACGAGTTATCGAAGTTGATGGTGTTCCATTAGTTAGCTTTGAAACTAAACCGTTTAAGAATGCTTTTGAGATGCGTTATACCCGTATTCGCTTTGATGCTTGGCGTAAGAGTGGTCGTTGTTTGAAGACCATGGAGGATTGGTACGACTGGCAGGAGCGTTTGAGTATGTATAAGGCGAACGATAAGGGGGAAGTTCGTTTAAAGAAAGATGAAAAGTCTGATGAATTAATGGCTCGTTTGTTTGTGCGCTTTTACGGTCATGAAGTATCAGGTATCACTAAGAAAGATATTACCGCTAAAGCTCTATCTGAATGGTTTGTAGAGTTAGGTTATGACATTAAGCCTAGCTTGGTGCGTGGTGCTGGTCGAACAAAGCTTGTGGAAGGTACTGTTCCCCTTACTCCATCAACGTTGAAGTTAGCGACACTGCTGGTGGGTAAATTTCCTCAATTTGACCCTGTACCGTTGTTTAATGCCTCCGATGAAGAAGTTATGCGTCAATTAGAAAATATTTCGTAAATGATGAAACGCCATGAGCCCTTGTATAGCAAGGGCTCATGGTCTGTGTGTATCTAGTTCGTTTGGGATACACATCAATAACCAATCACACAACCTCATTTCTTTCCAAATCTTTCCAGCTTAATCCTATGCCACAACGTCGTGGTGATCTTGAAAAATATAGGACCCGTTATGTCTAAAACTAAATATTATGCTGCATTGAACAATAAGCGTGCTGCGGTTGTTACTAACTTTGAAGAAGCTAAAGAGATCTATGACAATGAACCGGGTGGTCATAATCGTAAATTCAATACTTATGCTGAAGCTGAGGTTTATCTACTTGAAAAGATTAAAGAGCGTGATAGCCGATTAAAGTTTAACAAACCTAAACGTGGAAAACGTAACCCATATCATAAGAAGCCTACTGCTATGCAATTACTGGGAATTACCCCTTACAACTTAGAAGTGAAACCAGCTAAGGCAACTAAGCGAGTACTGACTTGCTACTTCGGTGGTAAGAATGCCGATTCAACCATTACAGGCTCTGATGGAAAGAGTGAGATTGTTGCTCTGAGTTCTGGTGCCACTGCCAAGCTGAAATATCTAGAGCTGGCTCAGGCAGCGATTCAGTATGCTGATAACGCAATAAATGATGGTGTGAATAGTGTCGAAGTTTGGGGTATTGATGGTTCGGTGCTAGTCACTCTGAATGAATGGGCTCCGAGATACCGTGAACGTGGCTGGGTTAATTCGTACCATAAGCCCATTGCTCATCGTGAAGTCATCGAACCAATGTTGGCTCTGTATGAAAAGTTAGGCGATAAGGTGAAACTGAACACTGGTGAGCAACCAATAGATAACGACGTACCATTCTAACTAAACATAAAGTTAGCCCTACAGGGGCTGAGAGGCTTGTCCTCTCGGTTCCTGTGGGGCTTTTTACTATCTGAATTACAGGAATAATACCGATGAAAAATACTAAAATATTGACCGTTGGGGGTGTTGAGTTCACCTCTCGCACTGCTGCTGCGCGTCACTATGGCTTAAACCCAAAATTGATTAATGAGCGCGTTACCAAGTTCGGCTGGACACTAGAGCAAGCCCTTGAACTTGAGGCTCGCCCTACGACACCGTACCGTAAGAAAGTGGTTATTGACGGTACTGAGTACCCAAGTATGCGTCAGGCTGCTAAAGAGCTTGGTGTGGCGCAAAGTACACTGATGAATCGCATAAAGTCAGGCATATCTGTAAAGGAAGCGTTGTCTACTGCGTATACCGAGCGTGAGAAGTTAAAAGGTCAATCTAAGCCGATGTTCTACCAAGGTAAGCTCTATCCATCTGCGCGTCATTTGTTGCTAGCCAATCCTGAACTGGTTGCTGGTGATGATTTGGGTAAGGCTGTTACTTCACTGAATGACAAGGCTCGTCGGGCGAAGAACAAAGGCGATATTGAGAACCTATCGATTGATGAGATTTCGGTCAAGTATGGTTTGCCGAAGATTCGGTTTGTTAATGAGTTTGACGGATGGGTTGAGATGTTAAGAGAGGAGGAGATGAGTAGTTTTTTGTATGAGGTGAGATGATTTACTCAAGGGAGTGTTATTTATGTAACAGCTCCCTTTTATCGGTTACCTAGATACCTTTGAGTAGCTCTTTTCGAGCTTGATACAAGTACGAGCACATAGACCAAATAGTAAGAATCGTCGCGATTGTAAAAGTTACATAGGCTGTATATAGAAGTATACCATTAGGTTGAATTAGAAAGAGGAGGATAGCTAGCATTTGAGCTGCTGTTTTTACTTTTCCTAACCAAGACACGGCAACGGTATCTCGTTTACCTGCTTCTGCCATCCATTCTCTTAGGGCTGAAATTATGATCTCTCGACCGATCATGAGCGCTGCCGGAATGGTTACCCAAGCTGAATTATAGTATTCAACTATTAAAATCAAAGCAGTAGCTACTAATACCTTATCGGCTACAGGGTCGATAAATGCACCGAATGCTGATGACTGGTTGAGCTTTCTTGCCAGATAACCATCAAGTAAGTCTGTGAAGCCTGCTATAAAAAACACAGAGCCTGTAAGCACTGCACTATGTTCTATGGGCAAGTAGAACAGAATAACCATAACAGGAATAAGTATAAGCCTGAAAAGGGATAATGCATTAGGGAGGTTCATATTCATGTATAGGTGTTGTTCTTTGACGAGTGATTAGAGTATGTACGATGATACAATAATGAACCTAAGACCAACAGCTTTTCGGCTATATGGTCTTTTTTAAAAAAAACTTGTTAAGGGCTTTAAATTACATGCCAACATAGCGATAATCGTGTGATTAGTGTTATTTTTACTGTATAAGAATACAGTTAGGGTGTTTGTGTGAATGTAGTAGATTTGTTTTGTGGTTGTGGTGGACTATCACTTGGTTTTGAGCAGGCTGGGTTCGATGTTCTGTTAGGTATTGATCATGACAAAGCAGCTCTAGATACATTTAAAGCTAACCACAATGGCTCTGAAATCATACATGGTGATATTCAAACAATCGCAACCAATGATATTAGAGATATCATTGGTGGGAAAACAGTTGATGTAGTAATTGGTGGACCTCCATGTCAAGGGTTGTCATTGTCAGGCCCTAGGAAGTTTGAGGATCCAAGGAATCAACTTTTTTTGTCATTTGTTCGAGTTGTTAAAGACTTAAAACCTAAACATTTCGTTTTAGAGAACGTTCCGGGGATTATTAGTCTATTTAAGGGCGAAGTTAAAAACCAGATTATTAAAGAGTTTAGTGATCTTGGGTACGATGTCGATTACAAGGTTTTAAATAGCGCTAACTTTGGCGTCCCACAAATAAGGAAAAGGGCGATATTTATTGGTACTTTAAAGGGGGAACAGCAAGTTTCATTTCCTAGTCCTTTGATTAAAAATGAAAAAGACTTCATTACATGTCAGCAGGCAGTGTCTGATTTACATGGTTTGGACGATGATCTCATGCCTGAATCTTTTGAGTATGCATCTTCACCTCTTAGTGATTACCAAAAACTAATGCGAAGTGGCGCTCCGATTAAGCTTCACAACCATTTAATAACTAAACATCAGGAGAAGGTTAAGTCCACAATTGCGCTAGTGCCTGAAGGTGGTAACTATAAGGACTTACCGGAAGACTTTGTATCTACTCGCAAATTCAATGTGGCGTGGACACGTTACCACAGCCAGAAACCTGCTAGCACTATAGATACAGGACATAGACACCATTTCCACTATAAGTACAATCGAGTTCCGACTGTTAGAGAGAACGCTCGTTTTCAGTCGTTTCCAGATTCATTTGTATTTTTAGGCAATAAAACAGAGCAATATCGTCAAGTAGGAAATGCTGTACCTCCTCTATTGGGTAAAGTATTAGCAGAGGTATTGAAAAGATGATAGTTCAGAATGTTTACAAAACTAAAGAAGTGAATTTGCTGCCACTTCATATGGTTAGGCCTAGGTTTAAAAATAATATAGAAAATGTTTTGTTTTACATGGCTAAAGAGATTACATCTTTCTCTGGTGCGATTGATAATGAAGTTCTAGACGGTATGATTTCAAGCTTTCCTGGTAATAGCCATTTATCAGAGAAAACGTTAGCTAATTGGCGGACTGAGATTAGTGCTCTTTTTGGGCTTATGCAATATGAAGATGGATTTGGATATTACGCTAGCTCTATTTCTAAGAGATTGTCTGAAAAAGAAGATTTAATCGAATTTTTTAAGAATTTTTCAATGAAAATTCAATTCCCTAATGGGATTTTGAAGTCTCATGTAAATAAAAAGTTAATTGAACATAAGGTAGACTTTGCGCCTTTATCTTTCCTTGTTGAATTGTTAACTCTGCTCAAAGAAAAAGAAATTAGTGAATCTTATATAACGAGAGATGAATTAACTTATGTGGTCTTTGATGACTTAAGGTTTACAACGGGTGTACTTGGTCCTAATGATGCTAAAGACATAATATTAGTTAACAGAAAGAAGTCTATAATTTATGAAACGCATGCATTCGTAAAAGGTGTTACAAAAGAAGGCAGAGGTGATCAAACGAGAACTGCTTTAGACTTCCTAGATTATTTAGTACTTGCTAATGTTGTTGAAAAAAAATCATCGAAATATTTTTTAAATGAGATCGAGTCTGACTTTATTGAATATGCATGTAAAGAAAATGGCAACTTTGATGAATTTGAGCCTTTCTATAATAAAAAATTTACAGTCGGTCAGTTGAATAGTATTAAAAACTCTTGGTTTGACTATGTTAATGCGTTGGATTTTTCAAAAAGTGCTACGAGTGTAGGTAAATTCATTCAAACTAAAGTGGAAGACGAGGTTGTGTCTATTATTTTGGCTGATGGCACAACGGATAAGATGACTACAAAAGAAATTGGTGATTTAGGTGAGTCTTTAGTTATCTCTCATGAGAAGAATAAACTTGAGAGTCTAGGGCTTGGTCATAATAAACATCTTGTTCAATTCATACCTACCCATCTTGGTGCTGGATATGATGTAAAATCCATGGACGAAATGGATAACCAAATATTCATCGAAGTTAAAACTACGTTGAGTAATCATCCTTTAACACAGAGTCGAATTTCATTGACAAAAAACGAATGGAATGCAGCATATACTAACAAAGATAATTATTATATCTATCGACTGATTATTACTAATGAGACTAGAAAGTTACTTGTAATGAATAACCCAGTGGGGTTAGTACAACAAGAAAAAATTAAACTTTCGGCTCCTAAAGGTGTAGAACTTATATTTAAGCCAGATATGTTGAAAGAGGTTGAATTACTAGCATGAATAAACTAAAGGTCTGCTCTGTATTTAGTGGCTGTGGTGGTATGGATCTTGGCGCTCTTGGTGGTTTTAATTATCAAGGAAAACACTATGAAAGCAACAATGTAGAAGTGGTTTTTTCTTCTGATATCGACTCATATGCTGTTGATATTTACAATGATAACTTTGAGCATAAAAGTATTTTAGGTGATATTAGAGAGTTAAAAGACAATATTCCTAAGCATGATATTTTAATCGGGGGATTTCCTTGTCAGTCATTCTCTGTTGTAGCTCAAAACCCCCCTCGTTTAGGGTATAAAAATGATAATGGTAAATTATTTTTCGAAATGGTTGATATCATTACAGCTCATAAGCCAAAAGTATTTATTGCTGAAAATGTAAAAGGTTTGCTTTCGGCTAATAAGAAGCAAGCCTTTCCATTGGTTATGCAGTCATTTAAAGATGCTGGCTATCACTGTAAATATATGGTTCTTAATTCTTCTAATTATGGTGTTCCTCAAAAAAGAGAGCGTGTATTTATTGTAGGTTTCTTAAACTCGAATGACTGTGAAGAGTTTGAGTTTCCTGAAAAGATAGATTCACAAATCATTTTAAAAGATGTATTAGAAGATGAGAGTAAAGTAGAAGATAAATTCTTCTTTTCTCAAAAAGCAATAGATGGGATGCTTAAAAAGAGAGAAACAATGAATAAAGGTCGTATACAAGATCCTTTAGGTCATTGTAATACTATTAGTGCTCATCTATCGAAAGCAAGTTTAAATAGTGTCGATCCAGTGTTATGTATTGATGGTCGCTATAGAAGGTTTACTCCCAGAGAAGCTGCAAGTATTCAGTCATTTCCAGAAAGTTTTAAATATAATGTATCTAATACTAGAGCATATAAAGCAATAGGAAATGCCGTTCCTCCAGTCATGATGTGGCATGTTATGTCAAGTGTTATTAAAGTTATTGGAACTGTTGTCAAAACAAAAGCAGCTTAGGGTATTAAATAAGGTAGTCCCCTTTAGTCACAAATTATTTGATAGTTTTGTGACAATTTAAGGATAAGGGGACTACTTTTCTATCTATTCTTTATTCTTCTTTTAATATTCTAGACCTGAAAACTAAGCCTGATTTTTTTGAGGTTAATTTTTTATTTTCTTCTTTAGTTTTGGTTTTCATTAAATCGGAATCCTCTGGTAGTTTCTGGCCAGTATAGGCGTGAAGGAAAGCTTCACATAGTAACTCACTATTAGTTGCGTGACGTAGGTTTTTTATTTGCCTTCTAGTGCGTTCATCAGTAAGTATTTTTAACACTTCTGTAGGTATGGATACTGTGATTTTTTTAACTTGTGTTTTACCCTTCTCACTTTCAGCATATGGGTGAATATATTCATTATCCAGCTCTTTCATTTTTTTTCTCGTCAATTATTTTTTAACCTTTTCAATGTCTGCGTGGAGTTAGAAAAGATTACTCAGATTGTTCCATGGTTGGAGTATACAAACTAAATCTAAGAAAACTAAACCATGCTCTCTTTTTCGACAATAACTTTAGCACGTGGACTGATTCTGAGCTTAAGCTGTGCAAATTAGATCCAAAACAATCCTATTTCATGGTCTTTAATATCCAACAAGATCCTAGTAAATACAGATGGTTAAAAGGCTTCGGGAGGGATTCAAAATCCGTTGCCTTCGGGCGTGGCGGTTCAAGTCCGCCTACCGGTACCATATTTAAATGATAAAGCCTCGACTTCTGTCGGGGCTTTGTTGTATTTCCATGATGGAAAGCTTACCGTTCCATTCACGGTAGAAGCGCTTTTCAATCAGTTAGATCTTGCTGTTTCATTCTGAACTTGTACTGTTTTCCTTCGTAATTCCATTTCTTAAAAAATTAATTATCTTAAATCAGAATGTTACCTGTCATTCTTTCTTCTATTGTCTATGTTTAAATAAATAACAAAGGAGAGATATATGCTGACAGTAACCCCTTACTTGTTTTTTGATGGCCGTTGTAATGAAGCATTGTGTTTTTATCATAAGTGTTTTGGTGGTGTGGTTTTATCGAAGCAACTTTTTAGTGATGCGCCACAGGTAGTTGAGGGGGCTCAACCTGATTGGGTGATGCATGCTGAGTTTGAAGCGTTTGGTATGAAGCTCATGATGTCTGATGGTGTTAAGGCAAGAGAACTCGAAGGGAATAACCTTGCACTCTCTCTTGTTACTGAAGACACCACGACTCAAGAGCAAATCTTTGAAAATCTTAAGCAGGGTGGGCGTGTGATGACTCCACTAGCGGATACTTTTTGGGGATCTCGGTTTGGTAAGGTTGAAGATAAGTTTGGTATACGTTGGATGATACATTGCGATTCTTTAAATTAAACCTCTGAAATTGGATAGTGAAATTACTGCTTGGTTTTATTAGAATTATACGTAGAGATTATTAATCAATACTATATAAAAATGGGCAGCATAAAGATTACCGTAGATCGCATTCAGCCCGGTCTACATATACGACTCCCAGTAAAATGGAATGAACACCCATTTCTACTCAACAGCTTTAAAATCAAAGATGACGCCCAAGTAAAAGTCATTCGACATCTTGGGATTAAGCATGTCTATATAAACCCGAACCAAAGCGACACATCTCCCTTACCTGTTAACCACGTGAGTGAGCAAGTCCTTGATACTGATTTACAGGTAAGTCTTGAAACGGAAAGAATGTGGAAAGATAAACATGAGCGTATTGAAACTCTAAGTTCTTACCGCCGCAGAGTAAGCCATTGTGAGAAAGAGTTCGAACGTTCGCTTGCTCGTATGCGTTCAATTATGACCAAGATTCGTAATCGTCCTTTAGATGCGGTAGGGGAGATAAAGGCTCTTGTTGACGATATTGTCGAAACACTCGTGAGTGATGATAACGTCACCCTGCATCTTATGAATGCTAAAGTGGACTTTGATGATCTCTACTTTCATACATTGAATGTTTCTGTTGTTGCATTAATGATAGGTAAGGCTAAAGGGTTCGATACTCAACAATTGAAAGCTCTCTCCTTTGCTGCGTTATTTCACGATATAGGTAAAATAAAAATACCGACGGCTATCTTAAGAAAACAGACTGCGTTGACGGTACCGGAAGAAAACTATTTAAAGCTTCATACTAAATACGGTGTGGATATAGTAGCGGGGATTGATGATTTTCCTGACAGTGCGAAGAAGGTAATCGGTCAGCACCATGAAATGAATGATGGTTCAGGTTACCCAGAAGGGTTAACGGAAGGGGAGATTGATGAATTCGCTAAAATAGTCGCAGTGGCTAATGCCTTCGACAACCTTTGTCATGGTAGAGGGCAACCTCAACAGAAGATTCCTTACCTAGCACTGTCTCATTTGTATAAGAATTGCAAACATCTATATAGTCAGGACAATTTGAGCCTGTTAGTCAAGTTTATGGGAGTGTATCCACCGGGTACAGTGGTGCAGCTTTCAAATGAATCAATTGGGATTGTGATTTCTGTTAATGCCAAACACATGCTTTATCCGAATGTACTGATCTATGATCCTAGCGTTCCAAGAACCCAAGCCCCGATCATTGACCTCTTTACTAAAGAGATAAAAATTGTCAATGCCGTTCATCCAAGCAAGTTACCGGAACAAGTTAGAGAATATCTAAACCCAAGGGCTCGTTTATCCTACTTTTTTGATAATGGTGAGTAGTTACCCACAGGGTGTTGTGGGTAACTTGTTCGAAACTTGGGTTAAAAGTGGTATAAATAAGCCCTTGATTGAAATGTCTTCACTTAACCTATTTTTTTAATAAAAAACGCATTTTATGCTTGCCAATAAGAACTGCATCTCTATAATGCCGCCTCACTGACACGGTAGATGCCACAAGGCTTCAGCGAAGAATGTTAGTAAGGCAACTAGCTTTAAGCGATGACTCGCTTCTACTTTTAAAAAGTGGAAATTGATTCCAAATAAGTGTTTGACACTGAGAATTAAATAGCTAGAATGGCCGCCTCTTCCGAAGTGATGTAAATCACAACGAAGAGAAGCTCTTTAACAATTTAAACCTATCAATCTGTGTGGGCACTCGTTGATGAATATCAAAACGTTATTACTTAGGTAATGACAGTTACTTCGGTAACAACTTGATTTCAATGAACTGAGTGACCAATACGTTTAACTATTTGTAGTTATTCGGCACAGTCAATTCATTACCATTCTGTTGGAATGGTAATAGCTTTAAAATTACACTCTTTATTTATAAAGAATAGTTTTGAAGTCAGTATTCGTTGAGTCACATCTATTAATTTAGGTAATCAAAATCTTAAATTGAAGAGTTTGATCATGGCTCAGATTGAACGCTGGCGGCAGGC
>NZ_JAPPTM010000040.1:0-24940 GCF_027587105.1 Vibrio sp. RW
TTGTTTAATATGTGATTTTTTAACTTTTTAAAATGAATTTGAAAATTACATCTACATTTTAAAATGGTCAAGTCAGGGTTGTGTAAAATAAAAACCTTACTTGTAATATGGTCAGGATTCTGTGGTCATAAATTAATAACCAAAGGTTATCGGTGCATATTTTTATTCATTAGATATACAATTTTGTATTGTCTATATTATTAATTACTTTTTTTAATATAAAGTTTCATATTTTATCGGCTTTGTTGCTTAAATCGATGGAACTAAATCAAGAAGCTACGATCTGAGCGGCTACACCCATTAAATAGCTATAGCAGAATGCCGAAACCTCGTTACAAAACAACCAACTGGAAATTGTACAATCAAGCCTTAATAAATCGCGGCTCTCTGACCTTTTGGATCGATGAGGAAGCGATAGCCGAGTGGAAGGTCAAGAAGCATGGAACTGACGGGAAATGCAGAGTCTGGCGTAAGCTGCATATTGCTGTAGATACGTACCCACGAAATAGTCGCAGTAGAGCTGAGTTTATCTAACGTAACCGGTGCCGAAGTGCTCCCCAACTTACTTAAGCAAACACGTCGAAAAATCATTGAGATATCAGGTGATGGAGCTTATGACACAAAGAATTGCCATATGCTATACGAGTCAAGCGAGCGATTCCGCTCATTCCGCCATGAGAAGGGGCTGCTTTCTGGCAGCAAGGACGCCCTCATAATTTAACCTTAGGTTGTCAGAAGTTATACGGCTCTAACAAGAAGTAGAAACAGCGTTATGGCTACCATAAGCGCTCGCTAGTCAGAGACAGCAATGTATAGTGTGAAACAGTTGTTAGGTGGGAAGTTAAGCCTGAGGAACTACAACGCTCAAGTTGGCGAGGCTTACGCCCTGATCAAAGCGCTAAACAAACTTACGTGGCTAGGTATGCCTGAAACTCAGTATATCGTTGAATAACCAAGCATAATGGCGCAAGTATGTCTTATCTCTGAATTAAGCAACAAAGCCCTTGAACGTTCGTAAATCTCATTTAATGATCTTGTTTGATCTGTTACCACTGGCACATAAAAAGCCCATTAAGGGCTCTTTTTTATTTTGTAACAGGTACGTACTATCGCCCTTAAACGATCTCGCCCGTTTGCGAGAAAGCTTCTAGCTTCGCTGCATAAGGTTGTAGGTCACCGATATTCAGGTTCACCCACTCATCATTGAAGTAAGTGTCTAAGTAACGCTCGCCGCTATCACAAAGCAAAGTTACGATAGAGCCTTTCTCACCGCGGGCTTTCATCTCGCTTGCCAGTTGAAGCACACCGTACATGTTTGTACCCGTTGATGCGCCAACCTTGCGGCCAAGAATGTCAGACAACCAATGTGTGGTTGCGATACTTGCTGCGTCTGGGATTTTACGCATTTCGTCAACCACACCAGGAATGAAGCTTGGTTCTGCTCGTGGGCGACCAATGCCTTCAATTTTGCTGAATGTACTGCCTTTCACGTCCGCGTTGCCTGTTTGGAAGTATTCGTGGAATACTGAGTTTTCAGGGTCAACAACACAAAGTTTAGTTTCATGTTGTTGGTAGCGAATAAAACGGCCAATAGTCGCTGAAGTTCCTCCTGTTCCAGGGCTCATTACCACCCACGTTGGAACTGGGTGATCTTCCATCTGCATTTGATTGAAAATTGAGTTTGCGATGTTGTTGTTACCACGCCAGTCAGTTGCGCGCTCGGCGTAAGTAAATTGGTCCATGTAGTGACCATTCAGTTCTTCAGCTAAACGACGAGACTCAGCATAGATTTGATCAGACCGATCAACAAGGTGCGCTTGACCGCCGTAGAATTCAATCTGCTCTATTTTTCTCTTTGCTGTGCATTTTGGCATTACCGCAATAAACGGAAGGCCAAGTAGGCGAGCAAAGTACGCTTCAGACACAGCTGTACTGCCTGACGAAGATTCAATGATGGTTGTTTCTGGGCCAACCCAACCATTACAGATAGCATATAAGAATAGAGATCGCGCTAAACGATGCTTCAATGATCCCGTTGGGTGTGTACTTTCATCTTTGAGATAAATGTCAATGCCTTCGATACTTGGTAAATCGAGTTTGATAAGGTGCGTATCCGCTGAACGTTGGTAGTCAGCTTCAATTTTTCGAATTGCATTGTTAATCCATTGATGGTCAGTACACATAGGCGTTCTCTTGATTTTTTGTAGGAATTTTTAGGATTGGTATGGTCCTAATTTAGCGATAATCCCGGAGAAAAACTTTGCCATATTTGCTTTGTTTTGTTTAAATTGTAGAAAATTTTTCTCTTAAATGCCGTTTGGTGGAAATATGATTGATGCCGTAGATAAAAAGATATTAGGATTACTGCAAGAAGACAGTACGCTGTCATTGAACGATATTTCTGAAGCGGTCAACCTCACCACAACGCCTTGTTGGAAAAGGCTTAAGCGCCTCGAAGAGAACGGCATCATTGAGAAAAGAGTCGCGCTGCTAAACCCGGAAAAACTGGATCTTTCCTTTACCGCGTTCGTATTGGTGAAAACCAGTGATCATTCTCATGAGTGGTATGGTCGTTTTGTGAATACTGTGTCGGAATTTCCAGAAGTGATGGAGTTCTATCGTATGGCTGGCGAATATGATTATATGATGAAGGTGCAGGTTAAAGACATGAAGTGCTTTGATGATTTCTACAAACGATTGGTTAACAGTATTGATGGCATTTCCAATGTGACCTCGACGTTTGCCATGGAACCATTAAAGTACACAACAGCACTGCCGCTGTAATGCATCTTAGAACCACTTTGTTTAGCTGACTTTATTCGCGACCTTATCAGTCATACATAGTTTCGGTTAATGAGTTTCTGGTTAGATATAATTTAAGCTTAGACATCGCTTCAACGAGATAAAGAAAAGGATTTTCCATGTTTACAAAAGTATCTACCGCTATCCAACTGGTGTTAGCTGTCGCCATTTTTTATTTGGGTTACACCATCTATTCGTTTACTAATAAAGTCGGTGAAATTGTGGATACTTACCCTAAAGTCATCGAAGATTTATCTGTATTGACTAAGGGCCTGAAAGTCGAAGAGTGGTTAGCGTTTGCTGAGCATATCGATGAACTTGCCCCGCACGTGTTAGATACTGTCGAAGATGTAAGAAAAACCGTCGAGAAAGTGAATCAGACTGTTTCATCGGTCGACAGTAAAATCCCGTCCATTTTGGATGAAGTGAAAAACGTTCGAACGGAAGTGGAGCAGCTAAGAATGGATGTGATTCCGTCAACATTGACTGAGTTGAAACGATACCGAGTAGACGTAATGCCACCTATGCTGGCTGAAAGTAAGTCTTATCGCGAACAAACGATCCCTGTTGTTGTGGCTGAATCTGAAATGCTGAGAGCCGAAGTACCGGGAATATTGGATCAAGCAAACCTACTCGCAGATAAGAGTAAAGCACTCGCTCAGGGCGCAGCCGAAGGTGCTGTGAAAGGGGTGGTGCTGTCACCATTCAATTTGCTGAGAGATGCGGGAGATGGCATTAAAACGCGAGTTCAAAGTGAATTCGAGCCGACGCTAGAAACTGAATAGAGTTTATTTATTCCTGAATAACGACTCTTTGTTGACGTCATGAATAGAAAGGGGCTAGGTATGATACCTAGCCCCTTATTGTTTGGAGTGCGTGTTGAATGGTTTACTTAGTAAAGCGCATCACACCTTCTTGAACGGCTGTCGCTACGAGCTCACCTTTCTGATTAAAGATTTCGCCTCGAACTAAGCCACGAGTGTTCGCCGCTGTCGGGCTTTCAATCGCATAAAGAAGCCATTCATCTATCTTAAATGGGCGGTGGAACCAGATTGAATGGTCAATCGTCGCTACTTGGAAGTTCGGCGTCATGATAGACACTTCATGAGGGTGAAGCGCCGTCACCAAAAATCCCCAATCCGATGCGTAAGCAAGCAAGTATTGGTGAATCAATTGGTTGTCTGGCACCGCGCCATTTGCTCTTACCCAAAGGTACTGTTTCGCTTCCGTCTTCTTAGGATTGAGTGGATTTACGACCGTTACAGGGCGCATCTCAATCGGTTTTTCGCCACAAAAGGTTTTGCGTAGCTTCTTTGGTAGAAATTCAGCAATGTGGCTCGCTAACTCGGTTTCCGATGCATAGTTCTCTGGTCCAGGGATGTTTGGCATTTCATTTTGGTGTTCGAAGCCTGGAGCATCACCATGGTAAGAAGCCGTGAGATAGAAAATAGGGCGGCCATTTTGAATCGCTTTAACCCGGCGCGTGCTGAAGCTGCGTCCATCTCTTAGGTTCTCAACATCATAAATAATGGGTTTTTCAGGATCACCGGGGAATAGAAAATAGCTGTGGAACGAGTGAACGCTACGGTCGTCTTGAACGGTATAGCGAGCAGCGGAAAGCGCTTGTCCCAGTACCTGACCACCGTAAACCTGTGGCAGACCGAGGTTCTCACTTTGCCCACGGAATAAACCTTCTTCCAGTTTCTCTAGCTGAAGTAAACTTAGTAATTCTTGTAAAGGTTGACTCATCGCCAGCATTCCTCTTCGTAAAATGAGTGTCAGATTATGATGCTAATCATTTAGCTTAGTCAGATATCTGTCAATAAATCATAGGGTTTCAAGACAGAATATAAAAGCTCTCTTATAATCGGTGTGTAGATTTGCCGAATCCGGTAAACGTGTTGAGAGAAATTGAATATGAAAAAGGCTCTAATTCTTATTACATCTTTAGTATCATTTGGTCTACTTGTTGGCTGCCAAGCAACATCAGAAACCAGCACTTCTCAGGAAGTGGTTACAGACAGCGCTCAAGTCATTTCAGGAACAGTAAGTTACCGCGAAAGAATTGCATTGCCTGAGAATGCAGTGATTACCGTAACGCTAGAAGATATTTCATTGGCTGACGCGCCATCAACTGTGATCGCAACTCAAGAATTCACCACTGACGGTAAGCAAGTACCGTTCGCATTTGAGCTGAGCTACGACAACAACAAAATTCAACCTAACCACCGTTACAACATGCGCGCAACGATTCATGTTGACGGCAAACTGCGTTTCACAACTGATACGATTAAGTCAGTGATTACCGACGTAGAAAACACGCAACAAACAGACCTACGCTTGGTTGGTGTTCGTTAATTAGTAGTGGGTACCACTTTTAAGGCATCTTGATTAGCTTAACTTAGCCAGTTGAATCGGCGGTTGATGGCAGCTCTAGGGCTGCCATTTGTATATTCTGAGTTTGACCTTTCCTGCGTCACTTACTTCAATCCCTTCTTCAACCAGATGTTTCTTTTGACGATCAAACGAATCACCCTTCAAAGAGATCTCTCCTTTACTGTTGATCACTCGATACCAAGGCAGTTTGCTTCCTTCTGGTAAATTCCCCAGCGCTTTTCCTACGTGCCGCGCATAGCCCGGAAAACCTGAAAAACGTGCTATGTCTCCATAAGTTGTTACTCTTCCATATGGAATTTGGTGAATCACAGCAAAGATTTGGCTCAAAAATTGGTCCATACTAAAATTTCCTAGTTCATTAATACCACGGATCGGTAGAAGGAGAGAGCTATGGTGTTTTCGACATTTCAGTTTCTAATCACAACATTATTAGCGGTTATTTGCGCGAGAGCAATCAGTTTAAGTGACGGTGACATCCCAGTACTTGCGATGGTCATTCCTGCGCTATGGATTTTACCGCAGGGAGGGATTGCAGGGTTAGCTTTGCTTATTTCCATGACTACTTACGGTTTAACCCTTCCTTTACAGCCAATCACACTTTCTGTCAGCGCATGGGTGCTATTCCCACTACTTATGGTGGTCTTTTCAAGAAGAAGTAGTTTGTCTGTCGTGATTATTTCTGGCCTGATCGTGACCACCTTACAGGTCGGAATTATGGTCACGCAATCAGCAGGCAAGCTTGAAGGTGTTCCGTGGGTTACCACACTTCAAACCTTATCAATCATTGTGATTTGGTGGGCGGCAAATCATCTTAAGCCAGCCAGCCGACACAGCTGGTGGTCATTAGGCTTAATACTGCCATTATGGATAGCCGATTTACCTTATGCGGCTTTGGTTGCCTTGTGTGTGACCGGCATTATGGCTTCAATGGAAACTCTAACGCGCTTGAAAACCTTTCGTTGGAATAAGTTATTGTGTTGGACATTGCCAACGGTAGGGTTTGCTGTTTTGGTGGTCACCCCAAGTATTGAGGTGCCAAGCCCTGTTTTTGTGGTTTGGCTATGCTTACTGACTACCGCATGGATGACAGATTACATCATTAGGACAGAGGATAGCGAAGACATCGATATCTAGATCAATAAAAACCATCGCTTTTAAATGTAGGTAAATGGTGAATTTACCTACAATTTTTTAGTGGTTTGGATAAAGGATAAGCACTTAAACAGCAATTGTTAAAAAATAAGGTGTAAGGGCTTGCAATGGTTGCTGTGATGCTGAATAATCCAATCACTCTTTGAGGCAAACCTCTTAGAAAACGAATCTATGGGGGCCTGGTCCTCCCGCAACAATAACTCGTGAACTCGGTCAGGCCTGGAAGGGAGCAGCCGCAGCGAGTGACTTGTGTGCCGGGATGTGGCTGGGTTCCCACCCCTTTGATGTTTGCAAACTAACTTATATCTATAGCATTGATATATGTACTAATTGCAGTATTCCGCCTTTAAAGCCAGAGTTAGGAACTTCCTATCTCTGGCTTTTGTCGTTAGATCAATAGCAAAAAATATACTATACCTACTAATGTCCACTTAGCTTGATATGGTGTTGAATGACTGCGATCGTTAAAGTTCAAGCTCAAATCAAGATTGATCACTCAGGGTTAATGCTCAATATTCCTGTATTGATTACTGAACAGGGCGCGTTTGAACCCTTGCTTGATTATGTCATTAGCCAATCTCATATAAAAAGCCTTCCTTGGATGAACCGAGTTGTGTTTGCATGCCAGTTATTACTGGAATACATGGAGGCCAATCGTGGGTTATTCTCAGAACCGAGCCTTCTATTTCAATCTTTTGTACAACGGCTATCATCGGGGACCATCGACAAAGTAGGGTTTGATTCATCAGGTTTGTTTTGGTTACCTCGATCCGTATCCAACGTCAATCAGCTTCTATCTGCATTGAATGGATTAACGGATTGGCTCTCTATCCATAAAAATACAAGTAACCTTAATGATTTTGAAGAAGCCTCTTCTCATCAAGAACGTCTAAATTACGCAGCTTGGCACAAGAGAAATCAGTACAATTTTCTTGGCCATATCAAAAAAAATGCACTTCCCGAATTACTGAAAAAGGTCAGGAAAGTTCGTGGGAAGAAAGACGTAATTAAAGTGGACGGAGACGCGATTTCATTTCCAGAACAGCTATTTAAATCTTTTTTTATCGACGGTGTCGGCAGTGCGAGAGACTCCAGAATTGCCATTCGCGATCAGCTGATTTTGCTGTTGATGCACGGGGCTGGTGTCAGGGAAAGTGATGCTCTGCATTTGTGGGTTGATGATGTGTTTCTTGATCCAATGAACTCTGACAGTGTTACCGTTCGTTTATATCATCCTGAAGATGGCAAGGCACCGAATCATTGGGTCGGTAGAAAACGACAAAGTACGCGTTCAGCTTACCTTGCTGAAAAGTATCACCTAACACCACGCAATAAACTCACGGGTACCGCCAGAGTTGGTTGGAAAACCAAAGTGGTCGATCATGATGATAACTATATTCAACTTCATTGGTTTCCCTCTTATTACGGTGAAGTGTTTGCTTATTTATGGCAGCAATATTTATTAGCCTTACTCCCTATTCAGCGAAATCACCCTTACGCTTTTGTTTCTTTTACTAGACGGCAACTAGGTAACGCATTAACGCTAAATGCTTTTAATCAAAGCTATGCGGCGGCTATGGGCAGAATTGGCCAAATTGCATCGAAGCCAGAAGGCCGTTCACCTCATGGACATCGACATGCCTATGGGAGACGTATGTCGAATGCCGGGTTAGACGTACGACTCATCAAGAAAGCACTGCATCATTCTTCTCTCTTATCTCAGTCGATTTACACGCAGCCAGGCGTTCGTGACGTCACTCTTGCTTGCGAGCGGGCCACGCAGAAGTTAGATGGTCAGCAGTATGCGAATTTTAAGCAAGATGTTGAATTAAGTTGGGAAACCATTATGGAATACGGTTTTGAAGATATTGATCCCGAAGGCTTATTTTCAGGGAAATCTCCAAAATTTGGGAGGCGAGCCTCATGAAATCAACAGACTATGAATTTAATTGGTTCACCGAAAAGAATGGTTCGGGCTGGGATACGTGGCGAGAGGTCGCGGCGACATGGTTAAACCAAAATAAGTATGGCATTGATCATAAGAAGAATGCGTTGGACAGGTTTTTGGATGAATACTTAGTTCCGAAGTTCATTGTTGATCCCGTCGAGTTTTTCGAGATGGGGCCGCAAGATTATGATAAGTTTCTCGGTCAATTCGAATTGTCTGAAGGCTACAAGACTCAACAAAATAACACAGTTTGCTCGTTTATCGATTGGGTGCTCACCACTTATTATTCGCAACCGGATGATGAGGGTGAGTTGGTCGCCATGTTTAAAAATCCTTTCCAAAAAGGTACTAATTCGGTAAGAAATCAAGAAACGGTTTATAACGCTTTACCTTATATCTACATTAAACGGTTGCGGAAAACTCTTTGCCCGATTGAAAGGGGAAACTTTTCCGACTGGGGCTGGGTGATTGAACAGAGTGATACATTTATATCGAATGGCAGGCATCGGAGAGACTGGTTTATTGTTGATAGCTCTGCCATAGATAAAAAGGATCCTGACTGTGTATGGCGGAAAGTTAAAGTAGATAAGCCTCGCAGTATTAAAGTTGATGGAGTGCGAAAGCTGTTTAAGGAAGGCGAGCACTTTTATGTGATTTGGTCTCCTGTTCGGGCAATGGCACTGTATCTTAAACTACAGCTTCCGCTGCGCACTTTTCAGGTCCGCATGCTCGATTCTGGCGAATCCGATACATGGCTATATGACAGTGGGCAGTGGGTTAGAAATGATTTGAATAACTTTGTTGAAGGCAATGAAAAGCGCCCTTGGCAAAAAGGCGTTTTTCACCGGATTGTCACGCCTGATATTGGTGATGTGATGACAGGTCTTTATATAAACACCAATAAAACAGCCGATAAAAATAAGGACGAAATCACGCGGGGTTATGTGATCCCTTGGCAGCATGAAGACGTCTTATATTGGTTAGAAAAACTACGAAATTGGCAACGGAAATACAATCCTATTGCAGCTGCGACCTCTATCTATGATCTGGATTACAAGCATTTTGGAAGCACAAAAACGGATGTTCAGCGCAACGAAATTGGCAATATTTGTTTTTTGTTTCGCAATGCTGCCGCTCCTGTAAACAGTGAAAAGAAACTGCCAATCACTCAAGGTTACTTGAATACCCTATGGGTAAACCTGATGGCGAAACTTGAAGAGGATGTTTATAAAGATGAATATCAATTAATCGATGGCAGTAAAGTCAATTTCATCGACCCTCTGAACTCTCGAAAAACGTTCTTCCCACTGCATTCGTTACGTGTCTCACTTATCACTTGCTACACCATTGAAGGTGAAATCCCCGCCCCGGTGCTATCTAAGCTATTGGTTGGTCACAGCCGACTCATGATGACCATGCATTACACAAAAGTATCCCCTGTGATGATGGCAAAAAAGATGAAGGCAGCGGAAAACAAAATTGAAGAACAAAATGACGAGACATTGCATTCATTTTTACTCAATAAATCAATAGAAGAGATTGGCTTAAAATCCGCTTATACAGATATAGAGTCCCTTCAAACAGTACTAAGGGTGCGAAACCCTGCTGGGTGGCAAGAAAAGGCGATAGGTATTTGTTTAGCAGGAGGGAACACTACACCACTAGTAGAAAGTACGTCCATAGCAGGGTGTTGGAACGGAGGTGAAAAACTAAAAAAAGCGAATCGCAACCAAGCGGGTTTGTATGGGCCAGTCCCTCATGGTATAGAAAATTGCGTCCGTTGCCGTTGGTTTATTACCGACATTAAATACATCCATTCATTAACCGCCCATTTCAATAATCTTAGTTACCACGCGTCAGAGTCGGCCAGAATCGCCACAGAATTAGAAGCTGAGCAAGCTGAATTACTAGACGAAGAATACTTTTGTGAAGTGAATAACGAGCCTTTTCAGAAATATGAATACCTACATCAAATAGACCGTAGAATTGAAAAGCAAAAAATTGATGCGGATGAATACTGTAAAGATTTGGTCGCCTGTTTTCAGATAATTCGTAAGCTTATTCGCATCGAAGAACTGCGGCTTCCTGAAGACACCGTAGATAAAGTCATCGCAATAGGATCACATACCGAGATCTCCCCGTTTTTTAGCTTTGTTGATACAGAGTCAGAATTTAGACAATTGATACAGTTATGCGATGACGCCGAAATCTATGCTGATCTGCGAGATGATTTAAGAAAAACGCCAGCGATTGGTCAT
The DNA here is from genome assembly GCF_027587105.1 of Vibrio sp. RW. Classification (NCBI taxonomy): domain Bacteria; kingdom Pseudomonadati; phylum Pseudomonadota; class Gammaproteobacteria; order Vibrionales; family Vibrionaceae; genus Vibrio; species Vibrio sp. RW. The sequence continues at coordinate 10,558 of NZ_JAPPTM010000040.1, forward strand.
CGATCAAACAAGTTAAATTCAATGCTAATGCAGTCGGGTTACATGCCATTTTTGATGCAGCTTGATGATGAAACTCAGCTCTTAGCGGGTAATGCAATGATTAATGCCATGCTCAAAGCGACAGGAGAGCTTGATAAAACTAAAGCGGTGGGCCTCATTGCATCGTACCTTGATACGGAGACGTATTTACAAGACGCGGGTTTATTAGAGGTAGGCGTAAAGGCTATCGAGGCGCAAACGGGAATCAATATGTTACGCCTTGCTGACTTGTCGAAAAATAAAATGGGAGTAATTAAAAATGGCTAACCCAGTGAACCCGCACATTATTCTGGAAGAACTGTGTTCCAGCGCGACAGCCCGCACAACTGCAGCGCTAAGAACATTGCACAAGATTCTAGAACAGCAAAGCCAGACCAAGTCATTGGACTTCTCTATTGTGACGATTGGAAAGTTATCTCAAGAACAAGGCGGACCTTCAACACAAACCATTCGTAATCGCACGGGAAAACACTTTCAGCAATTGGTCGACGCATGGGCAGCCTATTCAGGAACGACTCGTAAGAAGCCACTCTCGGTGCGTCAGAAGCAGCTTCTCAACAATAATGACCAACACATACTGGAATCTATCGATGATCCAGTCATTCGAGCGGTTGTCGGTTCGTTAATTGCGGAAAGGAACAAATACAGGGACCAACTTAATGTGCTAAAGGCGAATTCCGATATTGTTATTGACCGGACTGCTAAACCTCAGCCTCAAGTGACGGCTACTTCAAATCAGCTGACACCAATAGAATTAGAGGCTCTGAGGTCTGCCATTTCTGACGAGTTTATGGATGAAAAAAGATGGGTTGTGATGCCAACGGGGCAAGTTAAAGATGAAAATGGCATAGAGGTTTACCGGCGTGGCTATGTGAATGGGGTGCTTAAGTTAATTTGAGAGTGAAAGAGTAGGGCTGTTGTTGATGCGGAACAAGTTGTTTCGTAAATCATCTTTGCCCCTTTATGCGTTAGAGCTTTTACTCATTTATATTTTGTTAATCAGAGTTTACCCTACTCATATTTATCCAATTGAAGTGCCCAGCCCTGCTGGTGCAGCTCACTGCCCCCGAGTACACTGATAAAGTAAACAGTTTCTGTGCTCAACAAATAGCTCTCGTAAGGGGGGTAAACCACCTTCTCCTGAAGGTGGTAATTGTTTCGAGTAGAAGATATTGATATCGTTGAAAATAATGCGGTATCAAAGAATTCCGAATGCTCTATCAATGATGACATTGCTTAAGGCTACTTATCATCGCCACCAGCAAAGAGTAGTATTGCTCTTTACCTGGAGCGATGTTTGCACCAATAGGATCCATTTTACCTATCGTGTTCACAGTTGAATTTTCAAATACCGCGTTGACCAGCTCAGGGTTGTATTGTGGTTCGGTAAACACACATGTTACTCCTAAATCTTTCACTGTTTGGCGAATCTCTGAAACGCGTGCCGGACTTGGTTTAGATGCATCAGAAATAGAGATGGCTCCAGTGGCTAACAATTGGAATCGCTGCTCAAAATATTGGTATGCATCATGAAATACAATGAACTTAATACCGTTGATTGATTGAGCTTGTTGTCTGATATCTTCGCTTAGAGAACGTAGGCGAGAGATAGCCACTTTTGCATTCTCCGTGTAAATAGGCGCATTTTCAGCATCAGCGTTTGACAGTGCACCAGCTATGGCTTCTACCCAAACTTCAGCATTTTTCGGATCTAGCCAAGCGTGCGGGTCATATTTACCGTGATGGTGGTCATGATGTGCGTCATGGTCATGGTCATGTTCTTCATGTTGATGATGAACTTCACTTTCTTCACGTTCCTTGTGTTCATGCTTGTGATGTTCTTCGTGTCCCTCTTCGCTATGTGAATGTGCTTCAAATGTTGCACCTTCTCGGAAGCCATACAGTGTGGTTCCTTCGACTTCCATCATTTCAACCTTCGTCGCTGAACTTGCTAGGCTTGAAAGTGGTTTTTCTAACCAAGGTGTTAGCCCTTCTCCAACCCAAAACACGACGTCTGCCTGTGAAAGGGCTTTGGCTTCTGATGGACGTAGATGATAGTCATGAGGTGATGCTTCTGGACGAATAAGCAAGTCGGGTTCACCCACACCATCCATTACTTGTGTCACTAGAGAATGTAACGGTGCGATGTCTACGGCCACTTTCGGGACTTGAGCATAAGTCTGAGAGGCAGCTGCTAAAGCGATGCCAATGCCAGATAAGGCTTGTTTGAGCATGATGTTCTCCTGATTACTTTTAATCAAACATGGTACATATTGAAAAATTCAAATGTTATGTTATAACATATCTATTAATTTAAAAATCTTTACTTTGCTGTTTAAGAATTTATCGCGCAGCTAGTAGTAACCCCCAAATGAGAGAAAGTAGATGTTGATTTCTTCACAAGCGTTGTCTGTCAGGTTTGGGCAACACCTGATTTTAGATCGGGTCAACATGTCGGTTAATCAGGGCGAAATCGTAACGATTGTAGGGCCCAATGGTTCTGGGAAATCAACGTTATTAAAAACCTTAATTGGGTCGGTGCTTCCAACGAGTGGTCACGTGATGCGTGCTGATAACTTGAAGATAGGCTACGTACCACAAAGACTTCACATTGATGAAACTTTGCCGATGACGGTGAATCGATTTTTAACACTACCATTGCGTCATTCAAAACTGGCTATTCAGGAAGCGTTAAGGCGGGCAGGTGTTGAAAGGTTGGAGAAACAGCAACTGATGTCCTTATCCGGCGGACAATTGCAACGAGTTTTACTAGCTCGTGCATTGCTAGAAGAACCATCACTATTGCTGCTTGATGAAGCGACTCAAGGGCTCGACCAACGAGGAACTGTGGGATTTTATCAACAAATCGATGCAATTCGTCAGGAGAGCGGCTGTGCTGTAATTATGGTCAGCCATGATCTGCATGTGTTGATGAAACGAACCGACCGAGTTATCTGTTTAAACGGTCGAGTATGTTGTGAAGGCATTCCGGAAACGGTTAGCCAATCTCCAGAATACAAAGCACTTTTTGGCCTAGACGATGATGATGTCCTTGGTGTTTATCGACATCAGAACGTCGCACACAATTCTCGCAGAGGTTCATCACATGTTGGATGATTTTCTTTGGCGCGCAGGTTTAGCTGGTGTTGGTGTAACGTTGGCAGCGGCGCCTTTAGGATGCTTTATTGTTTGGCGCCGCATGGCTTACTTCGGTGATGCAACAGCTCATGCTTCCATGCTAGGCGTCGCATTGTCGCTCTCTTTTTCACTTCCGATATTCCCAGGCGTATTGTTTATTGCGTTACTCATGGCTATCACGGTTACTTCGTTCACTGGTCGAGGGTTCGCGATGGATACGCTGTTAGGGGTAATGGCGCATTCGGCACTAGCGTTTGGCCTGGTGGCTGTTTCTTTTCTCTCCGGCATTCGAATGGATTTGATGGCCTACTTGTTTGGCGACATTCTGGCCGTAAGCAAAGCGGATTTACTGATTATCTGGACAGGCACGGTATTAGTGATTGGCTTGATTCGATTGCGTTGGTCTGGGTTTCTTCTATCGACGCTAAATAAAGATCTTGCATTGGCGAGTGGTTTTTCACCAAAACGAGAGCAACTGATTCTGACTATCGCGCTTGCCGTAGTGGTCGCCGTGGCCATTAAAGTGGTGGGCGTATTGCTGATTGTCGCCATGCTTATCATTCCAGCAGCAACGGCTCGGCCATTTAGTCAAACGCCTGAAATGATGGTGATACTTGCTGCGCTGATTGGCAGTAGTGCCAGTGTGATTGGTCTACGCGCCTCTTATCTTCTAGATACCCCGACAGGGCCAACAATGGTTTGTATCGCAACTGGGTTATTTATTTTATCGAGCACTATTTGGAGCGTCCGACATAAGTTGCGAGCAAGCAAAGAACGTCGACAAGAAACATAAAATAATAATATCAACTTTGGAGTGAGCAAAATGAGTCAGAAAAAAATAACTGTGACTGTACTTTCCGGCTTTCTTGGGGCAGGAAAAACGACCGTGCTGAGTCATATTCTGAATAATCGCGAAGGCAAGCGAGTCGCGGTGATTGTCAACGATATGAGTGAAATCAATATTGATTCCGCGACGGTGAAAAACGAAGTATCGCTCAATCACAAAGAAGAAAAATTGGTGGAAATGAGTAATGGCTGTATTTGCTGCACGCTGCGAGAAGATTTGTTGATAGAAGTGACCAAACTGGCCCAAGAAGGCCGCTTCGATAATCTCGTGATCGAATCTACAGGTATTTCTGAGCCACTCCCCGTGGCAGAAACCTTTACTTTTGCTGACGAAAATGGCGTATCACTGTCTGATGTCGCCACATTAGATACCATGGTGACAGTTGTAGACTCAGTGAACTTTTTGCGTGACTACGAAGCCGCGCAATCTCTTCAAGAGACTGGCGAGCATTTAGGTGAAGAAGACCATCGCAGTGTTTCTGACTTATTGATAGACCAAGTTGAGTTTGCGGATGTCATTGTGATCAGTAAAACCGATCTCGCTCAAACGGAAGAGGTCGAGCGTTTGAAAGCTATTTTGAGAACGCTGAATACACATGCTCGAATTATTGCAATACAAAATGGGCAGGTGGATATCTCTGATGTATTGGATACGGGCTTATTTAATTTCGAACGCGCACAACAAGCCCCAGGTTGGCTAAAAGAACTGCGAGGTGAACACGTTCCGGAGACCGAAGAGTATGGCATCAGCAGTTTTAGCTATCAGGCACGACGTCCATTTCACCCTGAAAAATTTTATCAGTTTCTACACAGCACGACTCAATTTGGAAAACTGATCCGCTCAAAAGGATATTTCTGGTTGGCTTCTCGCCCTGAGTTTGCCGGGCAGTTGAATCAAGCGGGCGGTATTGCTCATTACGGTTTTGCCGGAATGTTTTGGAAAGCGATCCCGAAAGAACAATGGCCGACTGACCCTGAATACCTCAAAGCCATAGAAGATAATTGGGTCGAACCATTTGGTGATATGCGACAAGAACTTGTATTTATTGGTCAAGGCCTAGACAAAGCAGCCATGATTGAAGCACTTGATCAATGTCAGCTGACAGAGGAAGAACTGCTTGCAGGTAAAACATTGTGGCAAACCTTACCGGATCCTTTTAGTGCTTGGGAGGAAGAGGTATGAGCATTGAGATCGTAGAGGACCCGGCCACTGTCCAAAGAGCATCATCGATAGCGATATCAACATCAGCGCACATACTTAGCGACATCTACAGACCAGAACACAATATTGCCATATGGCAGCGAACGCTCTCGAAAGAGCTGACGAAGGACATTGATCTGATGCTGTCTCAGGAGCCTCGTTTGGCACTGGTACAAAGTGTCACGCCAGATGATGCTGCACAATGGGTACGATGCAAGTTAGAGGGCTATGCGTGTGCTGATGCGCTGAGTGAAGATGTTGCTTTAATCGTCGATATGTTCTGCTGTTTGTTTGATGTTAAAGAAGCAGGTTTGAGGCTAACTCGCCTAGACAGCCCGATGTGCCCGAAATTTCACTTTGATCGCGTGCCTTGCAGACTGGTCACCACTTATACCGGCCGAGCGACGGAGTGGCTGACTAACGACGTGATTGATCGTACCAAGCTGGGCTCAGGTAGCCTTGGGCAGCCCGATCACCTGTCGGGGTTATACAGCTCGGAAAAGTTTATACAACGAGTGCAATCAGGCGACGTGGCCTTACTCAAAGGCAGTGGTTGGGAAGGCAATGAAGCCACTGGGCTTGTGCATCGCTCTCCATCTGTTGGTGAGCATAAACGTCGCTTACTACTCACATTGGACTTCATCTAAAGATATGAGAAAGCAAACAACAGTAGCTAGCATTATGGCTCAGGCAGAAAAAATCTGCCTAACTCGAGGCAAACAGCTCACTACAAAACGTAAATTGATACTTACTGCGCTGCTAGACGCGAAGAAGCCGCTTTCTGCCTACGAACTGGTTGATTACTGTAATGATAACTTTGCCCAAAACATCCAAGCAATGTCGGTTTATAGAATATTGGACTTTTTAGAAGCAGAGCACTTTGTCCATAAGCTCAATACATCTAGTAAATACGTCGTTTGTTCTCAAATCGAGTGCGACTATGATCATGGAGTTCCTCAGTTTTTGATTTGCTCTCAGTGTGGAAAGGTCAGTGAAATAGCGGTTGAAGCAAATGTTGTGTCCAGCGTGTGTGCGAACGCAAGGCAAGAAGGCTTCACCGTTCTAAGCCCACAATTTGAGATTTCCTGTGTTTGTGACGACTGCGCAAAGTCCCTCCCATGAGACGGGCACACAATCTCTATTTATTACGTCACAAGCTCACCGAGTCTTGGTCAACTTTTCAAACTATTTAAAGAATGAATTATGTCAGCAACATTGATTAAAAACGCTCGATTGGTTAACGAAGGTGCTATTACTGAGACAGACCTACGCATTGTCGGCCAAACAATTGACAAAATCGCTCCTGGAATCTGTAAACAACACGGAGATATTGTAATTGATGCGAAAGGGGCTTATTTACTGCCAGGCATGATTGACGATCAAGTGCATTTCCGAGAGCCTGGGCTGACACATAAAGGCACAATTGCAAGCGAATCTCGCGCAGCGTTAGCAGGTGGTATCACAAGCTATATGGAAATGCCCAATGTTAGTCCTGCCACCACGACTATTGAAGCGTTAGAACGCAAGTTTGCTCTCGCTAAAGACAGCTCGTTTGCGAATTATTCTTTCTACCTTGGTGCGACCGAAGACAATCTAGAACAAATTAAACAACTTAACCCTGAACAGCATTGTGGTGTGAAAGTGTTTATGGGGGCATCGACGGGAAATTTGCTGGTCGAAGACCCGCAAGCGTTAGAGTCCATTTTTCGTGACTCTCCAGTACTCATTGTGACTCACTGCGAAAGTGGGGCTGTTATTAAACAAAATCATCAAAAGCAACGACTTAATAAGTCAGAGTTCACCATCGAAGAGCATCCCATTTTGCGTGACGAAGAGGCGTGTTACGCCTCATCTTCTTATGCGGTAGAACTTGCCAAAAAATACCACAATCAACTGCATGTGCTGCACATCACAACGGCGAAGGAGCTGGCGCTGTTTGACGCGGGTGATATTCGAGACAAATCAATCACCGCGGAGGCTTGTGTCCATCATCTCTGGTTCAGTAGCAATGATTATGCGCAGCTCGGTAACCTGATCAAATGCAATCCCTCAATCAAATCCCCTAATGACCGTGACGCGCTATTGGCAGCATTAAATACAGGTCAAATAGATATCATTGCAACAGATCACGCGCCTCATACTTGGCAAGAAAAACAAGTGCCTTACGAGCAGGCGCCAGCGGGGTTGCCGTTAGTTCAGCATGCGTTACTTACACTCTTCGATCATGTCCGTTTGGGCCATATGAGTTTGACTCAAGTAGTCGAAAAAACAGCGCACAATCCAGCCATTCGCTATGGCATTTAAGGCAGAGGCTTTATTCGCGAAGGTTACTACGCTGATTTGGTGTTAGTTGATGCTCATACCCCAACACTAGTTAGCCACGAAAACAGTTTATATCACTGTGGCTGGTCGCCTTTTTCTGGACATGAATTTTCAGCTCAAATTCAAAAGACTTGGGTCAATGGCGCGCTAGTTTATGCCAATAACAAAGTCATCGATAAACCAGCCGCAGCGATGCGTTTATCCTTCAGTCGTTAAGTTAAGTGGCTTACCACAAAGAAAGAACAATGAACAAACTGGAAGTATTATGTTAAGAAGAAACCCAACAGGCCATATGCCGCAGGTGTCCTCAACAGCCTTTATTGATCCAACCGCTATTATCTGTGGCAAAGTCATTATTGAGGATAACGTTTTTATTGGGCCGTATGCAGTTATCCGAGCTGACGAAGTTAATAACCATGGAGACATGGAAGCTATCGTGATCAAATGTGATACCAATATCCAAGATGGTGTCGTGATTCATTCTAAGGCAGGGGCTGCGGTGACAATTGGTGAGCGCTCATCCATCGCTCATCGTTCGATTATTCATGGTCCTTGTCAGGTTTGTGATGATGTTTTCATTGGCTTCAACTCCGTTGTGTTCAATAGCGTCATCGGTGAGAGGTGCGTTATTCGTCATAACTGTGTCGTTGATGGCCTCGATTTACCCGCTTGTTTCCATGTGCCGCCGATGACCAACATTGGTGTCGGTTTTGATTTAGATAGTATCTCTAAAGTGCCACCAGAATATTCAGCTTTTTCCGAATCCGTCGTTTCTGCCAACCATGAACTAGTCCAAGGCTATCGGAGAGTTGCCAATGAACTTTAATAAGCCTCTGATTTCGCGAGTGCCGACTAACATCATCACTGGCTTTCTCGGGGTGGGGAAAACATCGGCAATAATGCACTTATTGGCCCATAAACCAAGTCATGAACGTTGGGCTGTATTGGTCAATGAATTTGGCGAAGTTGGTATTGATGGCAGCTTGTTACAAGGCCAAAAAAAACAACAAGACCAAGTGTTTATTCGAGAGGTCCCCGGAGGGTGTATGTGCTGTGCAGCAGGTCTTCCGATGCAAATCGCCTTAAATCAATTATTGTCTGAAGCAAGGCCAGATCGATTGTTGATTGAGCCTACAGGCCTTGGGCATCCTAAAGAAGTCCTGCAAGTGCTATCGACCGAGTACTATCGTCAAATTCTCGCTTTGCAAAAAAACATTACTTTAGTCGATGCACGTAAACTATCGGATCCTAAGTACACTGAGCATGAAACGTTTAACCAGCAAATCGCTATCGCAGATACAGTGGTAGGAAATAAGCGCGATCTCTATCAAGATGGAGATGAGCTAAAGCTGACGACTTATATAGCTAAGCTCGGTCCGCGGGAAACAAAAGTGATTTTTGCTGAACATGGCGCTATCCCTTTTCATGAATTTGAGGGAGCGACTTATATTGACGTGCAAAAAAAGCCCTCTGTTCTTTATCGTGAACGAGAGAAAAAGTCGCTTGTTCCTGAGTTGCCTATGCCCGATAGCGGTATTCTAAAAGCAACCAATGAGGGGGAAGGTTTCTACAGTATTGGTTGGCGTATCTCCGCTGAGAAAGTGTTCGATCATCAAAAGCTGAGATTGTTGCTGCTCGACCTCAAGGTCGAACGAATGAAAGCGGTTTTTATCACGGGAAGCGGTATTTTTGGTTACAACCTAACATCAGATGGACTCACAGAGTTTGAGTTAGACGAGTGTTCAGAAAGCCGCCTTGAACTGATCTCTTCCGGTCTAGATGATCAATTTGAAGATAGATTATTTCGATGTTTGGAGAAGGCATCATGATCGAGAAGAAAAAACAATCTTGCTACCCACCATGCCTAACCTTCTAAATACGTTAATGGGGTTTCTTTTAGAGTTGCGCTTACGGTACTTATGTCACCGTATCGGGCTAGGATTAGTCACCGCATTTTTTGCCTGTACAGTTCTGGCTCATCCTCACTCATGGGTTGAGATGAAAACATACATCCAAGGCCGCGATGGGATGATTACGGGTTTTAAGATGGAGTGGACTTTTGACCCGATGACATCCGCCTACATGCTTGATGGTGAAGGTATGTCGCCTAATTATGCGCAGAAGACACTGCGCAAGTTAGCCGCCTCGGTACTGGATAATATGTTGTATGAGCATTACTTCACTTATTTTTATGATGGGGATACACCTGTCAAATATAGTGTCGCGCACAGCGAAAAACTGACGCGTAATCGAGCAAAGTTAATTCTGAGCTTTGAGTTACCACTTTCCAAGCCTCAACCCGTTACAAGCGATTCATTACGCTTACTAATTTTTGACCGGAGTTACTACGTTGATATGGCTTGGACATCTGTCAGCGATATTCAATTGTCTGACGAGCTTTCGCGGCAATGCCGATTGAGTCTGGCACAGCCCAATCCAACGCCAGAGCAAGTGAGCTACGCGATGTCTCTCCCAGCAGATACAGATCTTGATTATGCGTTGGGTCAACTCTTTACTCAAACAGTGAACCTCCACTGCACAAGTGCCCCCTAAATAAATTATCAGAGGTAGGAATGAAACTGATGAATTCACATTCACAGCGTAATGAAATGAACCGTTTAACGCGGAACCGACGCCGCTATCTTTTTTCTTTTTTGGCTTGTGCCTTGGTGTTGAGCGGTGTGTATCAATTCTGGCTAGCGTGGCCTTCGCTGATAATAGCGAGTTTACAGTGGCAACGGGAAGTGAATAGCGAACTTGCAGCTTTATTATACGAGGCACAAACTCAACCGTGGCTGGCCGGAGGTTATTTGGTTGGTGTGAGTTTTCTGTATGGATTGCTTCATTCGTTAGGCCCCGGGCATGGTAAAGTGATTGTCACGACTTACTTAGCGACCCATCCCACAAAAGTCAAAACCAGCTTGGTCTTAACCATCCTCTCTGCATTTTGTCAGGCACTAGTGGCGATTGTGCTGGTGAGTATTCTGTTATGGGGCTTCAATGCCTCAATGCGAGTCGTTAATCAACAAGCAAATTTTTTTGTTTCATTGAGTTTTGCATTAGTGGTAATGCTTGGATGTTCAATCTGTTGGAAAGCCGCCAAGCAGCTTTACCGTACGATGAGACCTGCGAAAATTAAGTTCGTCCGTATGACGCCACTCACGATGAGAGCTTCTTCAAAACAATTGCATCTCGACAAAAAATCCGTTGTTTATTCTTCGACTCTGCGAACGCCGATTGCATTGACCAATCCACATAGAGCTACTCTGGAAAGTTGTGGATGCGGACATCAGCATGTAGCAAGTGCACAAACGATCAACAATGCTGCAACCTGGCGAGAGTATGTTGGCGTTGTTGCAAGTATTGGGGTTCGTCCTTGTACAGGCGCCATTATGGTGTTGCTATTTGCCAATATGGTTGGGTTGTACTGGATGGGTGTTGCTAGCGCGATAGTCATGGCGATAGGTACCGCATTTACAACATCCATCATTGCGATAATGACCTTAACCAGTAAGCAATGGGTCAAGCGTTATTTGACCCCATCGAAAGGGAATAACAAAGCAAATTGGGCTAATGCAGGCTATTTTCTACAATTCATCAGTGGTGTATTGCTGATGATACTAGGGTTCACACTTATTGGTGGGCAATATTACGGCATTTCTCCAATATTGTAATTTGACTATGTAGGCAAGAACGTTTAAAACAGTATTGCTTACATGGCCTTACTTATCTTACATATTTGTAGTGTTGCTCAATAACCGTCCCAATAGACTCAATTTGTTGGCGCTACCTACAGTCAAGAACAGCCCTGATGCATCTTGGAGTTATACAGGAGAAACACGACGTTGTTCTGCGAGAGCCATTGCAATGTTGGCTTTGCTGTAGGCGCTCTCATTGATAAAGTGCGGGTAAATATCCCCTTGTCCATTCCAATGAATATCGTAACCAGCGAAAGTCGCTAAAATTGGTGCTCCTGGCTTGACCGCCTCAAAATCTCTACCACAAATAGTTGGATGCACTAAGGCTTGTCGCATACCCTCTTGGTCAAGTGGAATCTTGATTTCTTCGGTGTAAAAAAAGGCGTCATACTCGCTCAGTAAGCCTATTTGGTTGAGGTTGTGTTTTTCAACATAGTCCAATACTGCGGTAAGCATCTGTTTCATCAACTTTACGGTCTCGTACTTTAGCGTACCATGTGCTTGTGCCCCTACTTCAATCATTATCCCATATTGCCCAGCAGTACAAAGGTAAGATTGCTCTTGCCATTCTTTTCGCTCTTCGAAAAGGATATGTGCCGACGGCATTCGCTGTTTAACGTACGCCCCCAATTTCCGATAGAATACATCGTTAGAAAGTAGAATCAACGTCGCTCCCATATTGCTTGTTGTATTGTGCAGGTCAACAATCAACGGTTTTTCTTGGTTTGCGTATTGATCAATGAATTGATGTGCAATCTTGCTTTCATGCAAATCGGAGCAACATTTGCTATTCGTTACAGAGAACTCGCGATTTAAGTCGGTATCGATGTAACGAACGTTGCGTTTTACCGCTTCGGAGTTGGTGATGATCGAATCGGCAGAAAAAGTTGATCTCTCGACAGAGTAACGTTTTTCTTTGATTAGTTTATGTAAATAGATACCGGAAAGCTCGTTTCCGTGTGTTCCTGCAACGATAAGTACTGAATTAAGCTTGTTCATTGTTGAGCCTTTTCAAAGAGAATGAGTTGATTGAGGTGTGTTCTAAGCCAATCGAATAAATTGAATAAACGCTGACAAAACTGAGTAAAACTAAAATAAGATATGTTATAACATAACAAAATAGAACAGGTGTTGATATTTAGTTTCTCATGGGTCAATTTAGATTTATTGTTTTAATCGTTGCTGTACTTTGTTTTTCGGTCGCTTGGCTTCTACCTACCGAGGATGAGCCAAATCAAGATAGTCACAGCGTTCAGCTCAATCAAAGCGTTAATACGTTGCATCCACCATCTTCAGAGATGACGGCCGCATCTGATATCAGTTTGACACCGTTTCCTCAATCTAAACGGATAGGCTATATAGTTAAAGTTGGAGACACGCTCAGTGGTATTTTCGCTCAGTTGGGTGTCCCTTATAGTACTTTACTGCAAGTTCTCTCGGTTGATCTTGACCACCTCCAGCTAGATATGATTCAGCCTGGAGAAGAGCTTGAATTGGTGGTGGATGATATGGGGCAACTGAGTCAGCTAATTTATCATTTGAGTCTTGTAGAAAAAGCTATCTACACCAGAGGAAACGATGGTTCCTTCTCTTACGAATTTCAGGAGATTTCAGGACAATGGCGTGAGACCCTGTTTTCGGGAAAAATCAACGGGAGCTTTTCTATTTCGGCACATCGAGTGGGATTGACATCTGGCCAAGTCGCAAATATTACTCGCGTAATGAAAGATAAGATTGATTTTGCTCGAACTCTTAGAGTCGGTGACCGTTTCGATATATTAGTGAAACAGCAATATTTAGGTGAACACAGCACAGGCAACAGTGAGATTAAGGCGATTTCTTTTAAGTTAGCGAAGGGTGAAGTCGGGGCATTTTTGGCTGAGGATGGACGGTTCTATGATAGAGAAGGCAACAGCTTGGAGCGAGCGTTTAACCGCTATCCTGTCGATAAGGCATACCGCCGAATCACCTCTGGGTTTAATCCTAAGCGTAAACATCCAGTAACGGGAAGAATCGCGCCACATAACGGAACGGATTTCGCGACACCAATCGGTGCGCCGGTATATTCTACAGGGGATGGAAAAGTGATTGCGGTTCGTAAACACCCTTATGCTGGTAACTATTTAGTGATTGAACACAACAGCGTGTATAAAACGCGTTACCTTCACTTGAATAAAGTCTTAGTAAAAAAAGGTCAACTTGTAAAACGTGGGCGAAAAGTTGCCCTTTCTGGTAATACGGGGCGTTCAACCGGGCCACATTTACACTTTGAAGTTTTAGTTCGCAATCGTCCTGTCGATGCGATGAAAGCCGATTTGCCTATCGCGAAGTCGCTTCCTAGTATCCAGAAAACCGCATTTTTGGAACGAGTATCAGAATTTGATAATTTGGTAGAAGCTAGTCAACGAAATGTGATCCTTAACTAAAATTTGATTTGGCAAATTTTTGCTATACCAGAAATTATCCGTTAAGACAGAGTACTCAATGGGTCGTAACTCGGAATTGTCCAAAAGTTTGTTACACACATGTCGATTATGTCTGCTAGAGGATGAAATGGAGCGTGGTAATTTTACTACGTTGAATCTTAGTCGTTGTTCAAATTTGCAGACTTTCGATGCAATGTTATGCGAACTTATACTGCAAATAGTATTATAAGTCTTTGATGTTTGGTTCGAGTTATGCTGACTTATCCTGCAAGCATCACCTTAAAAAAGCCGCTCTTATGAGCGGTTTTTTGCTATCAGACTCCTATCAAACCAATATTTTACTCCTATCAGTACTGTGATTCCCCATGATACTAAAGTGCGTTTGTTGCATTGAGATAAATGGGATCTGGTATTTCGTTATTAAGTTCTGCGACAGATAAGCATTGGTCAAAGATATAGTTATTGCATGAAGTTATTACAAATCCGAATATTATTGTGAACGATCCCATAGCTATTACAACGATTGTTGGGGATCGCGGCTTTGAATCATCAGCCGTTCATTACCGACATGGTGATGAGTTAAGTCGTAAGTGGGACTAACAATAGGAAAATGATAAACTTTATATTGGTGACTATGTATTGCGGAAGAAGTTGTGATTTTATTAGTAGGGCATCATACGCATTGGCTAGATAGGTTCTTTCTTTACTCATTT